>NZ_JAKMSO010000003.1:0-168217 GCF_025772685.1 Campylobacter sp. CNRCH_2015_1657 | reverse complement strand
TGGCCTAAAATATTACCTTTAAAATCTGTATAAATTTCCATCATATTGTTTGTTCTAAATTTATAGCCATTTATTTTTTTATCTACTTCTACAATAGCTGCATTTGGTTGTACTGCTTGTACTTTTGCAATAATTTCTTTTGGGATAAATCCTGTTGGAATGCTTTTGTATTTACCATCAACTTCTTTCCAGTCTCCATTGATGATAAAGTCAATTTCAGTCCCATCGACTAAATTTACTTCATAAGAATCTACATCTTGTTTTACATAACCTACATTTACGTCTTTAAAATGAGTGTTTAAAAACTCTTGAGCTTTTTGAGGTAGAGCATTTGGACTTACAACCATATCTGCAAACATAGAACTTGCACAAACTAAACTAGCTAACATTAATTTTATTTTCATTTTTTCTCCTTTAAATAAAAGTAAAAAATGATATTAACTGCTTGTGAAATTTATGTGAATTTAATTTTTAAAACCAACTATTTTATTTTTATCAAATGAAGATTCTATTTCTTTTTCTATTGTATGTAAAAAATCACTCATTTTAAAAACACCGTCCTTAGAAATAGCTGCTTTCAAAGCTGTATTTTTAACTACCATAGCAATTTGAGCTCCACTTAGCTCATACAAAGCAAGATTTTTTAAATCAAAATTATCATCAAATTTAGCATTTTTAGGTAAAGCTTTTTGCCATATCATCAAGCGTTGTTCGTAATTTGGCTTTTTAAATTCTATTTTATATTCAAATCTTCTTGAAAAAGCCACATCTAAACTTTCTAAAAAATTGGTCGTAGCTATGATAACTCCGCTAAAACGCTCAATTTGTTCTAGAAAAATATTTTGCATTTGATTGTGCATTTTATCAGCACCGCCACTACTTTCTACTCTAGTACTTAAAAATTGATCAGCTTCATTTAAAAGCAAAATAGGACTTTGTTTGCTTGTTTGACAAAGCTCTTTATAAGTATCAAAAATTTTTCTTACATTTTGCTCACTCTCGCCCACATATTTGCTTAAAATTTTAGAACAATCAAAACTCAAAATAGATTTTTTCATAGCTTTTGCCATACTTAGCGCACTCATAGTCTTACCCGTGCCAGCAGGACCATAGAAAATTATCTTAGCTTCTATGTTTTTATTTGTTTTTATACCCCATTTATTTAATCTTTCTAAAACCTTTTTATCTTGTTGTTTTAATATACTTTCCAATAGATCTTTAGTGCTTTGGGGCATAATAACATCATCTATATTAATATTTGGCTCAATTAGCTCAAAAATATCTTGTTCTTTAACTAAATTTTGAAGTTTAATTTTTTTATTCTTCTTTGGTTCTTTAAAATTAATAATTCTTTGTAAAATATCATCACTTAAATAAAAAATCTTAGTTATATCACCCAAAGAATTAACAAATTCATCATATTCTAAAAGATTTGAACTAAGTAGCTTAGAATCTTCTTCTAGTAAGACTTTGTTTTCTTGTTTTTGAACATCATCTTCGCTAATTAAATGAAGTAAAAAATTAAAATCTCTACTATAAGAATTTTCAGTATTTAGCAAATACTCTTCTTTTAATAAACTAATAAATATCAAACATTCTTTATCGTTTAAAGCATACTCTTTAAAAATATCTGCCAAAACATTAGAAATTTTACTCTTTTTTAAACGCTCTTTAATATATGCTTCAAATATAGCTATATCTTTTTTAATATTCTTACTTTGAGAGCTTTTAGCAAAAAAACGCAATCTTTGATATAGCTCGATTTTAAAAAATTCATCTTTTAAATATGCAATATGATCTTCATAAATTTGATCTTGCATAAAATCTTGTATAGTTTTATTTTCTAAAATTTGTAAAAAAACCTCACTTAAACTTAACTCGCATTGTAACAAATTTAAAAATAAACTTGAGTTTTTACTCGATTTAAAATCAGAAAAAATTTGAATAATAAAACCTTTTTCTATAAGATTTTTAAGATCTT
Source organism: Campylobacter sp. CNRCH_2015_1657 (assembly GCF_025772685.1). NCBI lineage: Bacteria > Pseudomonadati > Campylobacterota > Epsilonproteobacteria > Campylobacterales > Campylobacteraceae > Campylobacter > Campylobacter sp. CNRCH_2015_1657. The sequence goes on along the minus strand of NZ_JAKMSO010000003.1, from coordinate 166,236 downwards.
TTAAATGATCTAAATACTCATATTCATCATTTTTAAAAACTTCACTAAGAAGATTATAGGCATTAATACTTACATTTGCTTGTAAATAATTTTTACACAAATGCTTTAAAATTAAAATTTCATCTTCACTGCATTGTAAGTTTTTATAAATATTGCTTTTAAAAGTATCATTAAGAAAAAGTTTTAAATCTTTCATATTTTCCTTTATATTGATTTTATGCTAAATTTAATTTTAGATTTTTTGTCACTAAAACTCATATTTTTATCACAAACCTCATAAAAAATATCATAATTTTTGCTTATAATATTTTGAGTAAAACCACAAGAAGTGATTTGCTTATTTTTCCCATAAAAAATAGGTTTTTTGTAAATTAAATCTTGCAAAAAATCATCATAATATTCATTATTAAAAAATCTTTTATTAAAAAAAGTTTTTGCATAACATACACCATTAATGCAAATTTTATCCATGATTTTTAACTCAAGTAAAGCCTTAGAGGCACTATAAAGTTCTAAACTTGTAAAATTTTTTCCCTCATATAAAAAGCCATAATCAGCAAATCTAAATTGAGGCGTTTTTAAAACAATATAAGCACTTTGTGATTGTGTTTTACTTTTTAAAGCACAAGAGCTTAAAAAAACACACACAAAACACAAAAAAATTATTTGAAGTAACTTTATCATTTAAGGTTTTTAAAACTAAGATTAAGTTCTAAATTTAACTCTTTTACTATTTTCATCACGCTTTGTAAATCATCAATTTGCTTACCAACTACGCGAATTTCATTGCCTCTAATACTTGAAGTTACCTTTAGCTTACTATCTTTTATAGCTTTATTAATCTTCTTAGCACTATCAGCATCAATGGCATCATTAACTTTTAAATTCAATCTAAAATTTGCTCCACTCTCCCTGTTTAACTCTTTAATACCATTAGGGTTAATCCCTCTTTTGATAAGTTTTGAAATAACAATATCTTTTAGCACTTCAATTTTTGCTTCACTTGAACAAGTAAGCTTATAAATACTTTCTTTTTCATTTAGCTCTATTTCACTTTTAATGCCTTTTAAATCATATCTGCTATCAAGCTCTTTTTTAGCTTGCTCTAAAGCATTTTTTAGCTCTTGTTTGTCAATTTCCCCACTAATGTCAAAACTATGTTCATTTGCCATTTTCTATAAACTCCTTAAGATTATTAAATACGATTTGGACTAAATTTTGTATGGATTCTTCACTAGCCCATGCAACATGTGGAGTGATAATTAAATTTTCTTTATTTTTTATATTAAGCAAAGGATGATTTTCAACCATAGGTTCTACTTCAAGTACATCAAGCCCTACTCTAATATTTTTTTCATCCATAATTTGAGCTAAATCTACTTCATTAATAATCCCACCACGACCTACATTAATTAAAATGGCCTCATCTTTTAAAAGCATTAATTCTTTCTTGCTTAATAAATTTTTTGTTTTTTCATTTAAAGGTGCATGGATACTTATCACATCAGAAGTTTTTAAAAGCTCTTCAAGGCTTACTTTCTCATATGTATCATCATTATTAACCCCTGAGGTAGAATAATAACAAACATTTGCTCCAAATATTTGCGAAGCCTTAGCTACCTCTTTACCTATAACTCCAAGCCCTATAATACCATGTTTTTTTCCTGTTAGAGTATGTAAAGTTCTACTAAAATCAGTGAATATTGGGCTTTTTACCCAAAGCCCTTGTTTGGTCCATCCATCATAATATGGGATTTGATTTAAAAAAGCAAAAAGCAAAGCAAATGTATGACTTAAAACACTTTTGGTAGAATACCCAGCTGCATTTTTTACTATTATACCTTTAGAATTTGCATAAGCTACATCTATATTATTTACCCCTGTGCCAAGCTGCAAAATGAGCTTTAAATTGGTGTTATCTATAACTTCTTGATCAATGATGACTTTATTTATCATCACAACTTGTGCATCAGATATTCTTGAGATAACCTCATCTTTAGATGTAAGTTCATAACTTATAAATTCCCCAATACTTTCAAAAGCTGTTAAATCAGCTCCACCTAAAGTAGCAGCGTCTAAACATACTATTTTCATTTTTTATCCTTTAACAATGTGCCCTACAAATTTAGAATAATTATCAAGCACCAAACCACCTTTTCTAAAACCTAAACCACAACCCTCATAAGCAAAGAAAACTCCTGCTTGATAATAATCATTTTCATTTTGATTAAACTCAGCAAATTCTTGATACACAAAACGATTGTTTTGATAATCTCCACTTGTTTCAAAACTTATATCTCCATTAGCCTCTATAATAGAAACATTTGCTCCTTCTCTACCAAAAACAGGCTTTTTAACACATTTTTTACCCACTAAAGGTTCATCACTTGTTTCAAGCAATAAAGGATGATTTGGATAAAGCTCCCATAAAATTTTCATTATACCCTTGCTTTGAAAAAGTAAAGTATAAGCAGGATTTAAAATAATTGCTTTTTGATTTTGCATAATTTGAGTTAAGAGCATAGCAAGTTCACCCTCTTCTATAGCTATACTTTCCCAAGGAATGAGTTTGAAAAAATACTCAAAATTTACATCATTTTTAAAAATTCCTTCGGGTGAAAATTCTACCTCATCAATATAAGAAAATTCACTCTCAAAACCAGCTTCACTAGCAATGTGTGCTAAAAGTTTTGTTGTAATCATATCCTCATCACTACCTGCAATTGAAGAAAACAATATTTTCCAACCTTCATAATATTTTTCAAATTCACTTACATCTTCTTCTAAGGTTATAAGTCTCTTAAAATTATCTCTTAAAGCTTCATATATATTATTAAATTGCGAGCTTTCATCTAGGTTGTTTTGCTTTAAAATAGCCCATTGCAAAATAGCACTTTCAAATAAAGATGTTGGAGTATCAGCATTAAATTCTATTAGTTTTATAGGCTTACCATCAAGCCCACCTGCTAAGTCAAACCTACCATATAAATGCCAATGTACATCATTTTCCCAACTCATCTTAATCGCATCAACCAAATTAAAAGGAATTCCAAGCTCGTCAAAACGATCATTATCAATCACTTCTTGTGCAGCAGCTACAAACATATCATAAAGCTCATTAACTGCTTCATAGTATGCATTTGCTTCATCTTCCCTTACACAAACTAAATTAGAATCTAAATAATCACTTCCATCATTATCCGTATGCCATGAAAAACCTATTTGCTCTAAATAAGATTTTTCTAAAGGATTTACTTTTAAAAAATTCATTTTTTCACCTTTTAAGAGCCAAAAGAATTTGTAGAGCTTGAAGTAGCTTTAGAGCCACCACCAAAAAAGCCTGATTTTTTTGCATTTGATCCTGAAGTAGCACTTGTACTTGCTTTATTAAAGCTATTTACACTTCTTTGATAAGCACTTTGATTTGAAAATGCTCCTCTTTGTTGATTTGCAAAATTTTGATTGTTAAAAAGCTTTGAACCTATCCAACTTCCCAAAATAGCTCCAGCCGCACTCGCAAGCAATGTCTCGCCTAAAGAAAGCCCCCCGCTACTCATTTGAGCATTGTTTGGATTTGTTAAATTTGAAGTACCATTGTCTATTTTAGCAGCTTCTTCTTGGATTAATTTATCCATTTCTTCTTTGCTTAAAACCCTTTCAGTTCCATCAAGTTGTTTTAAGACTACCCTAGTTTCATCACTTGGAAATTGATCTTTGATTTTGTATTGATTTGGAGCGGTTTCTTCAATAATAACAAAGGCCCCTTGAGTATTTGCCGCTTGACTTAAAGCGTTATTGCTAGAATCATTTGTATTATTACTACATGCACTTAAAGCACCTGCACTAATTGCAGCAATACCACTTATCATACTAAGTTTGAGTATAGTTTTAATGTGTTTCATAATCTTTCCTATAAAAATTTATAAATTTAACTTAATAAGATTTTAACAAAAAAAGTATTAATAAAAATTAATTGTTTTAGTTTATCATAGTCATTAAATTACTACTTAAAATAAACACAGCAAAAACAAAAAATATAAAAGCACTTAGATAATCAATAAGTTTTAAATTCTTTTGATAAATTCTTACCATAAATGGTTTAGAAAATAATAAAGAAATCAAAGAAAAATAAATTATAGTTTCTAAAATCAAAACAAATATCAAGACTATCAACATCCATCGCATTTGTGTAAAATCAAAACTTGCAAAAACACTGGCGAAATAAAAAATTGCTTTAGGATTAGATAAATTTGTAATCATTCCACTTAAAAATGCAGATATATAAGTTTTTTGAACTTTAATTTTGTCATTTTTTGTATTCTTGTAAATCTTAAAAGATAAATACAAAAGATAAAATGCTCCAAAACTTGATAGTATAATTTGTAAAAATGGGAATTTATGAAAAACGACATTTAATCCGAGTATAGAAAGTATAATCCATATACTAACAGCTAAACTTACTCCCAAGCTTGCCTTTAAAGCACTTTTAACCCCTTCTCTTAATGCATATGAACTTACTAAGAAAAAATCAGGTCCTGGTAAAATAAGTCCGAAAAAATGAATAATTATAATCCAAAAAAACATAAATATTTTAACGAAGAAAGCCGATTTCTCGGCTTTTTGGTATTAGAGTCTTGACTCGTAGCGTCTAAGCATATAAAGTCTTTTAAGCATTTTTTTGCGTGCTGAAATTTTTTGTTTTTTGCGAATTTCAGTCATAGGCTCAAAAAATCTTCTAGCGCGAACTTCAGTAACAACTAGATTTCTATCTACTTGCTTTTTGAATTTTCTATACGCTTCATCAAAAGACTCATTAGGATGTACCTTGATTCCTGGCACGACCCTCACCACCTTTCTTTAAATAAATTTTAAAATAAAGATTATATCATAATTTTCTTGAAAAGAAAACTTATTTTTGTAATAATTATATAAATAAAAATTAAATATAAATTATTAATTAAGACAAAGTTTGATTTAATTTTTCTAATACTACAATATAAAGAAATATTTCTAAGGAAAATAAAATGAATGCTCACATCACAAACTATACTAAAAAAAGATATATAGCTTATATCATTTCTATGATCATTTTTATAGCACTACCTTTTATAAAAATAAATGGAAATCATTTCTTTTTATTAAGCTTTGATCATAAAAAACTTAATTTATTTTTTATCGCTTTTGATACTCAAGAGCTGTATTTAATGCCTTTTGTTATCATGGGTATGTTTTTAACTATACTTTTTGTTACTACTTTAGCAGGAAGAATTTGGTGTGCTTGGAGCTGTCCTCAAACTATTGCTAGAGTTATTTATAGAGATCTTTTACAAACAAAAATCTTTAAAATTCATAAAAGCACAGCAAATAAACAAAAGCAAGTCAGTGGATTTTTCGTCAAAAAAGCTTTAAGTATTGTGATTTTTTATCTTTTTTCATTGTTAATGATGAGTGCATTTTTATGGTATTTTGTACCACCTGAAGATTTTTTTACATACATTCAAAATCCTGCTGATCATTTATTGCTTTTAGGGATTTTATTTTGTGCTTCTTTGGCTTTTACTTTTGATATAGTATATTTGGGTGAAAAATTTTGTGTTTATGTATGTCCTTATGCAAGAATTCAATCTGTAATGTTTGATAATAACACCGTTCAAGTAATATATGATGATAAAAGAGGAGGTATGATTTATGATGGACATACCAAACTTTATCAAAAGCCACCACAAGGTGAATGTATAGGATGTGAAGCCTGTGTAAAAATTTGTCCTACACATATAGATATACGCCAAGGAATGCAACTTGAGTGTATTAATTGTCTTGAATGTGCCGATGCTTGTTCAAAAGTTCAAGCCAAATTTAATCGTCCTAGCTTAATTAATTGGACTAGTGCAAAAGCTATTGAAACAAGGGAAAAAGTAAAATATTTTAGATTTAGAACTATTGGATATTTAGTTGTTTTATGTGGTGTTTTTGTGGCTTTAGTTTTAATGGGAAGTAAAAAAGAAAATATGCTTTTAAATATCAACCGTTCTAGCGAGCTTTATCAAATCAGAAAAACCCATGATGGAGAATTAATTATTAGTAATGCTTATGTATTTTTATTTCAAAACACCGATAATAAAACTCATGAGTATTATTTTGATGTGAAATTACAAGGCATTGAAGATGGCTTAGAAATCATTAGACCTAAAAAATCTTTTAAACTAAAAGCTGGCGAAAAAGATAAACATATAGTTGTTTTAAAAGCTACTAAAAAACTAGCCGATAATGATAGAAAAGACACTGTAATACCATTAACCATCAAAGCCTATGCGCTTGATGATAAAAATATTGTCATATTACGCGAGAGTAATTTTGTATATCCTAAAAATTCTATCATAGAGCATAAAAAATACTAAAATGAAAAAAAGAATTTCTTCAAAATCTCAAGCAAGGCTTGAAAAAATCAAACAAATCGCCGCGGAGTCATTTTTAAAAAATGGCTACGAAGCAACTAATCTTAAAGATATTATCAAACAAGCTGGTGGATCTTTTTCTTGCGTATATGAGCATTTTAAAAGTAAAGAAGGTTTATTTGAAGCGGTTTTAAATGATTTTGCAGAAAATCATTTTTTAGCTATTTTAAAAAAAAATATGCGACTTTCACCTGATGCTAATTTAGAAGAATTCTTATATCAATTTGCAAAAGCTTATTTAGGGATTTTTAACGACACCAAAACTATAGCTATAGTAAGACTTTTGTATTCTGAAATTTATAATGAAAAATTTGATTTTGGAAAATGGTTTAAAGGAAGCAATAGAAAAGAAGTAGAATATGTTCTTCGAAAAAGATTTGAAGAAGAAAATGAAATTTTAGCTCAAAATGCTGAATTTTTAAGTTATACTTTTTGCGCTATGCTTAGAGGGACATTTTTTATACAAAGTACTTTTGAAAATAAAGTTTCAATGAATAAAAAAGAACAACAAAGCCATGCAAAAAAAATCGTAAAGCTTTTTACTCAAGGTCTTGTTAATTTTAATTAACTAAAGATTGATAAAATAGTATTTATTAATTTTGTAATATAAATTACTTTTTATTTAGCTAAATAAATAACTTAAGGAAACAAATGAAAACAAAACTTTTAACTCTAGCTTGTGCTTCTCTTATCTTTATAGCATGTTCAGATGATAAAAATGCACAAGTTAAACAACTCCCTCCTCAACCTGTTAGTATTATGACTATGCAAAGCGCTAATTTACCTTTAGAATTTACTTATCCTGCGAGATTAAGTACTGAATTAGATGTAGTAGTCAAACCTAAAGTAAGCGGTGAAATCAAAGCAAAATACTTCAAAAGTGGTCAAGCTGTAAAAAAAGGCGATAAGCTTTTTCTTATAGAACCTGACAAATACCAAGCAAGTGTAAATATGGCTTATGGAGAAGCTTTGGTAGCAAGAGCTAATTTTGATGATGCTGAAAAAAATTTTAAAAGAGATAGTATTTTAATAGAAAAAAATGCTATTTCACAAAAAGAATTTGATGCAAGTTTGGCTAAATTTAACTCTACAAAAGCTAATCTAGAAAGCGCTAGAGCAAAACTTGCTAATGCAAGATTAGACTTAAAATACACCATAGTAAGTGCTCCTTTTGATGGAATTTTAGGTGATGCGTTAATGGATGTGGGTGATTATGTAAATGCTTCGTCTACTGAACTTGTACGCATTACAAACATTAACCCAATTTTTGCAGATTTTTATATTTCTGATGTAGATAAAATCAATATGAATAAAAATATTCAAAGCGGCAATTGGAAATTAGAAAATATCCAAGCGCAAGCTAATGTTGGTGGAGAACTTTTCAATGGAAAATTATATTTCGTAGATAGCGTTATAGATACTCATAGTGGTGGAGTAAAAGCAAAAGCTATTTTTGATAACAACAATTCAAACTTAATGCCTGGCTCATTCGCAAATGTTCATGTTGGTGGTTTTGTTCAAAAAGATGGTTTTGAAATTCCTCAAGTTGCGCTTTTGCAAGATGATAGTGCTACTTATGTTTATACCCTTGTAGATGGAAAAGTAGTTAAAACTATTGTTAATGTTATTTATCAAACTTCTGATAAAGCAATTATTGATAAGGGCTTAAAAAATGGGGATAAAGTGATTTTAAATAACTTCAAAAAAATCCGTCCTGGTGCAAGTGTTAGCGTAATGGAGAATAAATAATGTTTTCTAAATTCTTTATAGAAAGACCTGTATTTGCTTCTGTTGTAGCTATTATCATTTCTTTAGCAGGTATTATAGGACTTTATTCTTTACCCGTGGAGCAATATCCTTCCTTAACTCCACCCGTTGTTAAGGTAAGTGCAACTTACTCAGGAGCTGATGCTCAAACGGTGGCTCAAACGGTGGCTATTCCTCTTGAAGATGCAATCAATGGGGTTGAAAATATGATTTATATGGATTCAACTTCAAGCTCTTCAGGAGATATGAGCTTAAGTGTATATTTTAATATAGGTACAGATCCTGACCAAGCAACAGTTGATGTTAATAATAGAATTTCAGCTGCTATGGCAAAACTACCCGAAGATGTTAAAAAAACTGGTGTTAGTGTAAGAAAAACCGGTTCAAGTATATTAGAAGTTGCTACTTTATATTCTCCTGATGGCTCTATGGATTCACTCGAAGTGTATAATTATGCTGCATTAAATATTTTAGATGATCTTGCTAGGGTTCCTGGTGTGGGTAATGCCGTAGCTATTGGTGCAAGAAATTATTCTATGAGAATTTGGCTTAATCCTGATTTATTAAACAAATATCAAGTTACTGCAACTGATGTTATTGCTGCAATTAGCGAGCAAAATGCTCAATATGCTACTGGTAAGATAGGTCAAGAACCTGTGGTGGAAAGATCTCCTTATGTGTATTCAGTAACTATGCAAGGAAGATTAAAAAATACTAAAGAATTTGAAGATATTATCATAAGAGCAAATAGTGATGGCTCTTTTTTAAGACTTAAAGATGTAGCCGAAGTTTCTTTAGGATCAAGAGAATATACTTTTAAAGGTAGATTAAACGGAAATGACGCTACTCCTATTTTGATTTTCTTACAAACCGGAGCAAATGCTGTAAATACAGCAGAATTAGTGCAGAAAAAATTTGAAGAACTTTCTAAAAATTTCCCTGAAGGATTAACTTATAAAGTGCCTTATGATACAACTATATTTATTAAAGCTTCCATTAAAGAAGTGGTAAAAACTTTCTTTGAAGCATTAATTTTAGTTGTAATTGTAATGTATTTGTTCTTAAAAAATTTCCGCTCAACTATTATACCAATGATTGCTGTTCCTGTTTCTATTTTGGGAACTTTTGCAGGATTATATGTCTTAGGTTTTAGTATCAATCTACTTACGCTTTTTGCCTTAGTATTGGCTATTGGTATTGTTGTTGATGATGCAATTATAGTAGTTGAAAATATCGATAGAATTATGCATGAAGATCCAAATATAAGCATAAAAGAAGCAGCTATTAAAGCTATGGATGAAGTTGCTGCACCTGTTGTTTCTATAGTTCTTGTACTTTGTGCGGTTTTCATACCCGTTTCATTTATATCAGGTTTTGTGGGAGAAATTCAAAAACAATTTGCCATAACCTTAGCAATATCTGTTACTATATCAGGCTTTGTAGCTTTAACACTAACTCCTTCTTTATGTGCAATTTTTTTAAGAAGAAATGAAGGTGAACCTTTTTATTTTGTGAAAAAATTTAATGATATTTTTGATTGGTCTACCGAAGTTTTTGGCGCTGGTGTGGCTTATATACTTAAAAGAACAGTGCGTTTTATGTTAATTTTTGCAATCTTTTTGGGTGGTTTATATGGACTTTTCAAACTTGTTCCAAATTCACTTGTTCCAAATGAAGATCAAGGAAACTTTTTAACTATTGTCAATCTACCCGCAGCATCTTCACTTAATAGAACTACTCAATCAATGGATGCTATGGCAGAAGAAATCCGCAAAAATGAGAATGTAACTAATGTGGTAGGACTTATAGGCTATGATCTTTTTACAGGTTCTTTAAAAGAAAATTCTGGTGCAATGTTTGTTAATTTGAAAAATTGGGATGATAGAGATATTAGTAGTTTTGATTTAGTTGGATCTTATAACAAACAATACTTCTTAAATCCAAATTTTCAAACTTTCTTTGTTAATCCACCACCAATCCAAGGTTTAAGCTTAACTGGTGGTTTTGAGATGTATGCACAAAATCGTAGCGGAAAAAGTTATGATCAAATTCAAGTTGATGTAAATAAATTAGTTGAAGCAGCAAACAAGCGTCCCGAACTTCACAATGTAAGAACAACGCTTGATACTAATTTTCCGCAATTAAAACTAGAAATTGATCGCGATAAAGTAAAACTTTATGGTTTAAATTTAGCTGATGTATTTAGCACTCTAAATGCCACCATAGGAACTTATTATGTAAATGATTTTTCTATGCTTGGAAAAAATTATCGTGTAAATATAAGCGCAATTGGAGATTTTAGAAATACTCAAAATGCTTTAAAAAACATCTTTGTTAGATCAAAAGATGGTTCTATGATAGCTCTAGATAGCATTTTAACATTACAAAGAAGTGTTGGTCCTGATGATGTAAAACGCTTTAATATGTTTCCATCGGCTTTAGTGCAAGGCGATCCTGCTCCTGGCTATACTTCAGGACAAGCCATTGATGCAATTGCACAAGTGGCAAAAGAAACTTTAGGAGAGGATTATTCTATTGCTTGGTCAGGTTCAGCTTATCAAGAAGTTACAAGTAGCGGTGCTGGACAAATAGCATTTATGCTAGGACTATTATTTGTATTTTTAATTCTAGCAGCACAATATGAAAGATGGCTCATGCCTTTAGCAGTAATTACGGCTGTGCCTTTTGCAGTATTTGGTTCTTTGCTTTTTGTATGGCTTAGAGGATTAGAAAATGATATATATTTTCAAACGGGACTTTTACTTTTAATAGGCCTTTCTGCTAAAAATGCCATTTTGATTGTTGAATTTGCTATGGAAGAGCATCTTAAAAAAGGAAAGAGTATTTTTGAAGCTTCTATTAGTGCAGCAAAATTGAGATTTAGACCTATTGTAATGACTTCATTGGCATTTATTTGTGGTATTTTACCGCTTTTCTTTGCATATGGAGCAGGAAGTGCAAGCCGCCATGCGATAGGTACAGGTATTATAGGTGGCATGATAGCAGCTTCTACTATAGCCATTTTCTTTGTACCTTTATTTTTCTATTTACTAGAAAGTTTTAATAAATGGCTTGATAAAAAAAGAGGTAAAATCAATGCGTAAGTTAATAATTTTTGCAAGTTGTTTTTTAATAACAGCTTGCAGTTTAAAACCAAATTTAGAAATTAAAGATGTAAATTACACTAAAAGCTTAGATCAAAACATCAGCATTAACAAACAATGGTGGAAAGCTTTTGATGATAATTATTTAAACACCTTAGTCGATCAAGCTTTAAAAAACAATAACGACTTGCAAATTGCATATATGAATTTACAAAAAGCTTATGAGGCTTTAGGTATAGCAAGAAGCGATCTGCTTCCTAAACTAGATGGAAGTGCTAGCGGAGCAAGAGCAAAAACTAGTATCAATGCTCCAAGCAACAAAAGTAATGAATTTGTCTATGGCAATGATTTTAATATGGGTTTAAATTTAAGTTATGAAGTAGATTTATGGGGTAAATACAAAGATACTTATAATGCTTCAAAAGCAAAATTACAAGCTAGTGAGTTTGACTATGAAAGTGCAAGATTAAGCTTAATCTCTAATGTAGTAAAAACTTATTTTAATCTAGCAAGCTTAAGTGAGCAAGTAAAAATTTTAGAAGAAACAACCCAAAGTTATCAAAAAACTTATGAGTTAAAATTAGAGCATTTTAAACTTGGAGTAATTAGTGAGTATGAGCTTAACAAATTTAAAGCTGAACTTGAAAATTCAAGAGTTTTACTCACAAATGCTAAAATTCAAAAAGAAGCTAATACCAAAGCTTTAAAAATCTTAACTTCAAATGATATTGATGATATACTTTATAATAGCATAGAGTATAAAAAAATAGGACAATACGAGCTTAGCATACCTGAAGGTATTGGTAGTGAAATTTTACTTCAAAGACCTGATATACAAGCTAGTTTAAAAATTTTAGAAGAAAAAAACTATCTTGTTGGAGTAGCTAGAACTGCATTTTTACCAAACCTTTCTTTAACAGGACTTTTGGGTTTTCAAAGTAATGATTTAGATCTTTTAGTTAAACATGGAAGCAATACTTGGAATGTAGCTGGAAATTTTGCAATGCCGATTTTTCATTGGGGTGAGATTATGAATAATGTTAATATCGCAAAACTTACCAAAGATGAAGCTTTTTTACAATATGAAAATACCTTAAAAACGGCCTTTGGGGAAATAAGACTTGCTTTATTTAACCGCCAAAGCTATTATGAAAATGAGCAAAATTATAAAAATTTATTTCTAGCTCAAAGTAAAATTTATGAAATTTCTACCTTAAGATATGAAAATGGCGTGATTAATTTAGCTGATTTTTTACAAGATCAAAGAAATTACCTAAATGCTAAACTTTCTTACACTAACTCATCTTACGAGCTTGCAAATTCCATTGTAGATGTTATGAAAGCCTTTGGTGGTGGATTTAACGCTAAAGAAGAATCAAAAGAAAATATCAAAACTATGGAAGAAAACTTAAAAGAAAACTTTTATAACAACTGAGCCTTTAAGGCTTAGTTGTTAATGCATTTGAATTTGAATTCTTTGATTAAAATTATTATTTCCTCTATCTTTTGGGCTATTATGCTCAAAACGATAACGCATATTACCTGAAACATTAATATCTTGAAAAATTTCATCTAAAGGTGCAGAATTTGACACGCTTATAAGCCCTAATAAAAATACAAAAAATGCTATAAAAATATTTTTCATTATAAAGCCTTTGTAAAAATATGATACAATTATAGTCTTTTTAAATAACTACAAAATGAAATTTTTAGGAAAAATATGAATTTTTTACAAAACTTAGCTCTTTCTTACTCACATAAAGCCATGCAAAAATCTTTAGAGAATGGTTTTGATGTAAAACTTTTAAAAGAAGGACAAGAAAAAAAAGTTAATCCAAAAAAATCTTATATGCTCTATGCTCATATACCATTTTGCCATACTTTTTGTCCATATTGTAGTTTTCATAAGTATTATTATAGTGAAGATTTAGCAAAAAGATATTTTGAAAGCTTAAGAGAAGAAATCAAACAAATCAAAGACAAAGGATTTGATTTTACTTCTATGTATGTGGGTGGTGGTACTACTTTGATCAACGAAGAAGAACTTGCTAAAACTTTAGAACTTTGCAAAAAATTATTTAATATTAAAGAAATTTCTTGCGAGAGCGATCCTAATCATATCGAACCTAAAAAGCTAGAAATGTTTAAAGGGCTTATAGATCGTTTAAGTTGTGGTATACAAAGTTTTGATGATGATACTTTAAAAAAAGTAGCAAGGTATCATAAATTTGGTTCAAGCAAAGAGCTTCAAGAAAAGCTTTCTAAAGCTATAGGTGTGCTTCCTATTATGAGTCTTGATTTGATTTTTAACTTTCCTTCTCAAACTAAAGAGCAATTACTCAATGATTTAGAAATAGCCAAAAATTTAAAACCTCAACAAATCACAACTTATCCTTTAATGAAATCAAACCTCACAAAAGATAATATCGCAAAAACTCTAGGAGTAAGTTTTAAAGATAATGAATTTGAGTTTTATAAAATCATTATAGATTTTTTCAAAGATTATGAAAGAAATAATGCATGGTCATTTTCTTTAGAAAAAAGTAGCTTTAATGATGAGTATGTAAGTAGCCATCATGAGTATTTGGGTGTAGGAAGTGGGGCTTTTAGCTTTTTAGATGGAGAGCTTTTAATCAATGCTTTTAATTTAAATGATTATTCTAAACTCATAAAAGAAAAACAAAATGCAAATATTGCTAAAGCTAATTTTAGCAGAAAAGAAATCATCAAATATGTCTTTTTAACTGAAATGTTTGCAGGTAAAATCGAGATTGATAAATTTAACAAAACTTTAGATTGCAATTTAGAAAAAGATCTTTTTATAGAGCTTTTAGGTCTTAAGCTAAGTAAAGCTATAAAAAAAGAAAATAATACTTTACACACAAGTGAATTTGGGCGTTATTTGTTTATGGTATTAATGAAAGATTTTTACACTGGTATGGATTTAGTGCGTGCTGTATTTAGAGATAATAAACGCTTACAAGATAAAGAACACATTAATATCATGCAAGAAAATGTTGATCCACTTGATTTTAAAAGTATGGAGTTTAAAGGATAAAAAGCCTTTAAAGGCTTTTTACTAAAATGGTCTTACCACCATCATAATAGCGATAATTATAAATAATATCGTTGGAATTTCATTATAAGCTCTAAAAAATTTCCCACTCTTTTTGCAAGTATCATTTTGAAGTTGTTTTAAATAATAATAATTTTGCAAATGATAAATAATCAAAAGCAAAGCACAGGTTAATTTAGCATGCATAAATCCTGATCCAACCATCAAAACTTTATTTACATGCAACATCAAACTTCCACTTATTAAAGTTACTATCATCGCAGGAGTTTGGATATAAAAATACAATTTTCTTTCTTGAATTTTTACCACTTCTACAAAGCCTTTATTATCTTTATGCTCTGTATGATAGACAAAAAGTCTTGGTAAATAAAACAATCCAGCCATCCAAGAAACAAAAGCTAAATAATGCACCATTTTAATCCACAAATACCAGTCAGTTAAAAAATCTAACATTTTTCTCCTTTTTTATTAAAAATTTCTTTTATTAAAATCAAAGCTACACTAATGTTTATCATCACATCAGCTAAATTAAACACAGCAAATTCAAACCACTTATGCCAAAATACAAAATCCACCACACCTATATGCACAAAGCGATCAAGTAAATTTGAACACCCAGCAGATAGCATAATAGCAAAAGCGATCAAATGTGTTTTAAAAAATTCTTTTTGATAAAGCAAATACACAAACAAAGCCAAAATAAAAACAAGTTGTATGTATTTTAAATACTCTCCTAAAAATGCAAACATTGAAAAGGCTACACCGGTATTATAGGTTAAAACTAAATCAAAAATTTCACCCTTATATTCAAGCCCTTGCAAAAACAAATACTTACTTACTTGATCTAGTATAAAAACTAAAGCAAAAACAAGCCAAAATTTTAAAGATAAAATTTTAAGCATTCAATGCTTTCATAAAAAAGCTTTCAACAGCTTTCATTTCTTTTTCTAAAAGCTTAATATCTTTTGCTTCAAGTAATAAGCGTATTAAATTTTCTGTACCTGAATACCTAAACAAACTAGCAATTCCTTTTTTTTCTAAATCTTTTTTCAACTCTTCTAAGCCTGCAAGCTTGCTTAAGTCTTTTTTCTCTGAAATTTTAAGATTATGCAAAAGCTGTGGGTAAGGTTTAACTTGATTTAAAATTTCACTTGCACTTTTTGCTTCACTTAGCATTAAAGCACTAAATTGTAAAGCAGCTACCAAACCATCTCCAGTTTTTGCATAGTCACTAAAGATAATATGCCCACTCTGCTCACCACCAAAATTTCCACCGCATTCTTTGAGTTTTTCAAGTACATATTTATCGCCTACATTGCAAGTTTCATGTGTGATTTTATGTTTAGTTAAAAACTCTTTTAAAGCACCATTGCTCATTATAGTGCTAACTACACTTGATTTTAACTTGCCTTGTTTTTTCAAAAATAAAGCTAAAACACCCAAAAGACTATCTCCATGAGCTACTTCGCCTTTTTCATCCACAACAACCAAACGATCCGCATCCCCATCAAAAGCAAAACCCACATCTGCTCTAAATTTCTTTACCTCTAAAGCTAAATTTAAAGGATGTAAAGCCCCGCAATTTTCATTGATATTTAAACCATTTGGCTTATCATTGATCACAATCACATCTGCACCAAGTTCTTTAAAAACCGTAGGTGCTACCTTATAAGAAGCTCCATGAGCCACATCTAACACAACGCGTAAAGACTTTAAAGTCAGCTCTTTAGGAAAAGAATTTTTTATAGAAACAATATATCTTCCTATCACATCATCAATTCTTTTTGCTTGACCAATTTGTGATTTTGTTGTTCTTGCTTCTTCTATGAGTTTATCATTAAAATAAATTTCTTCTATTTTTGCTTCTGCTTGCTCATCAAGTTTATTTCCGTGTGCATCAAAAAATTTAATGCCATTATCATAGTAAGGATTGTGTGAAGCTGATATCATAATCCCTGCATCACAACGCATATCTTCAGTTAAAAACGCAATAGCAGGTGTTGGCATAGGGCCTATTTCTATAACATTATAACCTATAGAAGTAAGTCCTGAAACGATAGCATTTTCTATCATATAACCACTTCTTCTTGTATCTTTTCCTACTAAGATATTGTTTGTAAGGGCTTTGTCTTTAAAATAAATTCCAGCAGCCATAGCCAAACGCATTGCTAAAAATGAATCCAAAAACTCCCCCGCTTTACCGCGTACTCCATCTGTTCCAAAAAGTTTCATTTTTTTTACCTTTGATTTTAAATAGTGCAATTATAAGTAAAAAAGTTAAGTAATGTATAAATGTGAGAATTTTATAAGCATTAGTTAGTAATAAAAATATATAATTTTTAAAATTTCACTTAAGGAAAATGAATGAAAAAAATCATCGCAGGGGTTGTAGTAGTAATTTTACTAGTTATAGGGTTTTTTACCTCAGCTTCTTATATTAACTCAATCAATGAAAAAATCTTTGCACAAATGAGTCAAGATACAGCATATTATAATGTTGAAGATACTAATTACACTAAAGGACTTTTAAATTCCAAAGGAAGTTTTATAGCTACACTTAATGATTTACCTTATAGTTTTAAAGTGAATGTGGATTTTTCCAATAATTTTTTTGCAAGTAATAATGCTATCGTTTCTATTTTAAATGAAAATGAAGACTTAAAAGGCATTTTTCCAAACGAAGAAATCTTTAAAATCTTAGTTAGCGTCAAAGGTGGTGACATTAACATCAATGCAAAAATAAATGATATTAATTTCACACGCAATGATACAAATTTAGTTTTAAACAATACATCATTTAAGATTATAGGTTCTGATGAATTTGTAAAAAATATGGAACTTAATCTAGGTTATGTTTTATTAGAACAACTATCTCATAAAGAAAAATTAGAAGCAAAAAATATCAAAATTTCTGAATTTCCTATACAAAAATTAAGCTTTAATGATATCTTTAGTCCTAGTAGAAATAGTGAGCAAAATATAAGCATTGATAGTGCTAGTTTTATAAGTTCTATTGCTTTTGACTTTGATAAATTAAAAATTTTTGCAAAAACAGCTCAAAATACTCAAAACGATTATGATAGTGTTTTAAAACTAGATTTAGCTAAATTTAATCTTGCAAATGAAAACTTTATGCTAAATAATATTAATTTAGATATGGATTTTAATAATCTTTCTAAAAAAGCTTATGATAGCTTAATGCAAAATTCAAACACTGATATTTTTTCTATGATGCTTTTGGCAAGTCAGTTTTTAAAAGCAAACCCACAAATCATCTTAAATAATCTAAGTTTTGAAAAAGAAGGTAAAAAATTTGACGCAAATGGACAAACTATTTTCACTGAAAACAATATAAAATCACAATTTCATGCAAACACAGAAATTCTTCCTAGTCAAATTTGGCCTGATTTTGCAAATTTTGATACTTATTTCGTAGATAATAATGGCTCTTATATGCTTGATTTTATCTATGATGATTCTAATAAAAGTGATGTTACAACTATCATTAATGGTGAAAGACTTACCATAAATCCACAATGACAAATTTAAGCTTAACTTTTCGTCCTAAAACTTTAGATGAGGTTTTAGGACAAGAAAATTTAGTAGAAATTTTTAAAAAATTCATACAAGTTTCAAAACTCCCTCATAGTGTATTTTTTGGCCCAGCAGGTTGCGGGAAGACTTCTTTTGCAAGAGCAATAGCGTATGAGTATAAACTAGACTTTTATGAGTTTGATGGAGGGAATTTTAAACTTGAAGAACTTAGAAAAATACTAAGTAATTATGAAAATTCTTTATATAAACCTTTGATATTTATTGATGAGGTACATAGGCTTTCAAAAACCCAGCAAGAAATGCTTTTAATCCCTTTGGAAAATCAAAAATGCCTTTTCATAGGCGCAAGCACTGAAAACCCCTACTTTACTTTAACTTCAGGCATAAGAAGCAGAAGTATGCTTTTTGAATTTAAAGGTTTAGAGTATAAAGACTTAGAAAAACTTGCCACAAAAGTGCAAGAAAAACTCCAATGTAAAATCGATGATGATGCTAAAGACTTTTTAATCACTTCTAGTGCAAATGATGCAAGAAGCTTTTTAAATTTATGTGAGTTTGCTTTGGCTTTAGATAGCACTCATATCACACTTGAAACTTTAAAAAAATTAAGAGCAAATGTTTTAAGCGATGGCACTTCAAGTAAAGATACACACTATAGACTAGCTAGTTCTATGATAAAAAGTTTAAGAGGAAGTGATGTGGATGCGAGTTTATATTATCTTGCGAGGTTAATTGATGGGGGTGAAAGTGCGGATTTCATCGCTAGAAGATTAGTGATATTTGCAAGTGAAGATATCTCAAATGCAAACCCACAAGCACTTAACCTAGCCACAAGCACACTCATAGCAGTAAAAAACATAGGCTATCCTGAAGCTAGGATCATCTTAGCTCAATGTGTGGTATTTTTAGCAAGTTCGCCTAAGTCAAACTCAAGCTATCTTGCTATAAATGAAGCACTAAATTATGTACAAAATAATCCTGCATTAAAAATACTTCCTTATCTTGATAATAATAACCCACAAAGAAAAAACTACCTTTATCCGCATGATTTTGGAGGATGGGTTAAGCAAAGATATCTAGAAAAAGATTTGAAATTTTATCATAGCAAAGGTATAGGTTTTGAAGCACAGCTAGATTTATGGTTAAATGATATGAAAAAAATTAAAAAGTGATTTTAAGCACAATGTAAAAATATTTTTATATAATTTTTGTTTTTTTAAGGTTCCGTAGCTCAGTTGGTAGAGCACCACCTTGACATGGTGGTGGTCGTTGGTTCAAGTCCAATCGGAGCCACCATTTTTTATTTCTTTTGATTGGATCTATGAATTTAATTTTTTAGTTTATCTTTTATATATTTTACATACCATTCATCAGCATCCAATTCATCCAAATTAGTCTTATATGCTTCATCAAATAAAGAATAAAGTTCACTATATTTTTTATTATTTTTTATGATATTTTTTAATTCAATTGTTTCCAAAGGTATAATTTTCATTCCTTTAATTTTATTTGTACTATCACAAGTATCATAATATGTAGAATTTTTACGATTTCTAAAATCACTTAAAACATTTATGTCTAAATGTGTAGTTGAAAAAACACAATAAGAATTTATATTTCTTGTTGCCAAAAGATGCTGTCCCAAATGTCTTGAAACAGGTTCCATTTCTGCTCTTCGTTGATTTGTTTTATCTGTGAGTGTTGCTTCTAGAAGCAAAGTATGTTGTGGATAAAATTCATTTTCTTCGTATTCATAAACAATATCTGCTTCGCCACCGCCTGCATGAGATATAGGAAGAAAATCTGCGTCCATGGATAATTTCATATAATCTAAAATTTTACCTTTTCTTGCACTTATTTTGTACCATATAATACCTAATAAATATTCATATATAGTAGGAATATCAGCATTATTTGTAATATACTCTTTTATTATTTCATCTTTTCTTATTTCAAGATTATTTAATAATTCTATAAGTTTTTCATCATTAAATTTTTCATCAATTAACTTGTTAAATCTTTTATATCTTTGCTTTTCATACTCACTCATTGCATCATCAAGTGTTGAAATATTAAGTCCAAACTCACTATTTATAGAATCTATAATAATATTATCGGTTGACACAAAAAATGATGAAATTTCATTTAATTCGCAGTCTTTATATAAATTTTTATCTGAGATAAATGCATTTTTATATAAATCTTCTATTACTGTTTTAAAAAAATATTTTGGAATTATGTCAAGTTCAACTTTATTATTTCTAAATAAGAATATATTGCTAAGCCCTAAATAACGTCGATTTAAATCAGCATAATCTCTAAGAGTAGCTTTTGCTTTTAATAAATGCAACACTTTAAAAAAAGCTAATTTAAATTCATCCTCATTAGAAACTTTATCAAAAATACTAGGATTTAAAACATTACAAAGCTCTTTCTTTATCTTTTTTGTAGTTATTTTAGTAGTAAAAATAAATTTGCCCCATAAGTTTTTTAATTTTAATTTTCTTATAATGTTATATAACTTTATCAATGAATTTTCATCTTTTTGTTTCTGTAAAAATATAGCTTTTAATATTTCATAAACTTCAAAATAATCTAAATCATAACTTGGACTTTTTCTATTCATTCCTATTTTACAAATTACATCTTTGTTAATTTGTTTTGAAGCTAAAAACCATTTCAATGCTTCTTGGTAATTTTCCATTTCCATTAAACGATTTATAATAATATCATCTATATTTATTTTATCATTTCTTAAATATGAAATTTGTGTTAAAATTTGTTCTGTATATTTTTTATTCGTACAAAGTGGAAGAAGATATACAAATTCATCATATTCTAAAAATTGATGTTTATTAAGTAGATAAAGTGCAATTATAAAAGGTTTAACACATTCATTTTCTATAGTAATATTAGTTTTCAAAAGTTGTTTTAAATATATAAAACTATCTTTTGAAATTTGCAAAAGATTATCTGTACTAAAATCTCTGCTTTCACTGACTTGTAAAAGTTTATACCCTACTTCTGTTAATTTTCTATTATTATCAATTAACCCTATATCAACAAGCCCTGAAGTTTTTTGTCTTGCATCTTTATCCTTATTATTTGCAACTCCAATAACAAAACCATTGTCTTTTAAAAAATCATAGTAATTAGATTGTAAAATTCTATTACCTATCCATTCTTGTCCTATATTTTTTGGTAGTTGCCAAAAATCATTAAGTAATTTTAATTGAAGTTCAATATTTTTATTAAAATTCTCAGTTCTAAAACTTGTAGTTCCTAAACTCCAGCAATAACTTTTATATCTAAAATTTTCCATTTTATTCCTAATAATTAATAATTAATACCTCATCACTTGTAAAATTTTTATCTTTAATT
The DNA here is from genome assembly GCF_025772685.1 of Campylobacter sp. CNRCH_2015_1657. Lineage (NCBI taxonomy): Bacteria > Pseudomonadati > Campylobacterota > Epsilonproteobacteria > Campylobacterales > Campylobacteraceae > Campylobacter > Campylobacter sp. CNRCH_2015_1657. Next base: position 144,898 of record NZ_JAKMSO010000003.1, on the reverse strand, counting down.
TGATAATTAGAATTTGAATATTTATGTTTTAAATGATGAACTTTATATTTTTTATTTTTTAACCAATGCTTTAATATTTCATTAGTTTTTCCTTTACTAGATAAAACATTTGAAAGAGCAAATCTTATATTTTGATTGTCTAATTTTTCTAAAAAATCAAGCAAGTCTTTTTCATCATTCTCATTCCAACTACTATTTTCATTATAGGTTGCACAAGTAATTAAATAAGGTGGATCAATATAAACAAAATCATTTTTTTCTAAATTTTGAATATTAAAATTTCTAAAATCAATACAAGAAAAATAACAATTTTGTTCTTGTATTCTTTTAATAAAATTAATAAGTTTTTGCTCCATTTTAGTATTAAAATCTCGTTTTCCAACAGGTAAATTAAAATTACCTTTTGAATTAAATCGGATTTGATTATTGAATGCATAAACAATCATCACATAAAACATTATATAATAGTCAAAAGATGTATTATTTTCTATATTAAAATCATTTCTAAGCTTTAAATAGCCATTTTTATTATACTTACTCAACCCTTTAGAGCTATCACATTTATAAAATTCATATCCATACTTACTAACAATAGACAAATCATATTTCTCAATTATTTTATAAATTTGTTTTAAAATATTTTCACTATCCATTTTTTTAAAAAAATTATATAAATTATAGAGTTTTATATTGATATCATTATATATTGTCTTTTTACTTTTTACATTTAAACCTACATTACAACCCCCGCAAAACAAATCAATAAAAGTATTAATATTCTTAGGAAATAATGGCAAAATTTGAGGAAGTAATCTAAATTTTCCACCAGTATAATTTAGCGGTGAAGCAATTAACGGCATTTGCATAAAAACAACCTTTCATAATTGTCTTTAATATTTGATTTACCTGTACTAAATGCTTTGTGTTCTTGAGAAAAAATACTCACTTCACCTCTTGTGCTTAATGATTGTATTATAACTTCATCACTTATCTTCGCATTTGAACGATTATTACCTTTAGCAAACATATTATTATAAGATAATAATATATATTTTGCATTTATATTTGATATTAAATTAACAAAAGTATCATTTGCAGTATTACTACAATATTTACTTTTAATCATACTTCTATCCATTTTACGGGCTACACCAAAAACCTGTGGTTTTTTCCAAGTAGCTATATTTTCTAATAAATGATAAGTGTCACTATATTGTCTAGAATTATAAGGAGGATCGATATAAATTAAATCTGCATAAATTTCTTCTATAAGTTCATTTGCATCTTTATTAAAACATCGATTATTAGTGTTTAATTTATTATAAAATTGTGGTAGAGTAAGATTAATTTCATTAACTAGTTTTGCATTTTTTCTATAAGCATCGTAATGTCCGCATGTAGCTGCTATTTTATCCATTGCATATATTAATGAAGTAATTAAAATAGCTTTTTCTTTTTCATTAATTTTATCACTTTCTTTTAAATTTTCAATACTTTCACGAATAAAACCTATTTTAGAACACACTTTAGCACTAAAATAAGTATCAGCAAAATTTTCTCTCATATAATTATTTTCATTTTTATCATATTTATTAAAATCATTTAACAAAAATTTTATTTTATCTTCATCATAATTTTCAGGACTAAACCATGCAACATTACAAAAATAATTACTTTGTAAGATATCGTTTGTATAAATTATTTTATCTATAAATGCGCTAGCAACTACTCCCGTTCCTGAAAATATATCAGCAACAGACTTTATATTTTTACAGTTTTTATTTGTAATGTTTAAAATAAATGGTAAAAGTTTTGTTTTGTTGCCTAAATAACGACGAGAACTAATATTAAAACTTGATAACGTAGTCATTAATATCCAAAATATAAATTTTATATAATTATATACTAATCTATATAAGATATATTGAATTTTAAATAAAAGCTAGTATTTAGTATTTAATTAATATCTAAAAATATTATTACTTTTATTTTTAGATAAAAGTAATAATATGTTCTTAGAAATTTTACTAAACTACCTATTTTTACATATACTTTAACAAATTCGTAAATTCTTGGATTTCTTTTTCTTGATCTAAGATGATTTTTTTAGCAATATCAGTGATAGTTTTGTCTTTAGAATAAAATAAAATTTGTTTTGAAGCATCTACTGCACCTTGATGATGTGCTATCATCGCTTCTAAAAAGTCTTTATTGATGTTTTTGCTTTCTTTAACCGAACTCATTAAAATCATCATTTTTTGCATTAACTCTTTTTCTTCTTGAACGAATTTTTTATAAGTTTCTTCATCAATTTGAGTTTTTGTATAAAGATTTTTATCTAAAATTTCTTGAAATTCTTGGATTTCCTTTTCTTGAGCTTTGATGATATTTTGAGCGATTTTTTTCATCTCTTCACTTTTTGTATGTTCTAATAAAAGCTTAGATGAGTCAATAGCACCTTGGTGATGTGGAATCATATTAGCTAAAAAATCTCTTTCTATGTCATTGCTTTGTACTAAAGGATTTTTCATCATAGGTTCATGCATACTCATCATGATTTGTGATGAAATACTTCCAGAAGCTCCATGATGAGCATGATGAGAATTTGCAGCAAATAAAGTACTTGCTAAAACTAAACTTGAAACTATAATTTTAATTTTCATTTTTTTCCTTTTTTTAAAATAACTTTGGAATGTTATAAAAATTATATAAACTAAAATTAACAAAGAAAAAAACATTTTTTTGTTATAATCTATAATACTAAAAAAATAATAAGGATGTTATATGCTAAAAGAACTACTTGAAATAAAAAAAGAAATGGAACCTATAATTCATGATTGTTCAGTAAAAATTCAAGTAGCCGCAAGAGAAGTAATCGTAAGGAAAAGAGAATATGAAATCTATGGTCCTATGATAGATAGAGTATATCTTGATAATGCTATATATATAAAAGTTTTTGGTAGTGGGCGTGATACTAAAAGCACTAAAGTAGATATTAAAAATGGACTTTATATGGTTTATGTAGCACCTGATAAACCTACTAATCAAGAAATTATGAATAAACTAAAAATAGCATTTGAAAGTATAGATAATAAATTCATCTCAAGAATTTTAGAACTCAATAGAAGAATGAAAGAAGTGATTAACAAAACTCAAGCAACCCTAGCAAAAGCATCAAATATGAATGTTTTGATAGAAACAAATCTAGGCGAAGCTACCGCGGCACATAAATTTGTAATAACTATTAAATATTTAAAAGATAATCAAAAATTAGAATTAAAAAATTCAAAATCTGCAGGAAGTTTTAGAGATACCAAAAATCATATCAACCTAGTAGTAGAAAAAAATACTGATTCTGCTGTATGTGAAAAACTTCTACATGATGTTGAAATTTATTTTATAGGAAATGGAAAGTAAAATCACTTTTTTACTCTCAAATTTGCTAAATGCGTCAAAGCTACTGCGATAGCATCGGTAATATCAAGTGGCTTGATGTCTTTTGAAATTCCAAGTAATCTTTTTACCATAAAAGCTACTTGCTCTTTAGTAGCTTTTGCTTTACCTGTTACGGTTTTTTTCACTTGTAAAGGTGTGTATTCTGCAAATTCTCCATGAATTTGTAAGATTTTTAAACTCAAAGCTCCACGAAATTGTGCTAGTTTTAGAACCGTTTTTGGATTATAAGCAAAAAATATATCTTCTATAGCTACCTCATCAAACTGATGATTTTTAAAGATTAGATCAAGTCCTTCACATAATTCTGTAATTTGATACTGTAAATCATTGGGTTTGATTTTGATAAGTCCTGCTTCTATGAGTTGATTTTTATTATTTATTCTTTCTACAATAGCATATCCACAATATCTAGAACCAGGATCTATCCCTAAAACTTTCAAACTTTTCACCTTTTTATTCACATAGATGTGAAATTTAAATTTTTATGTGAATAATTTTAACCATTTTTTATAAAAAATAAGCTAGAATTTTAAGTTTTACATCATAATTTATAAGAATAATAATGAATATAAAAGATTTTTTATTTGAATTTAAAACTGAAATTAGCAATAACGAATACAATACTTACATTTCTCACTTACAATTTAGTGAAAAATTAAGTAAAAATAATATCTTAGTATTTATCGCACCAAATCATTTTTTGGCTAAATTTATACAAACAAAATACGCACAAAAACTAGCTTATTTTTATGAAGTAAAAACAGGGATTAACCCTCAAGTTAAAATCATAACAAATGATCAAAAGATAGAGAAAAAACATTTTTCTACAGATATTTCACAGATTAAATTTCAAAGTACTATTTTAAATCCTTCTTTTACTTTTGAAAGCTTTGTTGTAGGAGATTCTAATCAATTTGCCTATGCAACTTGCAAAGCCATTACCGATAAAAGCAAACTTGGAAAATTATACAACCCTATCTTTATCTATGGCCCTACAGGACTTGGAAAAACTCACTTGCTTCAAGCTGTCGGAAATGTGTGCTTGGATAATGGATATAAGGTTATTTATGCTACAAGTGATAATTTTATCAATGATTTTACCATGCATTTAAATAACAAAACCATGAGTAAATTCCATGAAAAATACAAAAATTGCGATGTTTTACTCATCGATGATGTGCAGTTTTTAGGTAAAACAGACAAAATTCAAGAAGAATTTTTCTTTACTTTTAATGAAATCAAAGAAAAATTTGGACAAATCATCATGACAAGTGATAATCCTCCAAATATGCTAAAAGGCATAACAGAACGCTTAAAAAGTCGTTTTGCAAATGGGATTATCGCAGATATCACTCCACCTCAGCTTGATACAAAAATCGCAATTATCAAGAAAAAATGCGAATTTAATGCTATTTATCTCAAACCTGAAGTCATAAGCTACATCGCTACTTCAATGGGAGATAATATCCGAGAAATAGAAGGTATGATTACAAATTTAAATGCTCAAGCAAGGCTTTTTAACCAAGAAATCACTTTAGAAATCGTTAAAAGCTTTATGAAAGATCACATTAAAGAAACAAAAGAAAATATTAGTGTTGAAGATATACTTGCTGATGTTTCAAAAAGCTATAATCTTAAACCTAATGATATAAAATCAAACAAAAAAACACAAAATATCGTTATGGCAAGAAGGGTTGTGATATATTTAGCAAGAGAGCTTACAACTATGTCTATGCCTCAACTTGCTAGATTTTTTAATATGAAAGATCACACTGCCATTTCACATAATATTAAAAAAATTCAAGAGTTAATGAGCGAAAATGAAAACCTAAAAGCCATAGTAGAAGAATTAAGAAATAAAATTTTAACAAAAATAAAAAGCACCCTGTGAATAAAAGTGAAAAATAAAAAATTTTATTCTATGAGTAAAATTTCTATAAAAAAAGGCTTTTAAAAAGCATTTCACATTTTCACATTGCTTATTATTATGATAAAATAAATTTAAAAAACAAAGGAAGTAAAATGAAAATTAGCATTAATAAAAACACTTTAGAATCTGCCATAGTTTTAACTAACTCTTATGTAGACAAAAAAGACTCAAGCAACATCGCTTCTCACTTACTTTTTGAAGTAGTTGAAGATAAATTAATCATAAGGGCAAGTGATTATGAAATAGGTATTAACTATAAAATCAAAAAAATTAAAGTTGAAAGTACAGGTTTTGCAACTGCTAATGCTAAAAGTATTTTAGATATCATTAAAAGTTTAAATAATGAAGATGTAGTTTTAGAAACTATAGAAAATTTCCTTTTTATTAGACAAAAAGGAACTAAATATAAACTTCCTATGTTTAATTATGAAGATTTTCCAAATTTCCCAAGCACCGAAGGAAAAGATAAATTTGATATTGATTCGAGTGATTTAAGTAGATCTTTGAAAAAAATCCTACCTGCAGTTGATACAAATAATCCAAAGTATTCTTTAAATGGTGCTTTACTTGATATAAAAACAACCCACATTAGCTTTGTAGGAACAGATACTAAACGCTTAGCGGTTTTTACACTAAATAAAACAAACGAAAAAGAATTTAATCTTTGTATCCCTAAAAAAGCTATTTTAGAAATGCAAAAAATCTTTTTTGAAAAAATTGAAATTTATTATGATGAAAATATATTGATTGCAAAAAATGATAATTTTGAGTTTTTTACAAAACTTATTAATGATAAATTCCCTGATTATGAAAGAGTAATTCCAAAAAATATCACAAAAGAATTTATTTTTAAAACAGAAGAATTTATGGATGCATTGAAAAAAATCAATGTAATCACTGAAAAAATGAAATTAAATTTTCATAAAGATAAACTTGTATTTGAAGGTATTAGTTTAGATAATATGGAAGCAAAAACTGAACTTGAAATGGAACTTAATATAGATGAAGAATTTAATCTTTGCATTAAAAATAAATTCATCACTGACTTTTTAAATTCTATTGAAAGTGAAACATTCAAACTTAGCATAAATGAACCTCATATGGCATTCTTAGTTTCAAGTGAAGAATTACAAACTGTAATTATGCCAGTTATTTTATAAGGAAAATAAATGCAAGAAAATCAAAATTATGGCGCAGGAAATATTAAAGTTTTAAAAGGCTTAGAAGCTGTTAGAAAACGCCCTGGTATGTACATAGGTGATACCAACATAGGCGGTCTTCATCATATGATTTATGAAGTAGTGGATAATTCTATTGATGAAGCTATGGCAGGTTTTTGTGATACGATTAATGTAGAAATTACTACAGAAGGCTCTTGTATAGTAAGTGATAATGGTAGAGGAATTCCTGTGGGAATTCACCCTACTGAAAATATCCCTACTTTAACTGTAGTTTTAACCGTGCTTCATGCAGGTGGAAAATTTGATAAAGATACTTATAAAGTTTCAGGTGGTTTACACGGGGTTGGTGTAAGCGTTGTAAATGCTTTATCAAGAAAATTAGTTGCTACAGTGCATAGAGATGGAGAAATTTATCGCCAAGAATTTTCAGAAGGTAAAGTTACAAGTAATTTTGAAACCATAGGTAAAAGTAAAAAAACAGGAACAATCATAGAATTTTGGCCAGATGATCAAATTTTTGAAGTGACTGATTTTGATTATGAAATTTTAGCTAAAAGATTTCGTGAACTTGCATATTTAAATCCAAAAATTACTATAAATTTTAAAGATAATCGTGTAGGAAAAGCAGAAAGCTTTCATTTTGAAGGTGGTATAAGTCAATTTGTTACAGATTTAAATAAAAAACAAGCTCTAACTAAGGCAATATTTTTCAATGTAGATGAAGAAGATGTAAATGTTGAAGTAGCATTGCTTTATAATGATAGTTATAGTGAAAATTTACTTTCTTTTGTTAATAATATAAAAACTCCAGATGGTGGAACGCACGAAGCAGGTTTTAGAATGGGTTTAACTCGTGTTATTAGCAATTACATTGAAGCAAATGCTAGTGCTAGAGAGAAAGACTCTAAAATCACAGGTGATGATGTAAGAGAAGGTTTAATAGCAGTTGTAAGTGTTAAAGTACCTGAGCCACAATTTGAAGGACAAACTAAAGGAAAATTAGGTTCAAGCTATGTTAGACCTATAGTTTCTAAGGCTTCTTTTGAATATTTGACAAAATATTTTGAAGAAAATCCTATCGAAGCAAAAGCTATCATGAATAAAGCTTTAATGGCAGCTCGTGGTAGAGAAGCAGCTAAAAAAGCTAGAGAATTAACCCGTAAAAAAGAAAGTTCAAGTGTAGGGACTTTACCAGGAAAATTAGCTGATTGTCAAAGTAAAGATCCAAGTGAAAGCGAAATTTATTTAGTTGAGGGTGATAGTGCAGGAGGTTCTGCAAAACAAGGTAGAGAAAGAACTTTCCAAGCGATTTTACCTTTAAGAGGTAAAATACTCAATGTTGAAAAAGCAAGACTAGATAAAATTTTAAAAAGTGAACAAATTCAAAATATGATCACAGCTTTTGGTTGTGGGATCGGTGATGAGTTTGATATAGAAAAACTAAGATATCATAAAATCATCATTATGACAGATGCTGATGTAGATGGTTCTCACATACAAACTTTGCTTTTGACATTTTTCTTCCGTTTTATGAATGATCTTGTAACAAATGGACATATTTATTTAGCTCAACCACCTTTATATCGTTATAAAAAAGGTCAGAAAAAAGAAATTTATCTAAAAGATGAAAAAGCTTTAAATGATTATTTGATCGAAACAGGTATAGAAAGTTCTACTTATGAGGGCATAGGATTAAATGATTTAAAAGATTTTCTAAAAATCGTTGCAGCTTATAGAAGTGTTTTAAAAGAATTAGAAAAAAGATTTAATGTAATTTCAGTGATTAGGTATTTGATAGAAAATCCTGATTTGATAAAAGCTTCTAATGAAGAATTATTTAAAGTCATAAAAGAATTTTTAGAAAAACAAAATCACAATATCTTAAATTCATATATCAATGAAAATGAAATTCGTGTTTATGTGCAAACTGAAAATGGTTTAGAAGAGCTTATCATCAATGATGATTTGTTTGCTAATCCTTTATATGAAGAGGCAAATTATATTTATCAAAAAATTAAAGATAGAGATTTAAAATTTGATAAAGATATTTTAGAAATTTTAGATGAAGTTGAAAAAAATGCTAAAAAAGGTGCTTATATACAACGCTATAAAGGTCTTGGTGAGATGAATCCTGAACAACTTTGGGAAACAACTATGGATCCAAGTAATCGTCGTTTGTTAAAGATCACCATAGAAGATGCTCAAAGAGCAAATGATACTTTCAACCTTTTCATGGGTGATGATGTAGAACCACGCCGTGAGTATATACAAGCTCATGCTAAAGATGTTAAACATTTGGATGTTTAATTTTTAAATGATTTTTTTAACTGGAGGGCAAGGTCATAGTGGAAAGACCTTGCTTGCTCAAAGACTTCTTGAAAAATTGTCCTTTTAGAGTAGATGAGGATGAAAAAATAACTGATTTTTTGTTTCCTATTGTAGATGGTATGATTTAAATTTGTATAGAAAATAAACAAAATTTAATCATTGAAGGATTTTATCTTACTCCAAAAAAGTTACAAAAATTTCAAAATCATTCTGATATTAAAATACTTTATATCGTTTTTTCAAAAGAATATATTTTGCAAAATTATGAATTAATCTATCAAAATGAAAATGTTATAGAAAAGCGTTTATTTAGTGAAAAAGAAGAAATAAACACTCTTATTTTAAATCATCAAAAATTTAAAGCTCAATGTGAAAATTTAAATCTTCCTTTTATAGAAATTCAAAAAGACTATAAAATAGAATTAAAAAATGTAATAGAATTTTTTGCTTAAAAGCAAGCAAATAGTTATATAATATCTAAAAAATTTATAAGGATTAAAATGCATTTTACTCAGCAGCAATTGCAACGATTAATGCTTCATTATGCAGGGAAAATCGCTAAAGATAGAAAAGAGCAAAAAATAAAATTAAATTATAATGAAGCTTTAGCTTATATATGTTATGAATTAATGGAACTTGCAAGAAAAAATTTAAGTGTGAGTGAATTGATGAGTATAGGGAAAACTTTACTTACAAGTGAAGATGTGATTGATGGTGTTGCAAGTATGCTTGAAGAAATTCAAATAGAACTTCCTTTTGAAGATGGCACAAAATTAGTTACTATACATGAGCCTATAGCAAATGATGATAAAATAAAAGCTGGAGAGATATTTTTATCATCAGAATTTATTGTGCTTAATGAAAATAAAACTTCTATAGAAATTAAAGTAAGCAATAAAGGTGATCGTCCTATACAAGTTGGTTCGCATTTTCATTTCTTTGAAGTTAATCGCTTTTTGTCTTTTGACAGAGAAAAAGCTTATGGTAAAAGGTTAAATATCGCTTCAGGAACAAGTGTGAGATTTGAACCAGGTGAAGAAAAAACAGTAAGTTTAATAGAATTTGGTGGTTTAAAAAAGGTTTTAGGTTTTAATAATCTTTGTGATGATTTTATCAATGATGAAAATAAAACTAAAGCTTTATCAAAAGCAAAAGAGAAAGGATTTCTTTGATTAAGATTAGCAAAAAAGACTATGTGAATATGTATGGTCCAACAACTAATGATAGAGTAAGATTAGCAGATACAGATTTGATTTTAAGAGTAGAAAAAGATTATACTTTATATGGCGAAGAAGTTAAATTTGGTGGTGGTAAAAATATTAGAGATGGTATGGCTCAAAGTGTAAGTGAGGGAGAATTTCCGGATTTAGTTTTAACTAATGCTTTGATTGTTGATTATACCGGTATTTATAAAGCAGATATTGGGATAAAAAATGGCTATATAGTAGGTATAGGAAAAGCAGGCAATCCTGATATACAAGATGGAGTTGATCCTAGCTTAGTTATAGGCACAAGTACAGATATTATCGGTGCAGAAGGTTTAATAGTAACTGCAGGTGGTATTGATACTCATATACATTTTATCTCCCCAACTCAAATTGAATGTGCCTTATATAGTGGTGTTACTACTATGATAGGAGGTGGCATAGGACCAAGTGAGGGAACAAATGCTACAACTTGCACAAGTGGGGCTTATCATATACATTCTATGTTAAAAGCTACGCAAAATTACCCTATGAATTTTGGCTTTTTAGGTAAAGGAAATTCAAGTAATAAAAATGCTTTAAAAGAGCAAATCATAGCCGGTGCATGCGGCTTAAAAATTCATGAAGATTGGGGTGCTACTTCTAGTGTGATTGATGCTAGTTTAAATATAGCTGATGAAATGGATATACAAGTAGCTATCCATACAGATACTTTAAATGAAGCAGGTTTTGTAGAAGATACGATTAAAGCTATTAATGGTAGAGTTATCCATACTTTTCATACTGAAGGTGCAGGTGGTGGCCATGCTCCTGATATTATTAAAATGGCAGGTTTTGAAAATGTTTTACCTGCAAGTACTAATCCTACTATGCCTTTTACTAAAAATACCATTGATGAACATTTAGATATGCTTATGGTTTGTCATCATTTAGATAATAAAATCAAAGAAGATGTTGAATTTGCAGATAGTAGAATTCGTCCTGAAACTATAGCAGCAGAAGATAAACTTCATGATATGGGTGTTTTTAGCATTATGAGTAGTGATTCTCAAGCTATGGGACGCGTAGGTGAGGTGATTTTAAGAACATGGCAAAGTGCTGATAAATGTAAAAAAGAATTTGGTGCTTTGAAAGAAGATAATGATTTAGATGATAATTTCCGTATTAAACGCTATATAGCAAAATATACTATAAATCCTGCTATTGCACATGGGATTGATAGTTATGTTGGTTCTATTGAAGTAGGAAAATTTGCTGATTTAGTACTTTGGCAACCTAAATTTTTTGGAGTAAAACCAAAGCTTATTTTAAAAGGTGGCTTGATAGTAGGTGCAAAAATAGGCGATGCTAATGCTTCTATCCCAACACCTGAGCCTATTATCTATGAAAAAATGTTTGGTGCAAATTTAAATGAAAATGCTTTACATTTTGTTTCTAAAGCTTCTTTAGAAGCTAATATGCCTGAAAAATTAAGCTTAAAAAGAAAATGTGTTGCAGTAAAAAATTGTAGAAATATCACTAAAAAAGACTTAAAATTTAATGATAAAGTTCAAGATATAGAAGTAAATCCACAAACTTATGAAGTAAAAATAAATGGTGAGCTTATTAGCTCTAAGAGCGTTGATTCTTTAGCTTTAGCTAGAAAATATTTTATGATTTAATGATTTTACTTCAAAATAAAATAACGCATTATGATTTAAACAAAGAATGCGATTTTTTAGAGCTTAGTTGGTTTGATACTTTTAAAAAGATATTAAGAACAACGACTTTAAAAGGACTAGATGTCGCTATAAAAATGCCTAATAATAAAGGTTTAAATCATAATGATTGTTTATATGATGAGGATTTTTTGATTTTAGTGAAAATCAAACCTGAAAAGGTTTTAAAAATTCACATAGAAAATGAATACAACCTTGCTTTAATAAGTTATCAAGTGGGCAATATGCATTTAAATTTATTTTATAAAGATCATAAACTCATTACTTTAGAGCAAAACTCTATCATAAAGTTTTTAGAAAAATTTAATATAAAATACGAAAAATGTGAAGAAATTTTAGAGCCAAAATATATGCTTGATATGCCAAGTTTTATCCAAGTTGATCCAAATTTTAAACTTATTAAAGAATAAAGATGAATAAATTAAATTTTTTACTTTTACAAATTAGTGATTCTTCTTTTCCTATAGGAGCTTTTTCACATTCTTTTGGTTTAGAATCTTATGTGAATTTTGCTTATATAAAAAATATAGAAGATACAAAAAAAGTTTTAAAAACTCAGCTTTATTCTAATATTTTATATTTTGAGCTTTTAGCTTTGAAAATAGCTTATGAAAACGCAAATGATGTAAAAAATTTACTAGTCTTTCAAAGAAAATTTTTATCAAGTATAGTTGCAAAAGAACAAAGTCAAGCTTATGTTTTTCTAGCTAAACGCTTTGTAAAAAATGTCAGTCTTTATGGATTATCAAATCCTTTATTAAATCAATACATTAAAGAAAATCAAACTCCTATTTATCCTTTTGTGTATGCTTTATTTTGTAAAGATAATGAGCTTGATTTTATGTATGAAAGTTTTTTATTTGCTTTAATGAGTAATTTTGTTAATATTCTTGTAAAAATCGTGCCTTTATCGCAAAATGAAGGACAGATTTTACTTTTTCAATTACAGCAAGATTTTCAAAAGGTTCTTTCTAAATTACAAAATTTAACTTTAAAAGATTGGTGTGAAAATCACAATATCTTAAATGATTATTTGGGTATAAAACACCAAAATTTAGCATTTAAAATTTATATTTCTTAAAAGGGTTATAATGGTTAAAATAGGCATAGGTGGTCCTGTAGGTAGTGGTAAAACAGCTTTAGTATTAAATTTATGTCAAGCTTTAAAAGATGAGCTTTCTTTGGCTGTAATTACGAATGATATTTATACAAATGAAGATGCAAATTTTTTAATCAAACAAGGCGTTCTTGAAAAAGAAAGAATCATTGGAGTGCAAACTGGAGGTTGTCCTCATACAGCCATTAGAGAAGATGCTTCTTGTAATCTTGAAGCTGTTGAACTTTTACAAGAGCGTTTTAGTGATTTAGATCTTATTTTTATAGAAAGTGGTGGAGATAATTTATCAATGACTTTTTCACCTGAACTTGTGGATTTTTTTATCTTTGTTATAGATGTTGCTCAAGGAGAAAAAATTCCACGCAAAGGTGGTCCTGCTATTTGTAGATCTGATTTAATGATTATCAATAAAATAGACTTAGCTCCTTATGTAAATGCTTCTTTAAAAATCATGCAAGAAGATACTTTAAAAATGCGTGGAGATAGACCTTTTATCATGAGTAATCTTCAAACTAAAGAAGGTTTAGAAGAAATCATTACTTGGATTAAAAAATACACACTTTTAAAGGATTGATTTGTTTGCTCAAAAGAGTGTTTTTAAACTTACATTAGATACTATCAATGAAAAAACTATCATAAAAAATTCTTTTTTCACTCCTCCTTTTAAACTTATGAGGAATTTTTATGATAAAAAATTAACTAGTATATATGTTTTAAATTCTAGTGCTGGAATTTTTAAAGAGGATCATTTAAGTTTTGAAATCATATGTAAGAAAAGTACAAACACCGCTATACTCACACAAAGTTATGAAAAGGTATATGATACTAAAGATTCTTTTGCGAGTAAAAATATTGATTTTACTCTTGAAGAAAATGCAAGCTTTTTTTATATGCCAAAGCCACTTTTGCTTCAAGAAAATGCAAATTTTATACAAAATACAAAGATTAATCTAGCTTCTTTTTCAAGATTAGTTTATGTTGATTTTGTCATTTTTGGTAGAGTGGCTATGGATGAAAAATTTGTTTTTAAAAATTATGAGAGTTTAACTCAAATTTATAGAAATGATACTTTAATTTTAAATGATAAAATTAAAATCAATCCTTCTTATATGAAAGAAAATGATTTAAATTTTTTTGCAAATCATACGCATTATTTGAGTATTTATCTTTTTGGATATGATGAGTTTTATGAAGAATTAAAAGCTTCATTTGACGATATAAATCAACTTTTTTATGAGGGTTTGTGTATAAAAATTCTTAGTAATGAAAGTGAAAAATTACTTTCACTTCAAGATAAGCTTTTTAAATTTTGTCAAAATAAAATATAAAATATTGTGGTATTATAAAGTTTTAAAAACAAACTAAGGATTATAAATGCGATATGGTGAAAAAGAAATCAAAGATTTTAGTGTAGAAAATATGGAAGTTTGGCCAAATGATGCCAAAAATGATTATGTGATTAAAATCACTTTACCTGAATTTATGTGTTGTTGTCCGCGTAGTGGGTATCCTGATTTTGCTACAATTTACTTAGAATACATTCCAAATAAATTAGTAGTAGAACTTAAAGCAATCAAACTTTATATTAATACCTTTATGTATAGAAATGTTTCACATGAAGCAAGTATTAATGAAATTTATAATACTTTAAAAGAAAAACTTGATCCAAAATGGATAAAAGTAGTAGGTGATTTTAACCCTCGTGGTAATGTTCATACCGTAATTGAGTGTAGATCTGATTTAGTGGTACCACAAAATTAAGTTTTTATTAAAAATAAAAGGATATATTAAGTCTTATTTTAAGGAGGAAAATATGAAATTAAAATTATTTAGTTTAGTTACAAGTGTTGCTTTGGTTTCAAATTTAGCTTTAGCTGATGAAAATTCAGGAATATTATTAGGTATTGATGCAGGATGGTTCCATACTAAGGTAAAATCTGATCTTGATCATAGAAAAACACAAAACATTAAATATAATGGTGATTTAGAAGGTAATGTTCCTGTTTTTGGTTTAAGAGTTGGTTATCGTTTTAGTGAAAATCATAGAATTTATGGTGCTTATAATTATTCAAGCGAATTTAGTGATGTAATCAATACTACAAAGTTTAAAATTGATGGAGAATTTACTACACATAAGTTTTTACTTGGTTATGATTTTACTCCAAAAATCTTTGAAAAAACAAGAGCAGTTTTAGGGGTATATGGTGGTTATGCAAGAACAGATCTTACTTTAAAAACAAGTATATTATCATTATCTCAAGATTTTGATGGTTATACTTATGGGGCAAAAATAGGTGCTTTATATGAGTTAAATCAAGTAAATGAAATTGAGTTTGGTTTTAAAGCTGAGCAAACTCATTATAATACAAGAAATTTTTATCAAAATATGGTAGGTTCAAACTTTTACGATCCTAAACAAACAAATTATGGTTTATATCTAGGATATACTTATAAATTCTAAGGAGAATATATGCCAAAAGATGCAAATGGAACTGAGCTTAATGCAGGTGATAGTGTAAGTGTTGTGAAAGATTTAAAGGTAAAAGGTACAAGCACTACTTTAAAGCGTGGCACGACTATAAAAAATATTAAACTTACAAGCAAAGACACTGAAATTGAAGCTAAAGTAGATAAATTTGGTGTGATTGTTTTGAAAACTGAATTTCTTAAAAAAATATAAGTAAAAATTCCCAATCAATCTTGGGAATTTTCTTCTTGATAAACACAATGTTTAAAAATAAATTGATGTTCCTCAGGCAAGTTTTCAAATAAAGCATTTGCGAGTTGTCTTATCTCCCAAAGGGCTGATTTTGAGCTTCTTAGAGTAATAAAATTTTGCAAACTTCTTGCATTAATTGTTAAAGTTAATTCTGTTTTATAACTTTCTGGTAAGCAGTATTTTGCTATATCTAAACTAATGCTATTTTGCAAAATCAAACGCAGATTTTCTAAAGCTTTGATACTTGCATTATCTACTACTTCATTTCCGGTTAATACTAAGTATCTTTTAGCATTTTCAAAGTCATTTTCTTTAAATTCGCTTTCATTTCTTAGTTCTTTTAAAGTATATCTTGTGCTTTTTACACTAGGACTAGTGTGGCGGTGTCTTGCAACTTCTTGTAAGCATGCTCTTGAAATACCTTGTATATAAAAAGTATAGTTTAAATGCTCTAAGGTTGAAGCATGTTTGAATTTATTTCCCACTCGATCGATTAATTCTTTGTCTTTCTCACCACCACAATCACCTTTGTCAAAACTTTGCCAACATGTTCTTGTTGCATGAGAGCATA
The DNA here is from genome assembly GCF_025772685.1 of Campylobacter sp. CNRCH_2015_1657. Classification (NCBI taxonomy): domain Bacteria; kingdom Pseudomonadati; phylum Campylobacterota; class Epsilonproteobacteria; order Campylobacterales; family Campylobacteraceae; genus Campylobacter; species Campylobacter sp. CNRCH_2015_1657. The sequence continues at coordinate 128,673 of NZ_JAKMSO010000003.1, read as the reverse complement.
CAGAAAGTGGAGTATGATTTAATAATGTGATTTTCATCGAAAATTTCCTTCAAAAATAATTGAATTTTACACAAATGTTTATAAAAATAAAATTTTTTATTCGTTATAATTTTAAAAAAAGAAATTAAGGTTATTTTATGAAATTAAAACAAACTAAATATATTTTTGTAACCGGTGGTGTTTTAAGCTCATTAGGAAAAGGTATAGCAGCAGCATCTATTGCTACTATTTTAAAAAATTCAGGTTTAAAAGTAAGTATTTTAAAAGCAGATCCTTATATTAATGTAGATCCTGGCACGATGAGTCCTTTAGAGCATGGGGAAGTGTTTGTAACTGAAGATGGAGCTGAGACAGATTTAGACTTAGGACATTATGAGAGATTTTTAAATGAGAATTTAACTCAAGATAATAACTTTACCACAGGAAGAGTTTATCAAAGTGTTATAGAAAAAGAAAGAAGAGGAGATTACTTAGGAAAAACTATACAAGTAATCCCTCATATAGTTGATGAGATAAAAGATCGTATTAAAAAGGCTGGAATTGATAAAGATATTTTAATTGTTGAAATAGGTGGCACGGTAGGAGATATAGAAGGCTTACCATTTTTAGAAGCTATTAGAGCTTTAAAACTTGAAGTGGGTAAATACAATGCTATTAATATTCACTTGACTTTAGTGCCATTTATCAAAGCAGCAGGAGAACTTAAAACAAAACCAACTCAACATAGTGTGGGGGAATTACGCCGTATAGGTATAAGCCCTGATATGATCATTTGCAGAAGTGAAAAATCTTTAGATAGAGAGTTAAAAGACAAAATCGCAATTTCATGCGGAGTTGAAAAAAACTGCGTTATAGAAAGTGTGGATGCAGCTAGTATTTATCAAATTCCACTAAATTTTTTAAAACAAGATATTTTAAATTCTATTGCAAGTTTATTAGATCTTCAAAATTTAAAGCCAAGTATGAACGAATGGGATTCTTTAGTAAAAAGAGTCATCGCTCCAAGTAATGAACTTAGCATCGCTTTTGTAGGAAAATATGTAGATTTAAAAGAAAGCTATAAAAGCTTAACAGAGGCCATTATCCATGCAGGTGCAGCACTTGATGCAAGAGTAAATTTAAAATGGATCGATAGTGAAAAATTAGAAAATGCAAATGTCGAAGAAAGCTTTAAAGATGTAAATGGGATTTTAGTAGCAGGTGGTTTTGGTTACCGTGGAGTAGAAGGAAAAATCAAAGCCATACAATATGCAAGAGAAAATAAAATTCCATTTTTAGGAATTTGTTTGGGTATGCAGCTTTCTTTAGTGGAATTTGCACGCAATGTTTTAAAACTAGAAGATGCAAATTCTCATGAATTCAATCCAAATTGTAAAAATCCTATCATCTTTTTGATTGATGAATTTATTGACGCAAGTGGAGAAAAGCAAATTAGAACAAGTAAAACTCCACTTGGTGGAACTATGCGTCTTGGAGCTTATGAGTGTCATATCAAGCCAAATACACTTTTAAGTAAGGTTTATGATAATCAAAAAAGCGTAAAAGAACGCCACCGCCACCGCTATGAAGCTAATCCAAAATATAAAGAAATGTTTGAAAAAAATGGGCTTATTATAAGCGGGGAAAATGAAGGTTTAGTTGAGGCTGTAGAGCTTAAAGATCATCCATTTTTCTTAGCAGTGCAGTTTCACCCTGAATTTACTTCACGCTTAGTTAGGGTTAATCCGGCTATTTTTTCTTTTATCAAGGCATCTTTAACAAATCATGCTAAATAAAGCCAAAATAAAAGAAATTTTACACCAGCGTTTTATCAATGATACACATGTAAAGCTTTGTGATTTACCTATGCCATCTTGTTTAAAAGATGTCTATAAGGGTGCTTTACGTATTAAAGAAGCGATTGAAAAAAATCAAAAGCTTGCTATTGTTGGAGATTATGATGTAGATGGGGTGATTTCTTGTGTGATTTTATCTGAATTTTTTGATGATATCGGATATGACTATGTGGTAAAAATTCCAAATCGTTTTAAAGATGGATATGGTCTAAATGAAGAAATCATCAATGAACTTAATGGGGTAGATTTAATCATCACTGTAGATAATGGTATAGCTGCTTTTGATGCAGCAGAGCTTTGTTTACAAAAAGGAATTGATTTAATCATTACCGATCATCATATGCCTCCAGCTACTTTACCAAAAGCTTATGCGATCATTAATCCTAAACAACAAGATTGTGAATTTCCTGATATTGAAATTTGTGGTGCTCAAGTGGCTTGGTATTTAGTTGCTGCTATAAAAGAAGTATGTAAAATTAATTATAATATGTGTAAATTTATAGAGCTTTTATCTATCGCAATTATCGCAGATATGATGGAGCTTAGAGATTTAAATAGAGCCTTAGTTAGAAAAGGCATAGAATGTATTAATGATTCAAAACGAGTTGCATTTAAAGCTATCAAGCAGTATTTTGGTAAGGATAAATTTGAGCTTGATAATATTAGTTTTTTAATTGCACCTTTGATTAATAGTGCAGGTAGAATGGATGATGCGATTATTTCTTATAAATTTTTGCATTCTAAAAATATTAATGAGGTTATGGGTTATTTAGAACAAATTATTACTTATAATAATAGCCGTAAAGATGAAGAGCGCGAGCTTTTTAAACAATGTTTAGAACAAGTTGATGAAAATGATCCTGTGATTATTGTCAATGGCCAAAATTGGCATGAGGGTGTTTTGGGTATAGTTGCAAGTCGTTTAGCAAAGCATTTTAACAAGCCTGCCTTTGTTTTTTCAGAATGTGAGCAAAAGGCTAAAGCTAGCGTTAGAAGCGTGGGTAGGATAGATATTTTAAATGTTATAGAACAAGCTAAAGAATTTGTTTTAAGCTATGGTGGACATAAAGGTGCAGCTGGAGTTTTAGTCGAGCTTGAAAAATTTGGTATTTTTAAAAATAAGCTTTATGAAATTTGTCAAAATATCCCTAAAGATGATTTTTACAATACTGATGAGGTTTTAGGTAGTATTGATCCAAATGAAGTTGATTTTGAACTTTTAGAGATATTGGAATTTTTTGAACCTTTTGGGCATAAAAACCCAAGACCATATTTTAAATTTGATAAGCTTTTTGTAAAAAACAAAAAAAGACTTGGTAAAGATGAAAATCATATAAAACTTATTTTAACACAAGGAAATAAGACTTTAGAAGCTTTATTTTTTAATTTTGACTATGAGCCAGAAATTGGTGAAAATATTGATTTTATAGCTAGTATTTCTAAAAATAATTTTAGAGGATTAATCACCCCTCAACTTACTATAAAAGAAATTCTTAGATAATTTATTAACTTATTTGCATAATTTTTATTTATAAATTTGCTATAGCATAAGTACTATAAAGGAGTAAAATGTTAAAAAGGATTTTATTATTAGCAATATTTTTTAATTTTACTTTTGCTTTTGATACAAAAATTTTTATAGGTGATATTTATATACCTGAAAATTTTTATAAATATGATAAAGATTTTAAAATCGCGGCTAGAAAGTATAACATACCCATGGCATTACTTAAAGCCATAGCTTTGACAGAGAATGCAGCTTATGAACATAATATCATTGGTAGAAATAAAAATCAAACAAGAGATTATGGTTTAATGCAAATTAATAGCATTCATTTAAAGCGTTATGGTGTTAGCGAAAAAGAGATTGTAAAAGTTAGTGCAAATATAGACATAGCAGCAAGATTACTTTATGAAATTATACAACGATACGGGTTTAATTGGAATGCTATTGGAAGATATCATTCAGCAAATGATAAATATAAAAATATTTGGCTTGATAAAGTAATGAAAAATTTAGTTGCTATAGTTTTAAAAGATAGTAAAGATCTTTTTGTAATGGAAAAATTTAGAGCTTTTAAATTAGTTTCGCTTTTGATAAATGTTGATAAAGAACAATATAGAATTTTATTAGCAAGCAATAATTAAAACAAGAATTATAAATTTTCTTGTTTTAAAGCCTCTGCTTGATAATAAGCGATTAATGGCTCAATGATTTCATCAAAAAGTCCACCTTCTAAAATCGCATCAAGTCTATATAAAGTAAGATTTATTCTATGATCACTAATTCTATTTTGAGGGAAATTATAAGTGCGTATGCGTTCGCTTCTATCGCCACTTCCAACTTGTGATTTTCTTGCTTGACTTTCTTTAGCTAAGCGTTCTTGTTCTTGCATTTCAAAAAGTCTTGCCTTTAAGACTTTCATGGCACTTTCTTTGTTTTTATGTTGGCTTTTACCATCTTGATTTACTACAACTATACCTGTTGGAATGTGAGTGATTCTTACAGCACTATCTGTGGTATTTACGCTTTGACCACCATGACCGCTACTACGCATTACATCGATTTTTAAATCATTTGGATTGATTTGAATTTCAACATCATCAACTTCAGGCATAATAGCCACTGTAATAGCTGAAGTATGAACTCTACCTTGAGATTCTGTTTCAGGTACTCTTTGAACTCTATGTGTGCCACCTTCGTATTTTAGCCTTGAATAAGCTCCATTTCCTTTGATAAGAATGATGATTTCTTTAAATCCACCTACGCTACCTTCACTTGAGCTGACTATTTCGTATTTATAATCACGATTTTCAGCATAGCGTATATAAGCTTTTACTAAATCCCCAACAAATAAAGAAGCTTCATCGCCACCTGTACCTGCACGAATTTCTAAAAAGATATTCTTATCATCGTTTGGATCTTTAGGTAATAAGAGAATTTTTAATTTTTCTTCAAGTTGTGGCTTTAAAACTTCGAGATTTTTAAGTTCTTCTTTTGCAAGTTCACCTAGTTCAGGATCAGATAAAAGAAGTTTATTTTCTTCTATATCATCTAAGGTTTTGAGATATTCTTTTGCTTTTTCTACTATGGGTTCTAAATTTTTTTGCTCTTTAGATAGAGCTGTCATTTTAGAAATATCATTAGAGATATTAACATCACTAAGAAGAGTATTTAACTCATCAAAGCGTGCTAAAAAAGGTTTGAGTTTATCAGCTAACATTAATTATGCTAATTTGTTTACCAATAATGCTAATCTGCTAACACGGCGTGATGCAGTTTGTTTTTTCAAAAATCCGCGACTTACCATAGCGTGAATGCTTTTATTAGCTACTTTTAATGCATTTTGTGCAGCTTCTTTATCGTTATTTGCCGCTGCTTCACGAACCGCTTTTGTAATGTTTTTTAATCTTGTTCTATAAAATCTATTTCTTTCAGTTCTTTTGATAGTTTGTCTTGCTCTTTTTTCAGCAGATTTATGGTTTGCCATAATTTTCCTTTTTTATATAAATTAAATTGCTAATTATACAAAATTAAAATTAAATTTTAATTAATTTAAGTATTTTTAAAGTATTAATTTTAATACCTAATATCATTTATTTTTAAAAAATCGCGCAGTTTTTCATACTCGCCATTTTCCAAATAACGATATTTACCAGCTTTTAACATACCAAGATCTAATGCTCCAAATGCCACTCTTTTAAGATCCATCACTTCTAAATCAAAATGTCCAAAAAAGCGTCTTAGCTCCCTATTTTTACCTTCATTAATGATTACTTTTAGTTTGGTATAGCCTCCGCTTGAACCAAAAATTTCAAAGCCTAAAAATGGAGCAAAACTCATTGAGGTTATTTTAGTTTTGGCGTGAGCCCCTTTTTTTTCATTTTGAATTTCTAAGCCATTTTGCATAGCTTCGATGACATTTTTATCTATATTACCTTTTACTTTTAAGTAATATTCTCTTTCTAAATCACTATGCATAAGTGCATCTGCTATTACAGGTGAATCAGTTAGTAAAAGTAATCCCTCACTTGCAAAGTCAAGCCTTCCTACGCTAAGCCAAGTGCTAAACTGTTTTGGTAAAGTATGATAGATGGTTTTTCTACCTCTATCATCTTTTTTGCTAACTATTTCGCCTTTTTGCTTGTGATAAATGATGACTGAAAATTGTGTTTTTTTATGGAGTTTTTTACCATTGATAAAAACTTTATCTTCAGTATTTACACTATCACTGAGCAAGGCTGTTTTTTTATTGATTTTTACTAAGCCTTGCTTGATTAGCTCATCAGCCTCACGGCGAGAATATTTGCTATTGTGTGAGATGAATTTATTAATTCTCATAATTTTACTTTACATCACAAAAATAGTTGGTACTATGGTTGGATATTTTTTGATTTTTCTAAAAATATGCTTTCTTAGTACTTGTCTAATTTGAGCTTCTAAAACTTTTGGATTATCTAAAATTTCATCTTTTACATTTGGGAAAAATTGACTTAAAACATCACTCATTTCTTTTGAGAATGCTCCATCTTGTTTATCAGCTACCAAGCCATAACTAAATACTCTTGGTTTATTAATTAGTGTTTTACTTGCTTTATCAAGCTGGGCGATAATGACAACTATACCGCTATCTGCGAGTTTTTGTCTATCAATTACCACATCATCTGCGATTTGTTTGTTGATTTGATTATCTACAAAGACTTTTCCTGTTTTAACTGTTTTTACACGTTTGATGTATTTTTGACAAAGCTCTACTTGATCCCCATCACTCATTAAGTAGATGTTTCTTTCAGGTATACCACATTTTAGAGCAGTTTCTTTGTGTTTATTGATATGATTATACTCTCCATGCACTGGTAAGAAAAATTTAGGTTTTACTAAAGTTAGCATGAGTTTTTGTTCTTCTATACTAGCATGTCCGCTTACATGAATTTCACTAAATTCTTGATAAGCTACTTTAGCTCCTGCTTTTAAAAGAAAATCAAGCACAGCAGAAACATTTGCTTCATTACCTGGTATTGCTTTAGCTGAAATGATAACTTGATCGCTAGGTTTGATTTTGATAAATTTATGCTCATCAGTTGCCATTCTATATAAAGCACTCATGGTCTCGCCTTGACTTCCTGTAGTGACAATTAGTACTTCGTTGTCTTTGTATTTGCTTACTTCATCAGCGTCAATGAAAATTTTCCTATCAAGTTTGATATAGCCAAGTTCCATAGTAGTATAGAGATTTCTTTCCATAGAACGCCCTATAACACACACTTTTCTGCCGTATTTTAAACCATAACTAATAGCTTGATATACGCGGTGGATATTAGAGCTAAAGGTGCTCATGATTACCCTGCCTTTAGTTTTGGCAAAAATTTGATCAAAAGTAGGTCCTACGGAGCTTTCACTTTTTGTATAACCTTCTTTATATGAGTTTGTACTATCACTTAAAAGACAAAGTACGCCTTCTTCGCCATATTGAGCTAAACGACTTAAATCCGTTGGATAGCCATCAATTGGTGTTTGATCTATTTTAAAATCGCCAGTGTGTATGATGGTTCCTGCTTTAGTTTTAATAGCCAAAGCACAAGCATCGATGATAGAGTGGGTTATGTGAATCCATTCTAAATTAAATTCACCTATTTCATAAATTTGTCTTTTTGTTATAGGTCTAAACCATTTACGCTCAGCCTTTAAACCATGCTCTTCAAATTTATTTGAAATCATACCTAGTGCTAAAGGTGTTGCGTAGATAGGAAATTGAAATTCTTTGAAAAAATACGGCACAGCACCAATGTGATCTTCATGAGCATGAGTGATGATGATAGCACGAATTTTGTTTTTAATCTTTCTTACATAGTCAAAATCAGGTATGATAATATCTACTCCATGCATAGTTCCATCTGGAAAACTCATACCTATATCAATGATAATTGCATCATTGTTAGTTTCAAAAACAGTGATATTTCCACCGATTTCCCCAAGCCCGCCCAAAGGTGTAATACGAATTTTATGTTCGCTTGAGTTGTTGTGTTTTAAAGGGTGAAGTCTTAGCTCGTGCATGATTTTATTAGCTTCTATACTTTTGGCAAGTTCTATTTGCCATTCTTCATTACCGCTTAATTTAGATGGTAAATTTCTATTTTTTTTCTTTTTCTTTTTTTCTTCGCTAGCTTCAGTTTGAGTATTTTCTACTTTTGTTTCATTTTTAATTTCGCTATTTTGCTCTTGATTTTGTGAATCTTTTTTTCTTTTGTTTCTAAATTTATTAAATCTTTTAGTTTTATTTTGTTCTTGAGTTTTGTTTTCTTCGCTCATAGTCATCCTTTAAATAGTCATAAATTTTAAGGTATGAATCAACGCTAATTTCATGAGCTCTTGAGGTAGAAGAGATGTCTAGTGCTTCAAATGCTTTTAGAATTTTTTCTTTTTTATTTTTAAAATTAGATAAGAGTTGTTTTCTAGGATTTTGAAAACAAGCTCTAAGAAATTCTTTAAAAGCTTCTATATTTTCACATTTTTGCTGATAATGAGTAGTTTTTATTAACTTCATTACAGCTGAAGTAACTTTTGGTGGAGGATTAAAGCTTTGTGGCTGTATATCAAAAAGCATTTGTCTTTGGCATATTAATGCACAAAGCACCCCTAAGGCCGAAAAATTACTTTCTTTTTCATTTGCACAAAATTTCTGTGCCACTTCTTTTTGCACCATTACTATAAGCCCAAGGCAATTTTGATCTTCTAGGGCTTTTAAAATCAAATTTGTAGCAATATAATATGGTAAATTTGCTACTAAAAAGTACTCTTTATCACTTAAACTTCCTTGATCAAAAGCATCACTTGCATTTTGATGAATAAGCTCAAAATTTCCACCTTCAATCTCATTTTGAAATTTTTTATTTAAAATAGGAATCAAATCTTTATCAATCTCATAAGCTCTAATATGAGCTTGTGGAATTTTCAAAAGTTCTTGCGTTAAATCACCTAAGCCAGGCCCAATCTCAACTATATTTTTAGTATCTTTGGGTATGGCTTGGATGATTTTATCTACCACGCTTTTATCATATAAAAAATTTTGCCCAAAATATTTTTTTGCTTTTATCATAAATTTATTTTATCTAAAAAATATTAATTATAGCATTATTTTAAGCGCTAATTAGATAAAATTTGAATTATTTTTTATAAAGGTTAATTTTTGAAAAATCTTATAGTGTGTGCAGGAGGAAATGAGGATTTTAAATTTGCACAAAGTATAGGTGTAGGCTTAGTTAATTCTGCTTTTTCTCTAGGTAAAATTTTAAGTCAAGTAAAAACAGATAGAGTGATTTTTATAGGTACATGTGGAATTTACCAAGAAGGAAAAATTTTAGACATTTATGAAAGTTCTAATGCTGCAAATTTAGAATACGCAGATTTATTTGATAGTTTTTATACACCTATAGCAAATGAGATTAGATTAAATGTTTCACATGAAACTATGATTAATTCTTCAAATTATATTTGTAAAGATGAAAATATTGCCCAAGAATTTTTTAAAAAAGGCGTACATATAGAAAATATGGAAGCATACGCTGTGCTTTCTTGTGCAAAAATGCAAGGAATAGAAGGAATTTGTTATTTATGTGCTACAAATTTTTGTAATGAATTTGCACATGAAGATTTTTTTAAAAATCATCAAGAAGCAAAAGAATTATTAAAAGATTTTTTATTAGATAAGAAACTTATATAGGAAAAAAATTGAGTGAATTAAAAAATATATTAGATTTTACTAAAGAAGAATTAGAAAATTTAGTCCAGCCAAAATTTAGAGCAAAGCAAATTTTTGAATGGGTATATAAAAAATATGCAGACGATTTTTTACAAATGTCATCTTTACCAAAAGACTTTAGGGTGTTTTTGCAAGAAAATTTTCATTTTTCACCTTTAAAATGTGTGAAAGATGAAAAAAGCAAGGATGGGAGTATTAAATATCTTTTTGAGCTTTTAGATGGTAAAAAAATAGAAGCTGTTTTGCTACCTATGAAAGAAGAGCTTGTAGATGAAAATGGAAAAATCATCAAACATGCAAGATATACTATTTGTGTTTCCTCTCAAGTGGGGTGTAAAAGTGGGTGCAGTTTTTGTCTGACTGCTAAAGGCGGTTTGAAAAGAAATTTGACTGCAGGAGAAATAGTAGGACAAATTTTATGGATTAAAAAACATAATAACATACCTTATGAAAGAAGGGTTAATATAGTCTATATGGGTATGGGAGAGCCTTTGGATAATCTTAAAAATGTTTCTAAGGTAGTTAAAATTTTAGCTGATAATGATGCTTTAGCGATAAGCCCTAGAAGACAAACTATAAGTACAAGTGGTTTAGCAAAGCAAATTAAAGAGCTTGGAGAAATGAATTTAGGTGTGCTTTTGGCTATTTCGCTCCATGCTGTAAATGATGAGCTTAGAAGTGAATTAATGCCTATTAATAAAGCTTATAATATAGCAAGCATTATGGAAGCGGTGAGAAATTTTCCTATAGATCAGCGTAAAAGAGTAATGTTTGAATACCTTTTAATCGATGGTATAAATGATAAAATAGAACATGCAAAAGAACTAGTCAAGCTCTTAAATGGTATAAAAGCCAAAGTGAATTTAATACTTTTTAATCCACACGAAGGAAGTTTATATAAAAGACCAAGTGTTGAAAATGCGGTTAAATTTCAAGATTATTTAAGTGCCAAAGGTGTTACTTGTACGATAAGAGAAAGTAAAGGACTTGATATTTCAGCTGCATGCGGACAGCTTAAAGAAAGGCAGAGTAAACAATGACTTTTTTAGATATAGCACAGCTTATTTTTATAAGCATAGTAGTGATCATAGGACTTGGTGGAATTATTTATGTATTAAAGAATGAAGGGAAAAACAATGGTAGATAAAAAACAATTATTAGAAAACCAATTATTTCAAAATAGATATATAAAACCAAATATTTCTTGGTATTTTTCGTATTTAAATGGCAAAAGAGGAATTGCTAGAATTTTTAAAGTTCCTTATGCTGCTTTGATGAAAAAATTTTATTTGAAAAAATACTTCGAAAAGAGGGTTTTAGAAGGTAAGGTGGATATTCCTTATTTAGAATTAGTTTTAACTACAAGATGTACTTTGCGTTGTGAATCATGTAATAATTTAATGCAGTATTTTTCACCATCAAATCAATATACTTGTACTTTAGAGGGCATTATAGAATCATTAGAGCTACTTTTATCTAAGGTAGATTCTATCGCAAGGGTTAGAATCATAGGTGGAGAGCCTTTGTTATTTAAAGATTTACCACAATTGATTGATTATTTAGATACTCAAAAGAAAATACTAACTTTTTCTTTAGTTACTAATGCAACTATTGATTTTAAAGATGAATTGATGAAAAAGTTAAAAAAATCTAATAAGGTTAGAAAAATTACGATTTCAGATTACAAAAGATCACCAAATTTAAAAATTCCACTAAAGCAAGAAAGCATTTTAAGAAAATTAAAAGAAAATAAAATTCCATTTTCTATGGACTCTAGTGGTGAAAATTCTACTTGGAGTGATCCTGAAAAAATTTATAAACGTAGTAGAAGTAAAGAAGATATAATCAAAAACTATCGTAATTGTCAAATGCCATGTGTAAGTTTGATGACATCTGAGGGTTTAGAAAATAAACAATTAGCACCCAAAGGAGCTGTTTTTGTTTGCCCTATATCAAGTTCTTTATCACGTTTAAAAGGACTTGAAGAATTTAATGGCGATTTTTTAAATTTAGAGGATTCTAAAGAAAGATTTTTTGAATTTTATTCTCAAGATTTTTATAAATCTTGTGATTATTGTAGGGATTATGGTAAGCCAGCTAAGCAAATTGCAGTTGCAATCCAAACTGATAAAGTTTTAAAATTAGAAAAAGATTAAGATAAATTTTTCAAAAATTCATCTTTTATATCTTTTTGAGATTGTATCAAAAATTTTTGATTTTTATATGTAAATTCTAAGCTAAAAGAGTGTAAAAGCAGTCTTTTAGCACCTGTAATTTGAGCTCTTTTTATATTACTCATTTTTCCATCAAGTATTTGCTCTATTTGTGTTTTTTCTAAACCATATAAAGGTTCACCTAAAATTTTATGTTTCACATGAAACAAATGTAGTCTTATTTGGTGTTGTCTGCCTGTTAGAGGTTTAGCTAAAACTAAACTGACATCTAAATTTTCAAAATATTCTAAAGTATAAAATTGCGTTAAAGCTTCTTTACCATTTTCACAAATATGCATTCTAGTTTTTACTGCATCGTAGTCTTTAGCTAAATCCATGCTTTTATCTACTATAAATTCTTTTTTAGTTTTTCCTTTTACTAGAACAAGATAGCTTTTTTGCACTAATCTTTTTTCAAACATGGTTTTTAACTCAATTTGTGCATTTTTATGTTTAGCTATGAGCAAAAGCCCGCTTGTTTCTTTATCTAATCTATGAGCCACGCAAGCTTTTTCACCCCATAAATGCCAAATTTCATCACAAAGACTATAAGTACAATTGCGTCCATTAGGATGAGTTAGCACCCCGCTTGGTTTTTCTACTACAGCAAAATCTTCATTTTCATAAATTATTTCTAATCCTTTGGGATTATTTTCATATATGATTAATTCTACTAGACCATCTAAAAATTTGTTTTTTTCTTCTACCAAATTTCCATCACAAAATAGTCTTTTTTTATCAATGAGTTTTTGTGCTTCACGCATAGAAATTTTTAACTCATCCATAAGTAGTCTAAATGCCTTTTTTCCATTATTTGCTAGTTTCTTTTTTATATATGCCATTTAATAACTTTCTTAGGTAATTTATAATAAAATTCAAGCTATTTTTTCATAAAAAATTATATAAAAAAAGGTCTTGAAAATGGTTGAAAGATATAGCAGAGAAATCATGGCTAAAAAATGGGACATGCAAGCAAAATATGAGGCGTGGTTAAAAGTGGAATTAGCTGCTGTGAAAGCGTGGAATAAACTTGGTCTTATTAAAGACGATGATTGTGAAAAAATTATAAAAAATGCAAAATTTGATATAGCAAGAATAGATGAGATAGAAAAAACTACCAAACATGATGTTATCGCTTTTTTAACTAGTGTAAGTGAAAGTTTGGGTGAGGAAAGTCGTTTTGTGCATTATGCGATGACAAGTTCAGATTGTATTGATACTGCAGTTGCTTTGCAGATTAAAGATAGTTTAGAATTAATCTTGCAAGATTTAGATCAAGTTTTAGCAGCGATTAAAACAAGAGCATATGAGCATAAAAATACCTTAATGGTAGGAAGAAGCCATGGAATTCATGGAGAGCCTATAACTTTTGGTTTGGTTTTGGCTATTTGGTATGATTCGCTAGTTCATGCAAAAGATTTAATCATTCATGCAAAAGAAGTGATTAGCTATGGAAAAATCAGCGGTGCTATGGGAAATTTTGCTCATGCTCCGCTTGAATTTGAAGAAGAAGTTTGTAAAAACTTAGATCTTAAGCCAGCACCAGTTTCAAACCAAGTTATACAAAGAGATCGCTACGCACAGGTTATCTCGGCTTTAGCTATTTTAGCTTCAAGTTGTGAGCAAATAGCTGTTGCTATCCGCCATTTTCAAAGAACAGAAGTATATGAAGCTGAAGAATATTTTTCTCAAGGACAAAAAGGAAGCTCAGCTATGCCTCATAAAAGAAATCCTGTTTTGAGTGAAAATATCACCGGTCTTTGCAGGATGATAAGAGCTTATGTAACACCTGCTTTAGAAAATGTAGCCCTATGGCATGAAAGAGATATATCACATTCTAGCGTTGAAAGATTTGTATTACCTGATGCTTTTATCACGACTGATTTTATGCTTTCAAGATTATGCGGTGTGATAGAAAAGCTTTTGGTATATCCAGAAAATATGATGAAAAATTTAAATTTAACTGGAGGACTTGTATTCTCTCAAAGAGTATTGCTTGAGCTTCCATTTAAAGGTATAAGCAGAGAAGAAGCTTACAAGATTGTTCAAAGAAATGCTATGAAAGTTTGGGCTGATTTGCAAAATGGTAAGCCTGCTTTAAATGAAAAAGGCGAGAGTTTGTTTTTATTAGCTTTATTAGCTGATGAGGATTTGAAAAAATCTTTAAGTGAAGCAGATATTAGAAATTGTTTTGATTATAACTACTATACAAAAAATGTAGATAAAATTTTTGCAAGAACTTTTAAATAATAAACTAGGGGTTGTGAGTGAAAGTATTAAAAAGAAATGGAAGAACTGAAGAGTTAGATGTTTCTAAGATTAAAAAATATACTACCGACGCGGTGGCAAATTTAGAAAATGTAAGTCAAAGTGAGCTTGAAGTAGATGCAAAAATTCAATTTCGCGATGGTATAACAACAGAAGAAATCCAACAAACTCTTATAAAAACAGCAGTAGATAAAATAGATATTGATAGACCTAATTGGACCTTTGTTGCTGCAAGATTGTTTTTGTATGATTTATATAAAAAAGTAAGTGGTTATAATGGGTATAAGCATTTAAGAGAATACCTTGAAAAAGGCGAAAAAGAAGGTAGGATTTTAATCGGCCTAAAAGAAAAATATGATTTAGATGATCTTAATGCTTATATCAAGCCAGAGCGTGATTTGCAATTTACTTATCTTGGTATAAAAACTTTGTATGATAGGTATTTGATTAAAGATTCTAAAGGTATGCCTATAGAATTACCACAACAAATGTTTATGGCTATTGCGATGTTTTTAGCACAAAATGAATTAGATTCTCAAACTTGGGCTAAAAAATTTTATGATTTGATCTCAACTTTTGAAGTAATGCTTGCAACTCCAACCCTTTCAAATGCAAGAACTACAAGACACCAATTAAGCTCATGTTATATAGGAAGCACACCTGATAATATAGAAGGGATTTTTGATTCCTATCAAGAAATGGCACTCTTATCTAAATTTGGCGGTGGTATAGGCTGGGATTGGTCTAAGGTGCGTGCTATGGGTGGAAGTATAGATGGGCATAAAAACGCAGCAGGCGGGATCATACCATTTTTAAAAATCACTAATGACATAGCCGTTGCTGTTGATCAACTTGGTACTAGAAAAGGGGCGATTGCTGTATATATTGAACCTTGGCATATGGATATTAATGACTTTTTAGATTTGCGTAAAAATTCTGGCGAAGAAAGAAGAAGAGCGCATGAACTTTTCCCTGCTTTGTGGATTAATGATTTATTTATGAAAAGAGTAAGGACAAATGGTAAATGGACGCTTTTTGATCCTGCTGATACTGCAAGTTTATGCGATTTATATGGTGAAGAATTTGAGAAAAAATACGAAGAATTTGAAAAAGATGAAAGCATAGCTAAAGAAATTATAGATGCAAAAGAGCTTTGGAAAAAAATACTTTTATCTTATTTTGAAACAGGTATGCCATTTTTATGTTTTAAAGATAGTGCAAATAAGACAAATCCAAATTCTCACGCAGGGATTATAAGAAGTTCAAATTTATGTACAGAAATTTTTCAAAATACAGATTCAAACTATTATCAAATTAAAATCGTATTTGATGATAAAACAGAGCTTTATTTAGATGAGAATGAAGAGCTTACAATAGATGGAGGGTATAAAAAACTTGCTAAGAAAGTTTCTACTTTAGATAGTATCAATGGTAAAAAAGTTTACATAGTAGAAAAATATAAAAACGAAGGAAAAACAGCAGTTTGCAATCTAGCAAGTATAAACTTAAGTAAAATCAACACTAAAGAAGATATCCAAAGAATAGTACCAACAGCGATAAGAATGCTTGATAATGTGATTGATTTAAATTTTTATCCCCATGTAAAGGTTAAAAATACCAACTTAAAATCACGCGCTATAGGACTTGGTGTAATGGGTGAAGCGCAAATGCTGGCTGAAGCTCAAATTTATTGGGGTTCTAATGAGCATTTTGAAAAAATTGATCGTATTATGGAGATGATTAGCTATGAGGCAATTTTAGCTAGCTCAAATTTAGCCTTAGAAAAAGGAAGCTATCCTGACTTTGAAGGGTCAAATTGGAGTAAAGGTATAGTGCCAATTGATGTAGCAAATGAAAATGCTAAAAAACTTACCGCAAGTGAAGGTTTGTTTGATCAAAGCGAGTGTGATTGGGAAAAATTAAGAGAAAAACTAAAAAGAGATGGTATAAGAAATGGTTATTTAATGGCTATAGCACCAACTTCTTCTATCTCGATTTTAGTGGGTACTACTCAAACAATTGAGCCTGTGTATAAAAGAAAATGGTTTGAGCAAAACTTAAGTGGTATGATACCAACTGTGGTGCCAAATCTAAGTGCTAATACTTGGCAGTATTACACTCCTGCTTATGAGCTTGATCAAAAAATCTTAGTAAAAGCAGCAGCGATTCGTGGTAAATGGATTGATCAAGGTCAATCATTAAATATCTTTGTTTCTTTAGATAAAGCAAGCGGTGGATATTTAAATGAAATTTATCAACTTGCTTGGGAATTAGGTGTTAAATCAACTTACTATCTAAGAAGCGAAAGCCCTGATAGTCAAAAAGTAAATGATGATGTGGTTGATAGAACTATAGAATGTGAAGGTTGTCAATAAAAATGGAGAAACAAAATGTATACAAAAAACTCACTACCGGAGCTTACGCTTAGGGGTATAATACTAGGAAGTATTTTAACGATTATTTTTACTGCCTCAAATGTATATTTGGGGCTTAAAGTTGGTCTTACTTTTTCTACTTCTATTCCTGCTGTTGTAATTGCAATGGCTGTTTTAAAAATCTTTAAAGATTCTAATATTTTAGAAAATAATATGGTTCAAACTCAAGTTTCAGCTGCAGGTACGCTCTCGGCTGTGATTTTTGTTATACCAGGTCTTTTTATATGTGGGTATTGGTTTGAATTTCCACTTTGGCTTACCTTTATGCTCTGTCTTTGCGGAGGTGGATTAGGCGTGCTTTTTACTATACCTTTGCGTAGAGCTATGGTAGTAGAGAGTAAATTGGCTTATCCTGAAGGAAGGGCTGCTGCTGAAATTTTAAAAGTGGCCAATAAAGATCAAGCTGATAAAAAAGGAAAGGTGGGCTTAAAAGAAATCACACTTGGTGTAGTATTAGCTTCTATTGTAAGCCTTTTTTCAAGCGGCTTTAAACTACTTTCAAGTGGAAGTAGTTTTGCATTTATTTGGCAAAAAATGACTTTTGGATTTTCTATGGGCTATTCAGTGGCACTTTTGGGTGCTGGATACTTAGTAGGTATAGCTGGAGGTGTTGCATTGCTTGTGGGTATGGTGCTTGCTTGGATGGTTTTTGTGCCATATTTTTCTGCTAAAGAAAGTTTTGATGTAAGCTTAAGTGCACTTGATATAGCTAATCAAATTTGGGCTCAAAAAGTACGCTTAATAGGTACAGGAGCTATTGCCATAGCAGCATTATGGACTTTAATAGAACTTGCAAAGCCTGTATATGATGGCATGAAAAATATGCTTAAAAAAACTTCATTAAACCTCTCACAAGATCCTAAAGATATGGATTTATCTTTAAAAGCTATGCTAGGTTTATTTGTGCTTATGTGTATAGGTTTGTTTATTTCATTTTATGCTTTTGTGGCCGATTCAAATTTAGCAAGTGGCTATCAAATTCTTTTTGCCTTAGTAGGAACTTTAGTAGCTATTTTTATAGGCTTTTTTGTAGCTTCTGCTTGTGGATATATGGCAGGTTTAGTGGGTTCATCATCTTCTCCTATTTCAGGTATAGGACTAATTGGGATTATGATTTCTTCTTTGATTATTTTACTTTTGGGTTATCAAGTAGATTTATTTAATGATCCTTTAATGTCTAAATTTGCTATTGCTTTTGCTATATTTACTACCAGTGTTATTTTGGCAACTGCTGCTATTTCTAATGATAATTTACAAGATTTAAAAACTGGTTATTTAGTAGGTGCAACTCCTTGGAAACAACAAGTTTCTTTGATTATAGGCTGTGTGTTTGGAGCTTTGGCTATAGCTCCTGTGTTAAATTTGTTATACCAAGCTTATGGTTTTGTGGGTGCAATGCCAAGAGAAGGAATGGATGAGGCAAATGCACTTGCTGCACCACAAGCAAATTTAATGAGCACTATAGCTCAAGGTATTTTTAACGCTAACATTGATTGGAGTTATATTATAGCGGGAGCTTTTGTGGGTGTTGGTATAATCATTGTCGATCGTTTATTAAGAAAGAAAAATATGACTTTACCGCCTTTAGCTGTGGGTATAGGTATATATTTACCACCTGCTGTTAATATGCCTTTGTTTATAGGTGGATTATTGGCATATTTAATTAAAAAGCGTTTGGATCAAAGATATGCTAAAAATGCTCATAAAAAAGAACTTATTCAAGAGCATGAGCAAAAAGGAACCTTATTTGCCTCTGGTTTGATAGTGGGTGAGAGTATATTTGGAGTATTAATAGCTGGTTTAACTGTGCTTTCTATTAGTAGAGGTGGGACTGAAGATCCGCTTGCTATTGCAACTTCATTTAAAGATGATGGGATTATAGGTTTTGTAGTTTTTGTAGCGATTATGCTAATTTTTGCAAGAAGAGTGCTTAAAAAATGAATTTAGATTATTATTATGCTTTGATTTTAGGAATCATTGAGGGTCTGACAGAATTTTTACCTGTTTCATCTACTGGGCATATGATCTTGGGTGCTGAAATTTTGGGTTTAAATATAGATGATTTTTGGAGAAGTTTTTTTATCATCATTCAGCTTGGTTCTATACTAGCGGTGATTTTTATTTTTAAAGAAAAACTAACTCAAAAACTTGATATTTGGTTAAAACTTGCTGTGGGCTTTTTGCCTGCAGGTGGGGTGGGTTTTATAGCATATAAGTTTTTAAAAGAAATATTTAATGGCTATACCGTGGCTACTATGTTAATCATTGGTGGGATTGTTTTTATCATCATAGAACTTAAACATAGAAAAAAAGACTATACAATCCACTCTTTAGATGAGGTAAGTTATAAACAAGCTTTTTTGATAGGCTTAACTCAAGCTCTTGCTATTATACCAGGTACTTCAAGAAGTGGAGCAAGTATCATAGGTGGCTTATTGCTTGGACTTGATCGCAAAGTGGCTTCTGAATTTTCATTTTTGCTTGCAATTCCTACTATGATTATAGCAACAGCTTATAGCATTTATAAAGAACCACAAGTTCTAAGCAATATGAATAATTTCATTCCTTTAGCCATAGGTTTTATAACAGCTTTTGTAGTGGCTTTTATAGTAATTAAAATATTTTTAAAATTAATTAGCAAAATAAACTTCATACCTTTTGGAATTTATAGGATAATTTTAGGTTTTGTATTTTTATACCTTTTTATGAGTGGTACTTTAGATATATCAAGAACAGGTGTTTGAAATATAAAAATATCCTTTATTTAAAAAAAGTTTAAGTTTTTCATAGCTAAAATTAGTCTTATATTTTAATTTAAGCTCACAAGGTTAGTGAGTGTTAAGGGTAGAAATGACAAAAGATATAATTGCATATGCAAATAATGAAACTTTGGTAGATACTCAAAGTTTTAACAATGATATAAATTTAACTCCGATTTATTTTGATAATTCTAAAGAAAGTTTAGAAGTTATCCGCCACTCTTGTGCGCATTTAATGGCTCAAGCGATTAAAAGTCTATATCCAGAGGCTAAATTTTTCGTAGGACCTGTGATAGAAGATGGGTTTTATTATGATTTTAGAGTTGATAGTAAGATTTCAGAAGAAGACTTAAGCAAAATCGAAAAGAAAATGAAAGAACTAGCTGAAGCAAAGCTAGACATCACAAAATATGAACTCTCAAAGACTGAGGTTAAAGAAAAATTTGCTAATGATGATTTAAAACAAGAAGTTTTACTAAGAATTCCTGATGGAAAAGTAAGTATTTATAAGCAAGGCGAATTTGAAGATTTATGCCGTGGACCTCATGTACCAAATACTAGATATTTAAGATTTTTCAAACTTACTCGTGTAGCGGGAGCGTATTTGGGTGGTGATGAAAAAAGAGAAATGCTCACAAGAATTTATGGTACTGCCTTTGCAGATAAAGAAAGTTTAAATGAATACTTAAAAATTATTGAAGAAGCTAAAAAAAGAGATCATAGAAAACTTGGTAATGAAATGAAGCTTTTTGCCTTTGATGATGAAATAGGTGGTGGGCTTCCTATATGGCTTAGCAATGGTGCAAAATTAAGAAGCAAATTAGAGCATTTGCTATATAAAGCACATAGATTAAGAGGCTATGAGCCTGTGCGTGGGCCTGAACTTTTAAAAGCTGATGCGTGGAAAATTAGTGGGCATTATGCAAACTATAAAGAAAATATGTATTTTACGCAAATTGATGAGCAAGAATATGGCATTAAGCCGATGAATTGTGTAGGACATATTAAAATTTATCAAAGTGATGTTAGAAGTTATCGCGATTTACCTTTGAAATTTTTTGAATACGGCGTGGTGCACCGCCATGAAAAAAGTGGAGTTTTACACGGGCTTTTTAGGGTAAGAGAATTCACTCAAGATGATGCGCATATTTTTTGTATGCCAAGTCAGATAAAAGAACAAGTTTTAGAAATTTTAAGCTTTGTCGATACTTTGATGAAAGCTTTTGAGTTTGATTATGAAATGGAAATTTCAACACGCCCAGCAAAAGCAATAGGCGATGATGAAATTTGGGACATAGCTACAAAGGCTTTAAAAGAAGCTTTAGATGAACAAGGTTTAAAATATGGCATTGATGAGGGTGGTGGAGCTTTCTATGGTCCAAAAATCGATATTAAAATCACTGATGCGCTAAAAAGAAAATGGCAGTGTGGAACTATACAAGTAGATTTTAACTTACCAAGCCGTTTTAAACTCGAATACGCAGACGCAGATAATGAGAAAAAACAACCTGTAATGCTTCATCGTGCTATTTTGGGTTCTTTTGAAAGATTTATAGGAATTTTAGTAGAGCATTGTGCGGGCGAGTTGCCATTTTTCATAGCGCCAACTCAAGTAGCTATAGTACCTATTTCGCAAAATCATCATGATTATGCAAAAGAAATAGCAAGAAAACTTTTAGAACTTGGCATTGATAGTGAAGTGTATAATAAAAATGAAAGCTTAAATAAAAAAATCCGCACAGCCGAAAAAGCACATGTGCCTATGATACTTGTTTTAGGCGATGAAGAAGTAGCAAACAAAAGTGTGGCTTTAAGAGATAGAAGAGCAAAAGAACAAAAAACAATGACTTTAGATGAATTTATAACCCTAACAAAGGAGAAATTAAGTGAGGTACGCTTTTGAGTAAAGAAAAAGAAGTATTGCTAAATGAAGAAATTCAAGCAGATGAGATCAGATGTATAGGTGATGATGGCAAGGTTTATGGCATTATTAGTAGTGATGAAGCACTAGATATAGCAAATAGACTAGGGCTTGATTTGGTGATGATAGCCTCTGAAGCCAAACCACCTGTATGTAAGATAATGGATTATGGAAAATTCCGTTATCAACAAGAAAAGAAACAAAAAGAAGCAAAGAAAAAACAAAAAGTTATTGATATAAAAGAAATCAAACTTTCTGTGAAAATCGCTCAAAATGACATTAATTATAAAGTCAAACATGCAAGCGAGTTTTTAGAGCAAGGCAAGCATGTGAAATTTAGAGTGTTTTTAAAAGGTCGTGAGATGGGCTCTCCTGAAGCAGGGGTAGCTTTGCTTGAAAAAATTTGGCAAATGGTTGAAGATATAGCAGATAGAGACAAAGAGCCTTTACTCGAAGGACGCTATGTAAATATGCTAGTAACTCCTAAAAAGAAAAAATAATCGCAAGCCTTTTTAAGGCTTGTATTTTAAACTTATGTTAGAAGAAAATCCACAATTTTTAAAAGAACAAATCATAACTTATCTTGGTAATAAAAGATCTTTGCTTGAGTTTTTAAATCAAGGCTTCAAATTCGCACAAAATGAGCTTAAAAAAGACAAATTTAGTTTTTGTGATGTATTTAGTGGCTCTGGGGTAGTTTCGCGTTTTGTGAAGCCTTATGCGAGTTTTATCATGGCAAATGATTTGGAAGATTATTCTAAAATCATCAATGAGTGTTATTTAAGCAATCAAAACGCACAATTTTTACAAGAATTACAAAAACATTATGCTTTTTTAACTTCTGATTTAAAACTCAAAAAAGGCTTTATAAGCAAGCTTTATGCGCCAAATGATGATGAGTATATCCAAAAGAATGAAAGAGTTTTCTACACACTTAAAAACGCTATGTATTTAGACTCTATGCGAGAAAAAATTTCAAGCCTGCCAAGTAATATACAAAAATACTTCATCGCACCTCTTATCTACGAAGCAAGTGTACATGCAAATACAAGCGGGGTTTTTAAAGGCTTTTATAAAGATAAAAATGGAGTAGGAAAATTTGGAGGAAATGGAGCAAATGCGCTTAGTCGTATAAAGGGTGATATAGCTTTAAAAATGCCTATTTTTTCAAATTTTACTTGTGAGTATGAGGTTTTTCAAAAAGACGCAAATATTTTAGCTAAAGAGCTTGATAGCTTTGATGTGGCGTATTTAGACCCACCTTATAATCAACACCCTTATGGATCAAATTATTTTATGTTAAATTTAATCGCTAATTATAAAAAGCCAAAGGAAATTTCAAAGGTTTCTGGTATACCAAAAGACTGGAACCGCAGTGCTTTTAACAAAGAAAAAAAAGCCGAAGATGCTTTGTTTGATTTGATAAATGATTTAAAAGCCAAGATTGTATTGCTTTCTTATAATTGTGAGGGTTTTGTAAAAAAAGAAAAATTCACAAAAAGACTTCAAAGTCTTGGAGAATGTTTTGTGCTTGAGCAAAAGTATAATGCCTTTAGAGCTAGTAGAAACCTTTCTAAGCGCTCTATGCATATACAAGAACAACTTTATGTATTAAAAAAACGCTAATCTTGCATGTATGTATTTAACTGCTCAAAAAGTTTTTCTTTTAAAGCGATAGGTTTGTTTATTTTAATATATGGTATCCAATATCTTATTAAATTTAAAAGCTCATCATCATAGGTATAAAATGCCTTGATGTAAATAAAATTCTCATCCTCATCTATAAATTCGTATTTAGTAAGGGCATTTTTTCTTAAGAAATATTCTTTAGCTTTTTTATCAAGTTTTAAAATAGCTTCTTTGTTTTCTTTACTAATCCAGTTGCTTTGATCTTTTTGAATTTGTTTTAAAAACTCTTCTTTTGGGGTAAAAATTTCTTTTTTTTCCACTCTTAGTTGTGTGATTTTAGAAAAAGCAAAGGTTTTTAAAGTATCGTTTTCATCTGCTAAAAGATACCATATGTGATCAATATTGATGAGTTTGTATGGATTGGCTTTTCTGCATTTTTCTTTGTAGTGAAAACTAATGGGGTATTTTGCTATGATAGCTGCACTTAGTTCCTCAAAAACTTCTCTATCAAGTGTTTCATAGCTTTGGGTTTTGACTAAAAAGGCTTTATTGATTTTTTCATTAAGCAAGTCGTTTAAAAACTCTTTATCTAAACTAGGATAAAGCCTACCTATACCGCTTAAAATAGCAAAATTTTGTATATCTTTAAAGCTTAATTTTCCTAAAACATAGCCTTCTAAAAAATACTTTCCATTTTCTTTTTTTATAGGGATAAAAGCAAGGCGTTCATGTAAGTCTCTTTGTATGGTGCGAATGCTGACATTAAATTCTTGCGCAAGCTCTTTTAAGCCAAAACGCTCTCCATTGTTTAAACACTGCAGTATAGAAACTAAACGCGTAGAAAGCTTGTCTTTTTCCATATACAACCTTTTTTTGTTTATTTTAGCAAATCTTTGATGTTTTGTTTGATTGTTTTTGGATCATTTTCATAGGTAGTTAAAAGCTCTTGAATAAGTTTTAAAAAATCACTAAAATCATCAGGATTTTCTTTTTTAAATTTAAGTACTCTATCTAGGATGATAAAAGCGGCTTCTGTTTTGTCATTTTCTTTTTCATAAAGCTCTTTTAGCTCTAAAGCAAACTTAGTGTAAGTATAAGCTTGCTTTGGCTTTGAGATGATATCAAAGATGTTTGATTTATAGCTAAAAAGCAATGAAAAAAGCTGAGGTAGTTTGTTTAGCATGATATTACCTATAAAACTATTTGAGTATCTATAATTTCCTCGCCCTTTTTAAGCCAATTAGAAAAAGAATTTTTGCGATTTTCTTCTTCAGAGATGTTATCTTTAATATGTTTTAAGGCTGATTCTAAATCAGAGACTTTTGGGAAAAATTTCTCTTTAAATGTTTTGTCATCATTAATTAGTTCTAAAATTTCTGCTTTTTGCTCATTAAAATTATTCTCCATTTTTTGTTTGGTTAATTGAAATTCTTCTTCTTTTTTTGCTTGTTTGTAGCTATCCCAAAGTTCCATACCAATCGAAAGAACCGCAAGAACCGCATTAGCCTTATTTGCTAAATTAACTGCACCCCAAGGTTTAAACTTTAAGCCTAGATCAATTCCTATATATTTAGCACCTTGAACTACAACATCTCTTGCGATTTTTATATTAGTAGCATTTATCATTCCGCTATGGCGCAAAAAATTTACCCCTTGCTTTCCAAAAGCCGAAATGCTTTTTTCAAAAAAAGAAAGTTCCGTTGTAAAATTAGTTTCAATTCTGGAAAATTGAGCGTGGATTCTATGTGTTTGCGTGTCAAAAGCATTTTGAATTTTAGTGTCGATATTAATACCATTTTGTCCTATTTCTCTTGTTATAAAAGCACCAAAAGTATCTAGTGTTGTTCCTTGTAATTGTTCGCAAAGTCCGCTAAAATAATCTATAACAAATTCTCTTAATTTAATACGAGCGTTAGCTATATCACTATCAAGCTCTTCGATATTATCTTGCATATTTAAAGCGGTTTGTTTTAGTCTATCCAAACCATCACAAAAAACATTATGTAAATCCTTAGCTACTGGGAGTTGTTTTGTTAGTATATCCTTGATAATACTTTCTTTAGTATCTTCAACTATCACTAGCTTTCCCCCATTTTCGCCAATTTTCTTCTCTGTTTCATTTTGTAAATTTTTTATATGAGAAAGTTTTTGAAACTCATCCTTATGCTTAAGCCAATATTCAACCCCTTCATCAAAAGGATTTGCTGATACTGCGACTATACTTAGTTGCTCCTTTTCTTTGTCTGATAAATTAATTAAATCGTTCAATCTATTTTTGATATTTTCTTGTTTAATAGCTAGATTATGATTATAATCTTGTTCATCTTCTATATCCGCAATTTCATCAAATTTACTCAAAACAAAAATTGTTCTTGGTAAAAGATTAAGAGTTCTAAACATCCAATTTAATTCATCTTTATGTGAATCTTTAATGGGGTTAGATGGATTTAAAATATAAAGAATCAAATGTGCTTCACTAATATATTTTTTAGTAATATCTTTATATTGTTCAATTTTATTTTCATCATTTATTTTTTCTTTAAAACCAAATAATCCAGGAGTATCCACAAGCTCTAAGTCATCATTAATTGGATAAATTTGAATAGCATCGCTTGACTCTTGATGATTTATTTTCATACTATGTTTATCTAATTTTTCAGTCCAAGCGGCTGCTATGGATGTTTTACCCTCTGAAAAACCTCCTACCAAAGCTACTTTTAACTTTTCATTGCTTACACTATTAATAGTATTTTGCAATTTCTTAATAAAAGCACTATCTACTTCAACACCATAAATTTCTCCCTCTGTTACAAAATTTAATAAGCTAGTTAAAAGCTCTAAATTTTTTTGCTGCAAGGCTTTAAATTCTACAATAGTCTGATTCATATAATATCCTTTCTTATAACATTTGCTAGTTTATTTAAATTATTTTTTATTTTATCAAGATCGCCAATAGTTGTTTTTAAATGCACTATAGGATCTAATAATGTATTTTTTATATTTTTTATAGGTTCTTTAATGTTTTTATTGTTATCTTTTAATTGTTTTTTAATATCATCTTGTAATTGAGCTACGATTTTTCTTAAATTCTCATCTACTGATTTTTTTTGCTGAGAACGCTTGTAATTTTTATCAAATATTTTTCTAATAGATTTAAAAACCCCGATAAGTCCTGAAATAACAGAAATAGCTAAAAATACCCACGCACCAGGATTCCAAAAATTCGCTACAGCTAATGCCATACCACCTAAAGCACCAAAAAGAGCTGTTTTGTCTAAACCACTATCTATATTTATATTAAGTAGTATTTTATTATTGATGTTTGTTTTAAAATTATTTTCTATACTTATTTCTAGTTTTTCTTGAAATTTTTGCAAAATCTTTTGTAGTTTTGATTTAAACTCTACTATTAATGATTTAAAACATTGGTCTATATTTTGCGTCAAAAATTCGATTTGTTTTTTAAGTTCTTGCTCGAAATAATCTTTAAATTCAGCATCTGTAATATCTTGTTCTATAATTTTATACATTGTAGTTCTTGTTTTATTTTGGAATTTTTCGATTTGTAAATTAGAATCATTTTCTAAATCTAAAATAAAATTTTTTACTGATAAATCTAAATCTTTGCTGGTTGATTCTTGTATGTTTTGAAAATCTTGAAGCAAAGGTTTGATATATTGTTTGTTAATTGCATTAATGTTTTGCATCAATTTTTCAACAACTTTTAAAGCTTTATTGTAATTTGATATTTTAATTTTCTTTTTGAAATTTTTAAACAAATCTTGTTGTAAAAAATCTATAAATTCATAAAAATAAGATTTTTGCAATAACTCTTCTGGTTTCAAATGTTCTAAAAATTTAGCCCTTTGCTTGTAAAGATTAGTGTTTTTAAATACACATCTTGAAACACCATAAAATGCTACTTGAGCACTGAGAATTTTACAAGTTTTATAATTATCGTGTAATATCTCTTGCATCTTTTCATCTAAAATTTTTAAACTTTCTTTTTCATTTTCATTTATTAATTCACGCGATAAAGCTCTTGTATTGTTAATTGGTTTATTATAAATAGTATAGACTTCAGTGTGTTCGCTTAAATGCTCTTGAATTTTTTCAATAGTTCCTTTATTGTTGGTGTTACCTTTTTGAGGAGGAGTTGGTTCTCTTTTTATATAAAAAACAGCATGCGCTTTTTTTGTTGCCTTAGCTATTTCATCCATAACGATTTTTTCATCGCCTTCTATACCAGGAACATCTAGTAAAGTGATACACTCCTCATTATAAGTAAAACTATAAGCAGAAAGATTTTTTGTAAAATCACTTCTACCATCACCTATAATAACTCCGTCTTGAACTTCTAAAATTTTATCTTCTAAATCTTGCTTTTCTTTACAATATCTTTCTTTTTCTTGAGTAATAAAAGCAATATTATCATCAATTTCTAAAAGATTTTTTTTAAGTTTTCTTAAATTACCTGCAAAAAAATTAAAGATTTTAGAAAATATTCCCTTATTATTTAAATCTTGTAATTGCAATTCTATGGATTCTTTGTTTTTAAGATTGATTTTTATTTGCTCTTCAAATTCTTGAATTTTTTGTTCGCTATTTTTAAAATGCTTGTCATATTCCAAACAAAATTTATTAAATTGATCTTCTTGTTCTAGCTTACTTTTTTCCCTAAAATAAATTCTTAAAGCTTCTATAAGTGTAGATTTGCCAGCATTGGTTTCTCCATAAAATGCTATGGTAAAATTATTCCATTCTTGATTATCTTTTAAAACATCAAGTTCTTTTGCGCTATTTTGTTTTAGATCTTTAAATATAGACAAGGCGTTTTGATTTAAATCACTTATCTTATCATTATCATTAGTATTATTAAATATATTTTCTAAATCATCAATACTAGTTTTTATTTTTTGATAAATACTTTCCAAAAATTCTCTCCAATTTACCAGCGTATAGATGCTGATTGTATTAATCTAATCATAAATTTTATTTCAATTTTGAATTTATTTTTTTATTATATATAAATTTGCTTAAGTTTTATTGCTTTTAATGATCCTTGCAAGCACCATTATACCTGCTAAAATTAGCGCATAAGACACCGCTACATTTATAATTCCGTATTTTTCTATTAAAAATAAACTTGGTAATATAACGCACCACACTACAAATATAAATAAAGCCCAAAAAGCTCCGCAGGCAATAGCCCATATAGCAGTAGCTATCATGACTATAATACCAATTACAACCGCCATAAATAACTCCTTTTGTTTTGATTTACAAAAGGAATTATATTTTAGCTTTATGACAGCTTGTGTCGTAAGTTAAGACATTATCTTTTAAAAGCACTTAGTATGGTGCTAAATGCCATTTCTAAGGCGTTTGCATTTTTTCTTTGGAGAGGTTCTTTACATTTTGGACAAGAAAAAATTTCACCACTAAAAGACATAACATCAGATTTTGGAACTATCACTTTAGAATACCCGCATTTTTTACATACTTTTTTAAATGGCATAGGACGTATCATTCAATTTCCTTTATAAAAGTTTTTTTAATTCTTCTAGTTCATCGTTAGTTTCATCTATGGTTTTGTTGATATAAGATTTTGATGATTTTGTGATGTATTTTAGTTTTTTTTCTGATAAATCCTTATAAGCATTAAATACGTTATTTAAAAAATTCTTTTCATTAATAGGATTTTTATCTTTACTAAATTCTTCAAGTATATTTAGCGTAATTGCTGTGTTATCATCATCACAAGAACCTAAGGCTTTTTTTATATTTTGCTTGACATTATTTATGATAAAGTTGTGTTTTTTTTTCATGAAAAAATAAGGATTTATTTTGTTGATAGTTGCAACCATTAAAAATAGACTTAGTGTTTTTAGGTACTCTTGCTCTATTTCGCTAAAATCTTTCTTTGCGTTATTTAAATACAACAAAGCCAAATCAACCTCTTCTCCATATTCGATCTCATATTCTTCCATGCTTTCAAAACAAGTTTCATCGAGTGCATTAGCTTGTAAAAAATTAAAAAAGAAATTTTTAAATTCTTTGATTTCTCTTTCTTTTTTTGTGTATAGTAAAAAGGAAAGTAAAACACATTTTTTATAGAATTCTTGCATTATTTCTGTGGCTTCTTTTTTCTTTAGATCCACTATAGCTTTTATGTATGAAATTTCTACATCAAAATCTGGTAAATGTTGTAATTTTTCATTGAAAATATCAAAAAATATTTCATTTAGAATTTCAAATGCTTTTTTTCTTAGTTGCTCTAGCTCATCTAGCAAATCTTGAATTTCAGCGATATTTACAATACTTTTTAGCTTATCTAATCTTCTATCTATAGCAGAACTATCATCAAGATTAGCTTCTAAAATTTCTATATCTAAAGAATGTATAGTCGATTTTAAATCTTCTTGTTTTTTCTTTTCATATAAAAGTTCTTTTTTTAATTTTAAAAAAACTTCATTTAGTTCTTGAGCGATTTGTTCTTTAGAGATGATGTTTTTATCAACACAATTAATAAAATCCCTTAGTGTTTGTTTTCTATATATTATTTCTTCTTTATTTATAGAATCATACGCACTAATTCCTTCATACTCAAAACCAAATTCTAAAAGATTATCTTCAAAATTATCTAAAACCCTTTCTAGTTCATCAATAGGCAAACAATCAGCTTTATTTGCTACTATGTAGAGTTTTTTGTTTTCTAAATTCAGTTTTTCTAAAAAGTCTAAATCAGTGTGTGGTATTGTTCCATTAGAATCAAGACCTATCATCCAAATTAAAGCATTTGCATTGTTTAAATACTCTTTAGCTGTTTCAAAGTCGTTTTTTGCAGAACCTACTTTTGGAGGGTTATACCCTGGAGTATCTACAAAACAAATATGAGGAAAATCAGGAATGGAAGTTTGCATAGCCATCATAGGCAGGATTGTTTTTAGATTAAACCCTAATTCTTTTATGAAATCATGTGACAAAGTAGAATAAATTTCTAAAGGTATATTAACAATCCCTCCATTATAGCTATAGCCTATGATTTTATCTTCATTAGCATTAAAAATATAACTAGCAATTGCTGTTACAGGTTGTACATCTATTGGAAGTTTAATGTTTTTGTTTGCAAAGAAGCTTGATATAAATTGACTTTTACCAGCGCTAAATCCACCACCAACTGCTATGGTGGATTTATTTGCTATTGCTTTTAAAGAAACAACTCTTAAAAGTTCATTTTTTATACTTTGCAAATCCATAAATGAATTTAACTCTTCTTTTAATCTTGCTTTGCTTGCAAAATTTTTATAATCATTTTCTATCAATTCTTCAAAGGCTTTATAATTGTTATTTGTTTCTTTTTTTGCATCCAAAATACTCGTGATAAATTGTAATTTTTTTTGCATTGTTACGCCTTAAGATCTTGTAGTTGTTTTTCTATATCACTTAACTCACTTAGTGCTAGAGCTTGATTGTTGATGTCATTTTCTAACTCTTGAAGTTTTTTATCGTATTCTTGAAAAAGTTTTTGCGATAATGAAATTCTTTTTAGCTCACCGGTTAGATTGCGTGTATAAGTTTTTATATCCACATCAACTGCTGTTTTTAAATCGTGTATAAAATCTTGCGCACTAGAGATAAAATCTTGCGCACTAGAACCTTCCAACACCCCGCTACCTTCTGGAAGCTTTTTATCACTAAAGCTAATTTGTGGCATATATAAAGAACTAACTATAGCGCTAATTACTTGGCGGAAATTGCGTGTATTGATACTATCATCATCTACAACACTTCTTAGCTCTTTTAGTAGTCTTGATTTGATAGAATCTTTTAGCGATTTTATATTATTAAAGCATTCTTGCTGAATTTTATTTTCTATATTAGAAAGTAAATTTTGCAAAGCATTTTTCACAGCTCCAGTTCTTACTGTGGTTACACTAATAGTGCTTTCATAGGATTCATATCGAGTTCCAAATAACGATCTCAACCAAAATAATCCAGCTCCCTTATCTCTTGTTTTTGTAACCGTTCTTGTTTCGGTATTTTCAGCGTTATTGACATCAGAAGTAGCTTGATTGTAAAGTATATTAAACTCTGTGTTTAATTTTACAGGTATCATAGTCTCAAACTCATTGATGATATCAGCATAGGTTTCATCCAATACACTGCTTGCATCGGCTTTTATGTTGTTGATTTCTTCTTTTTCACTTTGTAAATCTTCTATTTTTGTGCTTTGAATTTCTTCTTTTCTTTCTTTGATAAATAAAATCAAACTTTGCAAATAATCCTCGATTATCTTTCCTTTTTGGTTTAGATAATCATTGATTTTTTGATTTTTTATTTCTTCTTTTTTTAAAGCAACCGCATTTAAACTTTTTTTAATAGCATTAATATTTGAAAGCTCATTTAAACTAGCTAGGGTTATCTCATCGTTTAAATTTGAAAAATTATCCGCATAGTTTTTTTGTAATCTCTCAAAAGTATGTTGTTCCATGCTATTTAAATTTTCTTTGTTGTTAATGATACTTAAAGCTAAGCCTGATGAAACAAAAATTTTTTCATTGCTTTTTTCTATCAAGGTATCAAAAACATCGCCTACTTCTGGGTTGCTTTCTTTAAGACTTGATAAAACTTTACTTAAATGCTGTGCGTGTTTATTTTTTAAAATTTCTAAAGCTTTATTGAAATTTCCATTTGCTTCTTCTTTTATATTTCCACCTAGTTGCATATCGCATTTTGAACCTACAACATAAATTTCTCTAATGCCGTTTTTGCTTGAAATTCTATCCATTAGTTCTATATCTTCTTTTGACATAAATTGCCCAGAAGGTGATACTATGAAAACCACATCACATTGATCTAACTCTTCTTTTGTTCTAGCTTCTCTTGAAATAATAGGATCATTAATACCTGGAGTATCTACTATGCTTATGCCTTCAAGACTTTCTATAGGTAAGTATATATTAACGCTTTTAGTAAATGGCATAAATTTACCACTTTCGCCTACATAATCATATAAAGCTTGTTTAAGTTCTTCTAAATCATTAAAGCTTTTTTCTTCTAAAGTGTTTGAGATATCAAAAGATGATTTTTTGATCATCTCGTATTGCTGATGGCTTGCACCTGCTATTTCATACTCTTGTATAAGTCTATTTTTTATAGGTTTTAAAATTTCTTCATCACTTTTACCAAGATTATGAGGTCTTTCTTTAGCTTTTGCTAGTTCATTGTCTAGTAGCTTTTGAAATTCATCTGCTTTGCTTTTGATGTTTTGTATATCTTCTTGAGAAAAAAAATCAATTTCTACTTTGTATTTTTGTGCATATCTTATTTGAGTTAAGGCTGCAGTCATGGGTGTAGCTGCAGCTGGAAGTATATTTTTACCATCAAAAATTAAAGCATTGATTAAAGATGACTTACCAGCCTTTACTCTTCCTATAATGCCTATTTTCATTAATCTTGCTTCATCACTTATAGCCAAAAGATCATCTTTTATTTTCTTAGATGTACTTAGGCTATACTCGTTGAGTAAAATTTCAGACTTGTCTTTTAATCTATCGTTGTATTTAACGATTAGATTTTCAATTTGCTCTAGTTTTTCTAATTGCTTTTGCATTGTTTTTCCTTAAAATATAAATTTATTTGCTAAGCTATCTATGTGATTTAACACTTCTTTATATGCTTTGATGGTGTTTTCTATATCTTCTTTTTTCTGATCAAGTTCAGCTTGGGTGTTTTGTAAAACACTGATTTTTTGATTGATTTTTTCTTTAAAATCATTTGATATTTTTTCTATCATATCCGAAACTTGAGCATTAAACACTTCAGGAAGTTTAGAGCGAATTTCACCTTTAACTTGCGGTAAGGCTTGAGTTAAAATCATGCTTTTGATTTTTTCTAATTGCTCTTGTTTTTTCTCTTCTTCGCTTTTTGAAAAAAGGGCTGGCAATATACTTGAAAGCACAGAGAGTATAGGTCCTACTACTGGCACAACCATACCAAGTCCTTTTCCTAAAACAGCCGCTAATCCACCTTTTGCTATCAAGGCAGTAGCTACGCTTTGTAAGGCAGCAGGGGCGACTTTAGAAAGCATTTGCGTGCCAACACCTAGGGCGTTGGTCCAGTTTAGATTATCGGTTAAAACTGACATGGTTTTGTTGATACCTTCTAGTTTAACGCTTAAGCTAGTGATGATCTCATTGTTAATATTTTCCATAGTTTGTTTAACCGAATTTGCTAAGGTTGTTCTAGCTAATTCATTGATTAAGGCATTGGCGCTATTGGAGCCATTGTCTATAAAAGTTTGAGCTATTTCGGTAGCATTTGAGCTTAAAACGCGCGCAACGCTTTCTATGATATTATCAACGCCTTTTTCTCCATAGCGATTTTGTACTTCAATTAGCATTTGTTTATGCTCTAATTCTAGTTTTTGGATGCTTTCTTGAAGTTCTATTATAATCTGTGAATTTTCTTCTTTGCTGTTATCTAAAGCATTGATACTTGCATTGATTGTTTGTTTGATATCTTTAAATTTTTCTCTTAAAATACACTCATAAAGGTTTTTAATGATTTCATTCGGATTGATTTGTTTTATGATGGTTTGCAAGCTTTCTCCGCCATTATCATCTACCATATGTATAGTTTTATCTAAATCAAAATATTCTTTTAGCTGCTCTTTAAATTTATCAGCTACTTTTAAAGCTTCATCTTTTGGCATGAGATTGGTTTTGCTTAAAAATAAAGCAAAGTCTCTATTATAAGTTCTAATTTCATCAATTCTATTGATCATGGTTTTGGTTAGATTTCCATTTTCAATACTTTGTAAAACTACAAA
Source organism: Campylobacter sp. CNRCH_2015_1657 (assembly GCF_025772685.1). NCBI lineage: Bacteria > Pseudomonadati > Campylobacterota > Epsilonproteobacteria > Campylobacterales > Campylobacteraceae > Campylobacter > Campylobacter sp. CNRCH_2015_1657. The sequence continues at coordinate 95,019 of NZ_JAKMSO010000003.1, read as the reverse complement.
AAACACACCTTTTTCTATGTATTCTAATATAGCTTTATTATGAGAGTCTATCGGGGATTCAAATCCAGGCATATCTACTAAAATGATAGGTTCTATATCCTTTAAAATTTGTTGATTTATAAAATATCTTACGTATTTATACTCATGTGCTTGCTCTTTTAATTTCAAGCCATCATCAATTTGAAATTCTACTAAACTTCCATCGTTTTTAACTGCTTGGATGTATTCTTTTTGGCTAAAACGCAACTCACTTGCAAGTGCTGTTTCAGGTGTCACATCTACGCTTAGGTATTTTTTATTTAAAAATGAATTTAAAAGCGATGATTTACCAGCACTAAATGCACCTATTATAGGGACTAATAATTCTACATTTGTTATTGCTTCTTTTAAATTAGCTAGTTTAAAAGACTCGCTATCTAAAGTATTGATTTTCTTGATATTTTGCTCAAGCTCATCAAGAAATTCTATGTATTTTGTTTGTTGTTCTAACATTTTTTTCTCCTTGTTTTTTGGTATTTTAATGCAAACTAATGACAGCTTGTGTCATCTTGAACTAAAATCTTTACTCATTTCATAAAGAATTTTCACATTTTGGTTTGTGGTGCTATACTCCCAGTGTTTATCAAAAATGGTTTTTGCTCCAGAACTTCCATCTATATCTAAAAGATAAAATTTATTTTCTTTTTCTCTTTGTTCTTGTATTTGTCTTAAAATTTCATTATTCACGCCCCCAAAGTCTCCATCAGATATAACAAGTAAGTCAGACTTTTTAAAATCCTCTTCTTGCATTTTTCTCACACCTTCTTTTAAGGCTATACCTACATCAGTTCCTCCATTAAAGCTAAGACTTAAAAACTCAAACAAATTTTTCATACCTTTTAAAGAGCCTATTTCCATACAGCTTATGCTAGAGCTAAAATTTATCAAATAACAAGATCTTTTTTCTTCAAAAGCTTTTTTTGCCATAAAAAGCGTAATGCCTTTAGCGATAAATTCAGGCATACCGCTCATAGATCCACTACTATCTACGCAAATTATCATCGCACCTTCATCTTTTGGTTTTTCTATTTCTTCTATTTTTTCTATTTCTTCTTCTACTTCATAGATTTTTGTTTGGCTTATATAGCCTTGCTTTTCAAAACAAAAAAGTCTATTTTCTAAGTATTTTAAAACAAATAAATTTTCTAAATCCTCATCATTTAAAAGCCCAAGTTCTTGAGGTAGTAATTCTTCTAAATTTCTACCCAACATCACTCCGCTTATTTCTTCTTTGCTGTTTTTAGTAGGAATTTTTTGAGAAAATTCATAGCTACGCATTTCTTTAACGAGTATTTTTCTTTCTTCTTTTTCAACGCCTTTTAATTTTCCTAAAAGCTTGCAAATTTCTTTTAAAGATGGATTGTTTTTAATCATCTTAAAATATGTAGTGATTTTTTGTATGTCAAGTTTTTTTGGATCAACTGCGCTTAGATCATAGCCCTTGCTTGCTCTTTTGATTTTTTCAAAGTATTCTTTGTTTCCAAGCTCATTTATATCAAAATCATCTATAATATCTTGTTTTAAATCCCCAAAAACATCTCCTAACTCTTCGCTTAACTCTTTAGCCTCTCTAGCTTGCTCTACTAAGATATCAATCCTCTTGCTAAAATCATCTAAAATTTCCCTTCTTTTAGTGTCTATGTAGTGATTGGTTTTTTTGATTAATTCCTCATCCCAAATATTAAGCGTATAGGCTCTAAGTTCTTCTAGTGACTTTTCTTTGCTTTTTAGATTATTTTTCACAAAATCCATGTTTTTGTGTTGATTAAATTTGCCAAATTCATCCAAATCCTCAAGCAAAATTTGCTCATGGGCTTTTGCAATGCTTTTTCTTTCATAAAACCTTTTTTCCTCTTCTAAAAAAGGATGATTGTTTTTCATTTCTTTGATTTGTTCTTGGACTTGACTTAAAGACTCTTTTACTTTGGCTTTTACATCAGGATCTTCTAAGTTTTGAATTTTTTTAACGATATCTTTCACTATCTATCCTTTATACCAATGTGGAAGTGTATTTTGGGCGCTACCTGCAAACATATAGGCTCTATTTTTTAGTTTAGCTACATTCCATTGATTTAAATTTCTATTGAATGATTTGGCATAAGAAAACATCCTGCTCATATTAGTAACATTAGATACATCCCAGTTATATAAAGGTTGGTTAAAATGAGTTGCATTTGCAAACATATATTCCATATTTTTTACACTTGATACATCCCAGTTATATAAAGGTTGGTTAAATTTTACCGCCTTGTAAAACATATGGCTCATATTTGTGACTTTTGATACATTCCAGTTTGATATATCGTGGTTAAAACTTTCTACACCACTAAACATACCACTCATATTTGTGACTTTTGAAACATCCCATTTTTCTATGCCACTAAAATTTCGTCGTTTGCTGTTTTTAAAAATTCCACTCATATCGGTAATGTTTGATATATTAATATCAGATAATATTATGTTTATGTTTTTAACAAGTTGCTTTAATTCGGTTTTATTTTTTGGTTTATACTTGTAGATTTTTTTAACTTCTTTTGATGCGTTTAAGTTGTATTGAATTTGCTCTGTTTTTAATAATTCTTGTTTAATAGCTTTAAATAACTCATCATAGCTTGCAAAGAAAGTTTTATAAGAATACTCACTTAAAAAGATATTTTTGTTTTTATTTTTTAGTTGGTTAAATTCATCTTCTAAGTTTTGTTTTAAACTTAGAAATTCTTTTTGTATGCGTTGAAGTTTGGACAGAATAAAATCTTTGGATTCTTTTTCTATTTGTTTTCTATAACAAGCTTTATTAATCTCATCTTCTAAAGCTAAAAGAATGTTTTTAACTCTTAAAAATTCTTTCTCATCTACTTCATGAGTGAAATTTTCTTGTAGTATTTGTTTGATTATTTTTTTATCTTTTTCATTACTCCATAAACAATGCTCTAATAAAGCTAAGTCTATAGGTAGTATTTCCTTTCTATCGTTTAGATAGGCACATACAGCTAATAATTCAGCCACGCTTTTATACCTTCTATCTGATATATAAATTAACTCATCTATATCTTCTAAGTTTTGATTATGTAGTTCTATGTCTGATTTGATGTTTAAAAGTATTTCCATCGCTTCGTCAGGAAATTCTACATTTTCACTCTCAATTAGAATTTTTTGTAGCTCTTCTGCTTGGAAATGATTTTTGATCATTATTTTTTCGCTTTTATTTCTAAGCAAATTCTCAAAACTCTCTCTTTGCTCTAAAGGCAATACCTCATATCTTATAAGCATTCTATCATATAAAGCTTCTAAGCCTTGATTAGTTGCAGGAAATTCATTAGAAGCACATATAAGTCCATATAAAGGAACTTCTATATTATCCTCTCCATCTTTATAAATTTTCTCATTGATAATAGTTAATAAAGTATTTAATATAGCAGGAGAACTTTTCCAAATTTCATCTAAGAAAGCAAAATTTGCACAAGGTAAATATCCTTTAGTTACTCTTTTTAATTTATTCTCTTTTAAAGCTTTAATATCTATAGGCCCAAATACTTCTTCTGGTGTAGAAAATCTATTCATCAAATAAGTAAAAAAATGATTATCTTCTCCAAAGGCTAAAGCACTTCTTCTTGCTATCATACTTTTAGCTGTTCCAGGAGGTCCATATAAAAATATAGATTTACCTGAAAAAAATGCCAATAAAACAAGTTTTATTACTTCATCTCTTTCTAATAATCCTTTGTTTAATTCTTGTATGATACTTTGTATTTTATTTGCATAAGACATGTTTATCCTTTATACCAGTATGGTAGCGGGTTTTGAGCGCTATATTCAAACATTCTTTCCATATATTTAACATTTGAAACATCCCAATAAGCTAAAGGTTGATTAAAACACTTGTTTCCATAGAACATACAACTCATATCTTTAACTTTAGAAACATCCCATGTATTTAGAGGTTGGTTGAAATAAACTGTATTGTAAGTTGTCCTAGGCAATCCATAAATATTAAATTCTCCAGCCATAAACATAGCCTGCATATTTTCCACACTTGAAACATTCCAGTTTTCTAAAGGTTGATTAAAGTTTTTTGCATTTTGAAACATACTACCCATATTAGTCACATTAGATACATCCCATTTTTCTAAAGGTTGATCGAAGCTTTCACAGCCATAAAACATGCCACTCATATTAGTTACATTAGATACATCCCAGTTTGATATATCATGGTTGAAATTTTTTGCACCATAAAACATGCCACTCATATTAGTTACATTAGATACATCCCAGTTTGATATATCATGGTTGAAATTTTCACAATCTTTAAACATATCACACATATTAGTTACATTAGATACATCCCATTCTTCTATACCGCTAAAATCTTGTCTTCTAGAATTTTTAAACAAGTAGCTCATATCAGTGATGTTAGATACATCAATATCAGCTAAATTTACACTTAAATGACTTACCAAATCTTTTAACTGCTCTTTGGTAGTTGGGGTATGTGGATAGTTTTTATTAGTATTTATCTTTTTAGAACTTTGCTCAAGATTATTTATATCATGCTGAATTTGCTCTGTTTTTAATAATTCTTGTTTAATAGCTTTAAATAACTCATCATAACTTGCAAAGAAAGTCTTATAAGAATACTCACTTAAAAAGATATTTTTGTTTTTATTTTTTAGTTGGTTAAATTCATCTTCTAAGTTTTGTTTTAAGTTTAGAAATTCTTTTTGTATGCGTTGAAGTTTAGATAAAAATTCATTTTTAGTTGCTTGATCTATCTTTTTAGCTTTACCATTTTTATGATAGCAAGCTTTATTAATCTCATCTTCTAAAGCTAAAAGAATGTTTTTAACTCTTAGAAATTCTTTCTCATCTACTTCATGAGTGAAATTTTCTTGTAGTATTTGTTTGATTATTTTTTTATCTTTTTCATTACTCCATAAACAATGCTCTAATAAAGCTAAGTCTATAGGTAGTATTTCCTTTCTATCGTTTAGATAGGCACATACTTTAAGAAGTTGGGCTATATTTTTATATCTTCTATCTGATATATAAATTAACTCATCTATATCTTCTAAGTTTTGATTATGTAGTTCTATGTCTGATTTGATGTTTAAAAGTATTTCCATCGCTTCGTCAGGAAATTCTACATTTTCACTCTCAATTAGAATTTTTTGTAGCTCTTCTGCTTGGAAATGATTTTTGATCATTATTTTTTCGCTTTTATTTCTAAGCAAATTCTCAAAACTCTCTCTTTGCTCTAAAGGCAATACCTCATATCTTATAAGCATTCTATCATATAAAGCTTCTAAGCCTTGATTAGTTGCAGGAAATTCATTAGAAGCACATATAAGTCCATATAAAGGAACTTCTATATTATCCTCTCCATCTTTATAAATTTTCTCATTGATAATAGTTAATAAAGTATTTAATATAGCAGGAGAACTTTTCCAAATTTCATCTAAGAAAGCAAAATTTGCACAAGGTAAATATCCTTTAGTTACTCTTTTTAATTTATTCTCTTTTAAAGCTTTAATATCTATAGGCCCAAATACTTCTTCTGGTGTAGAAAATCTATTCATCAAATAAGTAAAAAAATGATTATCTTCTCCAAAGGCTAAAGCACTTCTTCTTGCTATCATACTTTTAGCTGTTCCAGGAGGTCCATATAAAAATATAGATTTACCTGAAAAAAATGCCAATAAAACAAGTTTTATTACTTCATCTCTTTCTAATAATCCTTTGTTTAATTCTTGTATGATACTTTGTATTTTATTTGCATAAGACATGTTTATCCTTTGAATTTATTTTTAATAAAATAATAATATAAATATTTTTATGATTTAATAAAATGATAATTTATTTCAAAACCACCTTAGTGGTTTTGAGGTTTATTGTTGTGTTTGGATTTGTTCTTGTGGGGTTTTTGAGGTTTCGTTTGGATTTGCATTTTCAAAAATCTCTTTTATGCTAGCGCATGTTTGCTCGTATTTTTCTTTAAGCTCGGGATTATTTTCTATGGCTTCTTTTCCGCCAAATAAATCTGAAACAACCAAAGGTTCGTTGAAAAATTTATCATCCACCGCATCAACTACATTATAAACTTTTTCAGCGGCTTGCCCAAGCATTTCACATGCTATGTCTTTTGGATCATCAGTCCAGTATGCATTTTCTTCTTTGGTTTTGTCATACCATTTTTTTAATCCATATCCAGTTGCAGCTAAAGCAACTCCACCTAAAATAAAACCTAATTTTCCCATAAATAACTCCTTTTGTTTTGATTTACAAAAGGAATTATATTTTAGCTTTATGACAGGTTGTGTCATGACACAACTTGTCATGTAAAATTTGTATCATTTTAAAAAAGAAAGGATTTAAAATGGTAATACTCGCGCTTTTATGTATGGTAGCAATGGTGTTTTTACATATTAGTTTGTTTTTGATGTTTTTTATGTTTGCTATGTTTATATTTGGTATTTGTGTTGTGTATGGAGTTGTTGAGTTTATAGGCGGGGGTGTTTTGGCAAGCTTATCAATGGTAGTTTTATTTTTATGGGGAATTTATATGTATAAAAATGAAAAAGAGAAAGTATTTATCTATAGTTTATGCACATGTGGTTTTGTGGGGTTGGTGGTATCAGCACTTCTTGATAAGCAAGTGTTATGATGTTATAACACCTGTTTATCGTCTAATCTTTGCTTTTGTATTAAAATTCCTTTTAAAATGCTAAAAGTATCCATGCCTAAGATGAGATTTCTTAACTTTTTAGTTTGCTCTAGCGATGAGGCTTTTTCGTGTACAGCTGTGTTTCTTATATCTTGTAAAGTATTTATATGCTTGCAAAGCTCATAAATGATAAAATTTCTACATTTTATTTCAAGTAAGTCTTGAATTTGTTTATTGATAAGTAAAAACTTCATTGTACCTATATTTGGTTTATGTTTAAAAAAATCATTTAATGTATAAGCATTTTGTTGCACGCTATAGCTTATGTTTTTTATGCTTTCATCTTTTTGGCAAAGTTGCAAAAATATTTTTTTACAAAAATCATAAATTTCATATTCTAAGGTTTTAGAGTATTTAACGATGATAGAAGTAAAATCATACAAAGGATCTTGTTTGTTTTTATCAAATTCCATTTCAGCGTATATTATATTGCTAATGCTATCAGGGTGTAAAAGGTGAAAAAGTTCATTTCCAAAGATGTATTTTTTATAAATATCTTGAATTTGCAAATATTCTTGGTTTTTATAAATATCCAAATAATGTTTTGTTTCATCTAAAAAATAATCAATCTCGTTTTTTTGCTTGATGATTAAAGGATATATATAAGAATTTCCATAAATAGCATAAGAGTTGTTTTTATAATTTGGCGTGGTAAAATTTGATAGATAGTGATTTTTAACAGTTGTAAAATCTTCACGAACTAATTCTCTTAAATCTTCTATGATGAAATAATGCTCGATGTTAAAATTCTTTTCTTTATAATAACTTGGCAATAAATTCTCATCATCTAAACTTTTACTTACCTTTGTGACCTTTGCTACAAATAAATTCGCATAATCACTTAAAAAAAGTTGCAAAGGACTATCTTTACTAGTGCTAGTATAAATTTCATCTAAGTCTTTTTCAAAAGAATTGTTTTGATCGTTGATTTTTGATTTTACTTTGGCAAAAGCAACTTGGCCTTTATCATGTAAAATTTGCAAATGCTCTTTGATGACATTATCTTGATAGTAAGGATTATAAAGGATTAAAAGATTGTTCATGGTTTTCCTTGAAAATGTTTGATTTTGGTATTTTACTTAATTTTAAAGAAAAATTCTTAAGAAATGAATTTAATTTTTCTAAAGCATAGTTGTAGTAAAATGATAGCTTTCTTTTATGAAAAAATTGATCCAAAGGATACACATGCCAAAAATGAAAAGCGTTAAAAGTGCTGTTAAACGCTTCAAAGTAGGTAAAAATAAAATCAAAAGAGGTGCTGCTTATAGAAGCCACATTTTGACTAAAAAACCTGCTAAAAGAATGCGTGATCTTCGCACTTCTAAGTATGTTCACTCAACCAATGTTAAAGCGGTTGAAAAAATGTTAGGAATTTAAGCTCGCTTAAATTTAGTTTTTGACGAAAGTCATTCAAGCTCCCCTTATTTTAAAGGGCAAGATTCGTTTAACGAACGCCAATTTGTGAAAGGATAAATATGGCAAGAGTAAAAACAGGTGTTGTAAGACGCCGCAGACATAAAAAAGTTTTAAAACTTGCGCGTGGTTTTTATAGTGGTCGCCGCAAACACTTTAGAAAAGCTAAAGAACAATTAGAAAGAAGTTTGGTTTATGCGTATCGTGATAGACGCCGCAAAAAACGCGATTTCCGTCGTCTTTGGATAGTGCGTATCAATGCAGCTTGTAGACTAAATGATATTAGTTATTCAAGATTTATAAATGGTCTTAAAAAAGCAGGCATTGAGCTTGATAGAAAAATCTTAGCTGATTTAGCGATGAATGACGCAGCTGCTTTTGCTAAAATAGCAGATGCTGCTAAAAAAGCACTTTAATCTTACTGCAAGGCTTTTTATAAGCCTTGTTTTTCTCTTTACTTTCTTTTTAAATTCTCTTTTTGCTAAAGATATTTTGCTTTTTAAAGTTTATGATGAAAAAGCATTTAAAGATGTAAATTTAAGTCACTATCTCATGAGCGAAAAGCTCGATGGTATAAGAGGTCTTTGGAGTGGTAAGTCTATGCAAACAAGAGCAGGAAATACTATAAAACTTCCTTTATTTTTCACAAAAAACTTTCCTAAATTTGAATTAGATGGGGAACTTTGGATAAAAAGAGCTTCTTTTGAAGAAATTTCATCTTTAATACGCCAAGAAAATCCTGATGAAAAACTTTGGCAAAAAGTAAGTTATAATATCTTTGATGTGCCAAATGCTTGTGAGGAATTTAAGCTTGATCCTTGCACCTTAGAAGCAAGATTAGAAGTTTTGAAAAAGTATTTGGCTAAAAATCCAAATGATTTTATAAAAATTATTCCACAAGTTTCCATTAAAGATAAAAATCATTTAGAACAATTTTATCAAGATATCATTTTGCATAAGGGCGAGGGTGTGATCATAAGATTAAACAATGCGCCTTATGAAAAGAAAAGATCAAATAATGCTTTTAAACTAAAACCTTTTGATGATACAGAATGTGTTGTAAAAAAGCATTTTGAAGGTAAGGGAAAATTTGAAGGTAAAATGGGATCTTTACTTTGTGAAGCAGTGATTGAGGGTAAAAAAGTAAGTTTTAAAATAGGCTCAGGTTTTAAAGAAAGCGATCGCTTAAACCCTCCGCCAGTTGGTGCTATCATCACTTTTAAATACAACGGCTTAACCAAAAATGGTAAGCCAAAATTTGCTAGTTTTTTAAGAGTGCATGAAAATAGCGTTTTAAAATAAAAGTAAATTTCAACTTTTCTTTTCAAAAACTCTAAAACAAAGATAAAGCACAAAAGCTATACAAGCGCTAGCTATGATACAAGCTCCACTTGCAAGATTATAATAAAAACTCACAAAAAGCCCTATCACGCAAAAACTTATGCTCAAAAGCGTAGAGATGATCATCATTTGACCAAGCTTTTTAGAAAAACTTTCTGCGATAAATGCAGGTATGCTAAGTAAAGCTATCACAAGTATAAGTCCTACTACTTTGATACTTATAACGATACAAAAAGCCATCATCGCGATTAAAAGATAATGAAAAAGATTAGTTTTAACCCCTCTTAAGCTTGCAAATTCTTTATCAAAGCTTAGAATTTCAAATTGACGATAAAAAAGCAATACTAAAATGATAAAAATCACATCAATCACTGCAAATAAAACTATATCTTGTGTAGGCACAGACAAAATACTACCAAATAAATACCCCATTAAATCACCATTATACCCAGGGGTTAAGTCTATGAGTATGATACCAACAGCCATTCCAAAAGCCCATATAACCCCGACTATATTGTCACTTCTAAAAGGATATTTTTGTACTAAAAATGCTACAAGTAAAGCCAAAAAAAGAGTAAATAAACTCGTACTAACTAATACCGGCAAGCCAAAATAAAATGCTATGCCTATACCCCCAAAAGCCCCATGCGTAATGCCTCCTGCCATAGAGCTTAAGCGGTTGATCATGATCAAAGTCCCCATAATTCCACAAGCAATGCTAGTTAAAAATGCAGCTAAAAAAGCATTTTGTATAAAAGAGCTAGATAAAAGCTCAAGCATGATTTTCTCCTTTGCAACAACACCGCTCCAAGCTAAGCTCCACATCACAAAAATGCGTGTGATTTTGGCTTAAATGTGCTAGTAAATGTGCCTTTTTTTCAGGCGTATTTTCATGCAAGAATAACTCTTTGTTTAAATACGCGATTTTATTTGCATAAGCTAAGCTTACATTTAAATCATGGCATATTACTATCACACCAACCCCACTTTCGTGTAATTTTTTCAAAAGCTCAAAAATCTGTACCGAGCCTTTAGTATCTATGCTTGCAGTAGGCTCATCAAGGATTAAAAGCTTGCATTCACTTGCTAGGGCTCTTGCTATATAAACTCTTTGTCTTTGGCCTCCGCTTAATTCGTTGATTTTTTTATCCCAAAAATTTCTCATACCTACTTTTTCTAAGGCTAGTAAGGCTTGTTCTTGATCTTTTTTGGTATAAAAACCAAAGAATTTTTTATCCACCCTTCCCATCATCACCACTTCTAGCACGCGTACTGGAAAGTTTGGATTAGCTAAAGTATTTTGTGGGACATAACCTATATCCTTTAAACTTAAGTTTTCAAAGTTTATATTTTTATGACTATTTATCAAGCCTAGTATGAGTTTTAAAAGTGTAGATTTGCCTCCACCATTTGGTCCTACTATGGCTAAAAAGTCTTTACTTTCATAGTTTAGGTTAATATTTTTTAAAACCTCATCTTGGTTATATGAAAAGTTTAAATTTTTAATATTGATTTTTATCATTGTAAAACACTTGCTATATTTTTTGCATCTTTTAAAAGCTCATTTTTATAATCATTTGGCAAATGATCAAGTTCTATGATTTTAAGATTATAATTACTCGCTATAGCTTTAATGGTGTTGTTATCAGCTCCTTTTGGCACGAAAATAGCTTTGATTTGCTCTTTTTGTATGAGTTTTGCAAGTTTGGCTAAGTCTTTTGGCTTAGGTTCTTTCCCTTCTATTTCTACAGGAATTTGGCTTAGATGATATCTTTTTGCAAAATACCCCCAAGATGGATGATAAACTAAAAAATGCTTATTGTTTGTGTTTTTAAATAAAGCTTGTATTTGTAAATTTAATGTATCCATTTCTTTTAAGAAATTTTCTAAATTTTGTTCATAAAATGCTTTATTTTGTGGGTATTGTTCTATAAGTGCTAAGGTGATATTTTTAGCATGGGTTTTTGCTAAAAGTGGGTCAAGCCATGTGTGAGGGTCATCTCCATGATGATGATGTCCTTCGTGTACATGCTCTTGCAAAGGTATAAAATCAATGCTATTTTGAGTAGAGATGATTTTGGTATTTTTGAGATTATCTTTAAGTTTTAAAATCCAAATTTTTTCAAATTCTAAATTTGCAGTAAAGTAAATATCACTTTTTTCAAGCTTTAAAATACCACTTGGCTTAAATTCGAAAGTATGCTCATTTGCATTAGGCGGTATGACTATATTGATGTCCAAAGTGTCTTTAGCAATTTGCTTTACAAAATAAGCTTGTGGGGCTATACTAACACTTACCAAATCTTTGGCATATATACTTAAAAATGAAATCAAACACAAAAACAATACTCGCATAATTTTCCTTTCTAAAAACAAAAAAATATTATACTATATTAGAAAAAATAAGGAGTGAAGATGAATTTATGGAATAAAAAAGCAAAAAGCTATGCAAGATATAGTTCTAACTTAAACGAAATTCAAAAAGCCACTTTTGCAAAACTTGGATCTTTACAAGGCAAAATAGTGGTGGATATAGGCTGTGGGAGCGGTGTTTGGACTTTGCATTTAGCACAAAAAGCAAAAAGTGTTTTAGGTATAGACAGCTCTAGTGCTATGCTTGAAATTTTACAAGAAGATGCAAAAACTCATGCTATATCAAATATAAAAACTTTAAATTTAGACTTTGAAAATTTTTATAAAAACAATAACACAAATTTTGGTTTAGCCTTTTTGAGTATGTCTCCTGCTTTGCAAAATGAAAAAGACTATAAAGCTTTTTTAAACTTAGCTTCTAAAAAAGTGTATTTAGGCTGGGCGAGTAGGCGCAAAAGTAGCTTTTTAGATCCTATATTTGAGCATTTTAGCACGCATTTTAAAGGTTTTTATGAAGAGGATTTGCAAAGTTTTTTAAATGTACAAAGTATCCCTTATGAGTATGAAATTTTTAATGAAACTAGAGTAGTAAAAAGAGATAAGGATAGTGCGATAGAAAATGCTTTATGGCATTTGAGTATGAATGGCATTAATGCAAATAAACAAGAGTTAGAAAGCTTTGTAAAAGATGAGGTAGAAGAGATTATAGAAGCTAAGATAAAACTTTTGATTATTGATTAAATTTCAAGGCTAAATAACCTTGAAATTTAAAGTTTTTCCCGCCATAAATGGCACTACATCGCCGTATTTTTGCGCTACTTGCCATTCTTGTTTTTCTAAAGTGATGATTTTATCTTTTTCAAATTTAAGATTATGGATTTTACAAGCATTATCTGAAATAAATTTTTGTAAATTTGCTTCATTTGAGTGTTTTTCAAAAAGTTCAGCTAATACAGGCAAAATCACCGGTGCGCTAAATACGCCAGCTGCACACCCGCAGCATTCTTTAGTGTGCAATGGATGAGGTGCGCTATCGCTTCCAAACATAGCCTTTTCATAGCCGCTAAAAGCAAGCTCACATAAAGCGTCTTTGTCTTCATAGCGTTTTGCAATAGGCTTGCAAAATAAATGCGGATCCATCTTACCACCCACCACATCATCAAGGGTTATCATTAAATGATGTAAAGTGATAGTTGCGTATAAATTTTCATAATCTTTTAATAAATCACACAAAACCTTAGTGGTAATATGTTCCATTACAATTTTTAATTTTGGAAAATTTTTAGTTAATTTTTCATAGATTTTAGCAAAATTTGCCTCTCTATCCATTACAAAATCATTTGTTTCTCCATGTACAAGTAAAGGCAGGCCAAGCTCACTCATAGCATTTAGTGTAGGTTTTAACTTTTCTATATCAAAGCTTGAAATTCCATTATCTGAATTTGTAGTTATGCCTGCAGGATAAAGTTTGATAGCAAAAATTTCATCTTTAGCTTTTTCTAAAAAATTCTCATCATAGTCTTTAAAAAATAAAGTCATCAAAGGCGTAAAATCTTCATTTTTACATGCTTTTAAAATGCGTTCTTTGTAAGCTTTTAGTGTATTTATTTCAGTAAGCGGAGTGATTAAATTTGGCATGATAACTCCCGCTTTAAAGTCTTTTGCGCTAAATGGAGCTACAAGTTCAAGCATGCTTTCATCGCGTAAATGTAAATGCATATCCAAAGGGTTTTTAAGCGTCATTTTATCTCCTATTTGAGTTTATATAAGCCGTTTTTGAGCTTTTCAAGCAAAGCTTTTTCTTCTAAAAATTTAAAAGTAGAAATGATGGTTGGTTTGCTGATGTTTAACTTTTTAGAAAGTTCTTCGATATTTGCAAAGACAAAGCCATCTTCATTAGCATGAAGGGCTAAAAATTCTAAAATTTCAAAGCGTTTTTTACCAAAGATTTTTATGCATAGTGTTTTTACTTTATCATCCATTCTCTAGCCATATTAAAAAGAATAAAACTCCAAGTAATTATAGCCAAAACAACGCTAAAAAACACCCCGGCACTCGCACAATCTTTTGCTTTTTTAGCTAAGATGTGAAATTCGCTCGTACAAAGATCCACACAAGCTTCTATGGCAGAATTTAATGCCTCTATAATTAAAATCAAAACTAATACTAAAATAAGCACAAAATGTTCTAAAAAACTCGCAGGTAAAAATAAGCTTACAAAAATCAAAGGTAAGATAATGGCAAATTCTATTCTAAAAGCCATTTCATCTTTAAGCAAGAATTTAATGCCACTAAAGGCATAACTTGCATTTTTAAATAAAGAATACTTTGGCTTCATTAAGGATTTTCCTTTAAATTTTTACTATATAAGTCATAGTTTTCTTCATATTCTTTAGTTTGGACATTAAAATATCCTAATAAACTTGAAAAAATATTATCTTGAGATAATTTATAATCTTTCTTTTTTTGTAATTCTTGGATTAAATTATTATCTTTGCTCCAAAGAATCATAGGAACATGAGTTTGTTCTTTTGGTGCTATAAAATAGGGCATTCCATGAAGGTAAATTCCATTTTCTCCCAAACTTTCTCCATGGTCTGATACATACAACAATGAGGCATTTTGTGAAGGACTTTGCTTTAATAAGTCAATAAGACTTTTGATGATAAAATCTGTATAAAGTAAAGTATTGTCATAGGTATTAGTTAATTCTTCTTGCGAGCATTGTTGTAATTCATTTGTATCGCAAGTTGGCGTAAATTTTTTAAACTCATTTGGATAGCGCTTAAAATAAGCTGGTCCATGAGAACCTTGCAAATGAACGACTATGATTTTACTTGAAGATGGATTTTGTAATTGTTCTTTTACAAGCTCAAGTAAGCTCTCATCATAATCTTTTGAAATCAATTTATGTGCTATACGATCGCAGTTTCCTTTGCAACCTCCAGAATTATTTCCAAGCCAAACACTTTGAACTCCAACTCTTTGTAAAATATCTAAAGCATTTTCTTCATAAAGACTATTGTCAAAAGTAGCTCTTTTGTGTCTTGAAAATATACAAGGTAAACTTCTAGCAGTTGCTGTCCCGCAAGAGCTTACATTGTCAAAATATACTAAATTAGGTTCGTTTTTGGTATAAAAATTAGTATCATTTTTGGTATAACCACCCAAAGAATAGTTATTTGCTCTAGCGGTTTCCCCTATGACTAAAATCATAGTTTTGTTTAAGTCTTTTTCCATTTTCGCATCTAAAGCTATCTTTTGAAGTTCTTTTTCTGGAATAACTTCTAATTTTATATATTTAATTGCTGAATAAATTTGATAAAAGGGAGTGTTGTAAACTCTTACTTCATTATAAGTTCTTAAAAATGGTACAATACTTTTTGAAAAAATTCCAAGCAATCCAAAAGCAACAAATAAAGCAACAAATAAAGTGCCAAATTTAATGATTAAATGTTTTTTGATATTGTGATATTCTATTTTAGTTTTTATAACTAAAAATGCTGGAATCACAAAAGTAAAAAATATATAAACAAAAATATTAAAATTAATCAGATCGCGTACTTCTTTTTGATCAGTTTGCATAGCATTTCTAATCATATCATGATCTATAATAACACCATAATTGATCATAAAATAACTACTAATTGAACTCACACCTATTAAAAAAATCATTAAAATCTTGCTAAGATAAGGCAAAAATAATAAAGCGAAAATTCCAACTAATAGCGCAAAATATATAATTATATATAAAATAATGGAAATATCATTATTATGAGGATGTAAATTTTCGTGAATATAAGAAAACAATTTCAGATTGATACTAGTTATATAAAAAGCACTCAAAATAATAAATTTAAGCCACGATATATTAAAAAATTTCATGAAATCCTTTCAAAATTAAAGATTTAATTATAAATAAAAATGGTTAACTTAATATCTTTATGGTATGATTTTGCTTTTTGTAAGTTTAAGGATTAAATTATGAAATTATTATCATGGAATGTAAATGGCCTAAGGGCAATTTGTGATAAAAATGCACTTGATTGGATTGAAAAAGAAGAAATTGATTTTATAGGTTTTCAAGAAATCAAAGCACACGAGGATAAATTTCCAAAAAGAATTTATGAGTATCCTTTTAAACATATGTATTCAAATAGTGCTAAAAGAGCAGGGTATTCAGGTGTAATGAGCTTGTGTAATTTTGATTGTGAGGTAAAAAAATGTGAGTTTTTTGATGATGATGAGGGTAGAGTTTTAGAGCATAGCTTTAAAAATGTAGTTTTGTTTAATATTTACTTTCCAAATGGTCAAAAAGATGAAGAGCGTTTGAATTTTAAAATGAAATTTTATAATGACTTTTTAATGTATTTAGATAAACTTTTAAAAGAAGGTAAAGAAATTATCATCTGTGGAGATGTTAATACCGCACATCGTGAGATAGACTTAACCCACCCAAAAGCTAATGAAAAAACTTCAGGTTTTCTACCGATTGAGCGTGCTTGGATAGATGATTTATTAAAATTAGGTTTTATAGATACTTTTAGACATATAAATGGCGATGTTAAAGAAAAGTATTCGTGGTGGAGTTATAGAATGAAAGCAAGAGAAAGAAATGTAGGCTGGAGGATTGATTATTTTTTCATTTCTAATGGCTTAAAAGATAAACTTAAAAATGCTTTTATAAGAGATGATATTTTTGGCTCAGATCATGCTCCTGTAGGGATAGAAATCGATATTTAAGGTATTTTTTAATGCCTTAAATAATTATTAAGTAAAAATTGTTATAATTTCATCTTAAAACTGCAAAATGGCCCATTCGTCTAGCGGTTAGGACATCGCCCTTTCACGGCGGTAACACGAGTTCGAGTCTCGTATGGGTCACCACTTACTATTTTATATCCGCTTTTTTTGATAATCATTGTCATATTTTACAAAAAGTTACATTGTTCGATTTAAATATTTTTTATTTGTTTTATCTTATTTAAATTAAGTTTATTTTAAAATACTTATTATTAATATATTGAAAGTTATTGTTAATAATTTGTAAATTTTTTACATTGACTTCACACTTGTTTTTTAAAATATACAAAAAGGAGGACAAAATGTATAGACCTAAAAGCAAAAATGAGTTAATGAATTTGGTGCATAATGAAAGAATTTCTCTAAGGGATATTGAAGTATCTTTGATTGATGATTTTTCTTATGTATTTTATTATTCTAAAAGATTGGATTTTTTAGGTATTGAACATTGGGATGTATCAAATGCTAAAGATATGTCTTATATGTTTTATTGTTGCGAAAGTTTTAATGCAAATTTGTCACGCTGGAATGTTTCTAAAGTTGAAAATATGGCAAGTATGTTTTTTAACTGCAAAAATTTTAATCAAGATTTATCAAAATGGGATACTCAAAATTTAAAAGATATGTCTTATATATTTTTTAATTGTGTTAATTTCAATCATTCTTTATTGCATTGGAAAACTTCAAATACTACCAGAATGGCACATTGTTTTGAAAACTGTCATGCGTATGAGCATAGTGTTGTGAATTGGGATGTGCAAAATGTAATTACTATGGCATATCTTTTTCACAATTGCAAAAATTTCCATCATGAGCTAGATGAGTGGAATATCCAAAAGGATTGTAATACTGAAAAAATGTTTGGAAATCGTGGTATTGATAAACTTTATGCAGTAAAAGGTATAGAGTTAGAATAAACAAAATTCACACAATTTTTGTGTGAATTTTTCTTTTGTCTTTTTAAGTTTTTCATCAAGTTTTTGTACTAAACTTATCTTCATAAAGCGTTATTTTTTAGCTTCTAGAGATTATTTTTTAGGAAAATTTACATGAAAATAAAATTTATTACAAAAAGAGATAAAAGTCAAGTTGCATTTGATATTTTTAAAATTAAAAATGCTATTTTTAGAGCCAATATAAACTCTACTGATAAAAAATTAGAAAATGATGAATTAGGTAGGCTTTGTGATGAGGTTGTAGCTTTGCTTGATGAAAATCATGCACAGGTAGAACAAATTCAAGATAAAGTTGAAGAGGTTTTAATAAAAAATGCTTTAATCAATACTGCAAAATCTTATATATTATACCGCCAAAAAAGAACACAAATCCGCAATGGTAGCTATGATTTGCTAAATTTGTATGATGATTTAACCTTCAAAGATTCCAAAGAAGCTGATTTAAAAAGAGAAAATGCCAATATCAACTCAGATAGTGCTATGGGTATGATGTTAAAATATGGTTCAGAAGGAGCAAAATACTATGTAGATGAGTGTATTTTACCAAAACATATCGCAAATGCACATAAAAATGGCGATATACATATACACGATAAAGACTTTTATATGCTAACACAAACTTGTTGTCAAATAGACTTGTTAAAGCTTTTTGAAAATGGTTTTAGCACTGGACATGGAAGTTTGCGTGAGCCAAATGATATCAGATCTTATGCTTCTTTAGCTTGCATTGCTTTACAGGCTAATCAAAATGAAATGCATGGAGGTCAATCTATACCAAATTTTGATTTTGCTATGGCAAAGGGTGTGGCAAAGACTTTACAAAAAGAGTATAAAAAGGCTATAAATGCTTTTTTTGAAATAAAATTAGAGCAAAACTTAGATGAGCAATGCTTTAAAAATGCTAATTTTCAAGTTTCAAGCGAAAAAGAATGCTTTAAAGAGCTTTTAAAGCTTGATTTAAATAGTGATGAGAATTTTTTAAAACAAGCAAATGCTTATGCTTACAAAAGAGCATTAAAGCAAACCCAAGATGCGACTTTTCAAGCTATGGAAGCTTTGGTGCATAATCTTAATACTATGAACTCAAGAGCAGGAGCTCAAGTGCCTTTTAGCACGCTAAATTATGGCACCGATACTTCTTTTGAAGGGCAAATGGTAATAGAAAATTTACTCAAAGCCACGATGAAAGGCTTAGGAAATGGTGAAACACCAATTTTTCCTGTGCAAATTTTTAAAGTAAAAGAAGGTATTAATTATAATGAAAAAGATCCAAACTACAAGCTTTTTAAACTCGCTATAGAATGTGCTTCTAAAAGACTTTTTCCAAATTTTAGCTTTTTAGATGCAAGCTTTAATGCAAAATACTATAAAAAAAATGATTATAATAGTGAAGTAGCTTATATGGGTTGTAGAACTAGGGTTATGGCAAATGTTTATGATGAGAGCAAAGAAATCACAAGTGGCAGGGGAAATTTAAGCTTTACAAGTATAAACCTTGTGCGTTTAGCCATAGAAGCCAAAGGAAATTTAGAGCTTTTTTACTCACTTTTAAAAGAAAAATTAGAGCTTGTGTATGAGCAATTACTTCATAGGTATAAAATTCAAAGTCTAAAAAAGGTTAAAAATTTCCCATTTTTAATGGGCGAGGGAATTTGGATAGATTCAGATTCTTTAAAAGAAAATGATAGCGTAGAAAAAATCATAGCACACGGGACTTTGGCTATAGGTTATATAGGACTTTGTGAGAGTTTAATAGCTTTAGTAGGTTCTCATCATGGACAAAGTCAAGAAGCAAGGGACTTAGGTTTGCAAATCGTGCGTTTTATGCGTGAATTTGTCGATGAAAAAGCACTCAAAGACAAACTGAATTTTTCACTCATAGCTACCCCGGCTGAAGGCTTAAGTGGAAGATTTTTAAAGCTAGATCAAAAAAAATACGGCATTTTAAAAGGCATAACTGATAAAGAATTTTATACTAATTCTTTTCATATTCCTGTGGATTTTCCTATTAGTATATATGAAAAAATTCAAATCGAAGCCCCATATCATGAGTTAAATAATGGCGGGCATATTACTTATGTAGAATTAAACGGCGATGTGAGTAAGAATTTAGAAAGTTTTGAACGCATTATAAAATGTATGAAAGAAAGCAATATAGGCTATGGCTCGATTAATTTCCCACTAGATAGAGATCCGGTATGTGGTTATAGTGGTGTGATAGATGAGTTTTGTCCAAAGTGCCATAGAAAAGAAGATGATATTAAATTTGAACGCATAAGAAGAATCACAGGTTATTTAGTAGGAACGCTTGATCGTTTTAATGACGCTAAAAAAGCTGAAGTTCATGCAAGAATTAAACACGATTTTTCTTAGATTAGCCGGTGTTGTAAAAGAATCCATAGTCGATGGCTATGGTTTGCGTTATGTGATTTTTACTCAAGGCTGCCCTCATCATTGCAAAGGTTGTCATAATCCACAAACACATGATTTTAACAAAGGATATTTGCAAGATTTAGCAAGTTTGTATGATGATATTTGTAAAAATCCTTTGCTCCAAGGTGTTACTTTTAGTGGCGGGGAGCCTTTTATGCAAGCAAAAAATTTAAGTATTCTAGCAAAGCACATTAAGGCTTTAGGGCTTGATCTTACTATATATACAGGTTTTACTTATGAAGAGCTATTGCAAGAACAAGCTATGAAAGAATTGCTTATCTTAGCTGATGTTTTGATAGATGGGAAGTTTATTTTAGAGCAAAAAGACTTATCTTTAAAATTTAAAGGTAGTAAAAACCAACGCATTATCGATGTAGCAAAAAGCTTAGAACAAGGCAAAGTAATACTTTTTGAAAAATAAAGACTCATTTAGTCTTTTTTAACTTAACTATGTTAGAATGCTATAAAATTTAAAAAAAGGAGAACAATATGTTTGAATTAAGAAAACTACCTTACGAAGCAGACGCTTTTGGAGACTTTTTGAGCGCAGAAACTTTTGCATTTCATCATGGCAAACACCATCAAACTTATGTAAATAACCTAAACAATCTTATTAAAGATACTGAATTTGCAGGAAAAGATTTAGTTTATATCATACAAAACTCAAATGGCGGAATTTTTAACAACGCTGCTCAAGTGTATAATCATGACTTTTATTTTGACTGCATTAAGCCAAAAGCATGCTGTGGCTGTGGCTGTTCTTTAAGTGATGAGTTTAAAGCAGCGGTTGAAAAAGACTTTGGTTCTATGGAAAATTTAAAAGAAGAATTCATCAAAGGAGCTACAGGAGTATTTGGTTCTGGTTGGTTTTGGCTAGTTTATAACACTCAAAATCAAAAATTAGAATTAGTAGCTACAAGCAATGCTGCTACACCTATCACTGAAGGTAAAGTTCCACTTTTAGTAGTTGATGTGTGGGAGCATGCTTACTATGTAGATCACCGTAATGCACGCCCTGTGTATTTAGACAAATTCTACGCACACATTAACTGGGAATTTGTAGTAAAAGCTTATGAATGGGCTATCAAAGAAGGTATGAATTCAGTAAGCTTTTATGCAAATGAACTTCATCCTATAAAATAAGAAAAAAGTCTCTTATTTTTAAGAGGCTTTTTTTAATCAAAGCTAAATTATCTTAAGAATAACAACAATAAAAATATCCTAATTTACACAAATAATTAACAAAAGCACTATCATATTTAAAAAATATTAATAATTATTTTTTATCATTACAAAAAATTTTAATAAATCAAGGAGTTTTAATGTCTTATTTTATGGGGGGGGGTATGTGAAAATAATCCCACTTTAAAATCATCTTATTCAAACAATAATCTTTCTTTTGTTAAAAAAATTTTCTTATCTTTAGCGACTATATCTTTTTTGGCAACCTGTACCAATGCTAGTATAGTAACTATAAATGACCAAAATTCTAATAGTAGTGTTAAAAACACTAAAACCAAACAAGTAAAAAATTCAAAAAATATTAGTGGTGGTGGATGTAGTAGCGGTACAGAGTGTACCATAAATGATAAACAAACAGGAATAGTAACCATAAATGGAAGTGATGGTGGTACTTTAACTATTACAGATAAAGGTAGTGTTACAAACTCAAATAAACATGCCGTAGAAATTATGAATAGTGCTACTAATGTAACCATTAATAATGCTGGTACAATAAAAAGTACAGCTAATGGTAATAATCATGGTATAGAGATATGGGGAAAATCTACTGTATATAAAATCACTAATACAGGTTTAATTGAAGGCTCTAAGTCTGGTGTTAGTGTAACATCTGATAGTACTACTTTAAAAAATTTAGAAAACAGCGGGATTATAAAAGGTGGTTCTAATGGTATAAAAGTTGATAAAGGAGGTAAATTAGAAACGCTTAATAATACAGGTACCATAATTGGAAATAGTGTTAATAGTGGTTGGTATGATTCTGGCATACATGTTGATAAGGGATCTTCAATTAATACGATTAACAATTCTGGATCTATACAAGGAACAACTGGTATATATGCTTATGGAAATATAGGTACAATTATAAATGATGGATATATTAAATCTACGGGATCAGGAGATTTATCAGGTGGCGTTAAAATAGAACAAGGTGCTACTATTGAATCTATAGTTAATACCGGTACAATTGAATCTGCCAGTTATGGACTTAATGTATCTTATGGAAAATATGGAACAGTAGAAATAAAAGATGGTGGAAAAATAATAGCTAAAAAAAGTGGTATACATATAAATCAATGGCAAAAATTAGGAGATTTATATGTTGATAATGGTAGCATTTATGGAGGAGAAAGTGGTGTTTTCTTAAGTGCGGGTTCTACTACAAGCGATATATCTATAAAAAATGGTGGCATGATATATGGTGGTAGTTATGGGATGTATTTTGATCACGCATATTTAAATAAAAACACAACTATAGCTGGAGAAAATTCTGCAATACATGGTGGAATTGCTGGAATTTATTTAAGCAGAGGATCTGCTTTAAAAGGAACTATAGAGGTTAAAGAGAAAGGTATGATCTCAGGTGGTGAGAATGGATTTGGTATTATAAATGCTGATAGTGCTAATATAGGCGGATCTATTTTAATCAGTAGTGGCGGTGTGGTTACTGGTATTTTAAATAAAGATAATGCTAAGATTACCGGAACTATAAAAGTGGATGGAGAAGGCTCTTCTATAGTAGGTGGTATAATAAATCAAGATAATGGTAAAATAGAGGGTTCTATAGAGGTTAATGATAAAGGACAGATAGATAGTATCATCAATGCTGGAAGTGGAGAGATTAGCGGTAGTGTAAAAGTAGATAATCACTCTAAAGTTGAGAATATTATCAATGGTGCTTTGGCAAGTTCTTTTTATAATAATGGAGTTTCTACTGGTAAAATTTCAGGAGATGTTAGCGTTGATAATGGAAGTATAGTTGGAAGCATCATCAATGCTGGGCAAGGAGAGATTACTGGTGGTATTAAAGTTGATAATAATAGCGAAGTTACTAATATTTCTAATTCTGGTAATGGGCTTATTAGCAGTGATGTTAGCGTTGATAATGGCTCAAAAGTAGGTAATATCATTAATGATGATTATGGAAAAATTACAGGGGATGTATCTATAGGTAAAGATTCTTCTGTAGATAAGATTATCAATAGTGGTCATGGTAGTATAGGTGGAAATATTACAAACAATGGTAATTTAGGCTCAATTAACAATAGTGGTTCTATCAGCGGTTCTATTGAGAATAACAACGGTGATTTAGAAATCAAAAATGATGGAGATTTGGGAGGTTCTATCACTGTAGGTAGTGGTGGTGGTAATACTTCTATTTCAAATGGTTCCAATGGTAATATCGGCGGTGGTATAGTTAATAATGGTAATAATGATGTTAATATAGATAACCAAGGTACAGTTAAACCTGATAAAGATGGTAATCACATTACTAATAATGGTAATGGTAATGTAAATGTAGGAGATTGGATAGTAAAACCAAATGAAGATGGTAGCTTTGATGGAGCTATTAATGTAGGTGGAAATGGAAGTGGTTCTACAAATATAGATAATATCACAGTAGATACTTCAGATCCAAATTTTGATGCAAGCAAACCTATCAATCCTGACAATATAGTTAATAATACTGGTAGTGGTGGTAACATAGGAGTAGGTAATGTTGGCTCAAACAATGATTTATTAAATCTAGTATATGATCCAATTTCAGGAACTTATAAAACCTTAGCAGATGTAAGTGCTGGTGTGGGTTCTGTTATGGCTCAAACAATAATTAACACTTATATGATGAGATCATTCTTCCTTGATACTGTTTTAGATGATGCATCAAGAATGGCTTACAAACATGCAAGAATACACAATAATCATAAAACAAATAAAGACTTAGTAGGTTTTGATGCAGATGAGCATTATCACGGCTTTATATTGCCTTATTTTTCATCTAATAGCATTAAGCTTTTAGGAACAAATGATTATTCTAAAGGAAATACTAAAGGTATAGTAGCAGGTTTTCATACCTTAAAAGATATAGGTATGCTAGGAGCTTATGTAGGAACTGAAGAAGCTAATATGGATACTAAAGATTACTTTTCTTTAAAAATGCAAACAGTGTATGCTGGTTTGAAGTATTCTAATATTTTATTAGAAGATGAGATAAAAGAAGCCTTTTTTAAATTCCATACCAAAGCGGCATATACCAAAAATGATGTGCAAAAATTTGTTGATAAAGGAAAAAGAGAGGCTAATGGTAATACAGATACCTATGGTTATGGAGCAAGTATTGGAACTGGTATGAATTTTTATTTAGATGGGGCAGATAATATAATTACTCCTGAGGTGTCTTTAAACTATGAAGGTGGTTTCACAAAAGCTTTCAGCATGCATGGAGATGGAGCATTAAATCATGAAAGATATTATAAGAGTGAATTAAATCTATTTTCAAGTACGGCATCTCTTAAATGGCTTAATAAATGGCATCCACAAATTAGCACTTCATTTGAAGCAGGTGCAAGAATTAATTTTAATCCTGAAGTAGAATCAAGAGTAAATTTTGCAAACTTAAAAGCAAGTGAAACCTTAGATTTGCCAAGAACTTATCAATATGCAAGTGCGTCTTTGATTTTTTCTTTGGCAGAAGATTTAGAAATGTCATTTAATTATAATGGAACTTTTGCAAATAATTCTCATTCGCATACGGGATTTTTACAGTTTGACTTTATATTTTAATAATGATTAACTAAGCCTTTTAAGGCTTAGTGTTTAATTAATTGCCCAGAGTTTGCTTAAAACAGATTATAAAATGACAAAATAAAAATTTAAAAAAAGCACAATTGGTACAATAAAGTTAAGAATGTGCCAATGTTGAATATAAAAACTATAAAAGTTTTTAGTATTATAAATAATTTAAAAACAATAAACTCCTTATTAAATACACTCTATCACATTAAGCTTATTTTTAAGCTCAATGTGATTTATTAGCAAACTCTAGAGAGTTAATTACTCTA
Source organism: Campylobacter sp. CNRCH_2015_1657 (assembly GCF_025772685.1). NCBI lineage: Bacteria > Pseudomonadati > Campylobacterota > Epsilonproteobacteria > Campylobacterales > Campylobacteraceae > Campylobacter > Campylobacter sp. CNRCH_2015_1657. The sequence goes on along the minus strand of NZ_JAKMSO010000003.1, from coordinate 69,859 downwards.
AAACAACCCCTTCATTTAGCACAACTTCGCCTATTACATAAGCATCTGAGTTCTCTAAAACTTTTCCTACATTAGATGGATCTACCACCATAACTAAGCCCACACCCATGTTAAAGCTTCTATACATTTCAGCTTCTTCTACGCTTTGGCCTATTTGATAAAAAATTTCAGGAGTTTTTAGATGATGTTTTCTAATAATAGCACCTATTCCTCTTGGAAAAACTCTAGGTAAATTTTCTACTAAACCACCACCTGTTATATGAGCTAGTGCATTGATGAAAGGTTTTAATTTTAAAAAGTCTTTTACATAAATTCTTGTAGGTTCAAGTAAAATATCGATTAAATTTTTACCATCTACTTTATCATCAAATTTAAGCTTTTGTGCTTCAAATAATACTTTTCTAGCTAAAGAATATCCATTAGAATGAAGCCCACTACTAGGCAAAGCTAGTAAAATATCTCCATTTTTTACAAAATTTCTTCTATCTATTTCATCTTTTTCAGCCATGCCCACTGAAAAACCTGCTAAGTCAAAGTCATTGTTATGATACATTCCAGGCATTTCAGCAGTTTCTCCGCCTATTAAGGCACAATTTGCTTTTTTACAACCATTAGCAATCCCTGCTACAACCTTTTTAGCTACTTCTACATCTAACTTTGCACTTGCATAATAGTCTAGAAAAAACAAAGGCGTAGCAAAATTGCAAATTAAATCATTCACGCACATTGCTACTAAATCTTCGCCTATTGTGTCAAATTTTTGACTATCAATAGCAAGACGCAACTTTGTGCCTACCCCATCTGTTGCTGCTAGCATAACAGGATTTTTAAAACCACTTGGCATGGCAAAAGCACCTGAAAAAGAACCTATGCCACCTAAAACATTTTCATTAAAAGTTTCTTTTACTAAAGGCTTGATTGCTTCTACAAAAGTATTACCATTATCTATACTTACGCCCGCATCTTCATAGCTTATATTCATTTATCTTCCTTTAAGAATTTAAAAGGTATTTTAACTAAAAATATTTTAAGGTTAAATTATGCAAAATGCTTATTTTGTGACTTCAAGTATAGCAGGTGGAAAGTCAAGCTTTATAAAAATAGTTCAAAATTTGGGTTTTGATACTTTAAGTGCAGATGTGATAGCTCATGAGCTTTTAAATGAAAATGCTAATTCCATAGCTAAACTTTTTGATAATAATGATTTAATCATAGCAGGAAAAATAGATAGAAAAAAGCTTGGTGCTATTGTATTTAATGATTTAAACGCCAAAAAAAAGTTAGAAGGTTTTTTACATCCTAAAATCAAAGAAGAAATTTTACAAAAAGCACTAATTTTAGATAAAAAAAATAAGGCTTTTTTTATAGAATTACCTTTATTTTTTGAAAATAATCATTATCAAGATCTAGGAAAAAGTATATTGATTTATGCTCCAAAAGAAATTTTATTAAAAAGATTAATACAAAGAGATAATTTAGATGAAAATGAAGCCTTAAAAAGAATTAATTTGCAACTTGATATAGAAGAAAAACTAAAAAAAGCAGATTTTGTGATAAAAAATATTTCAAGTTATGAAAAATTTGAAGAAAATGTGCTAAATTTTTTAAAACATACTTTAAAGGTTAAAAATGAAATTTTATAAATATTGTGCAAGCGGAAATGATTTTGTAGTATTTGCAGATGGTGAAAAAAAAGATCGTAGCGAGTTAGCTAGAATTCTTTGTAATCGTTATGAGGGCATAGGTGCTGATGGGCTTATAGTAGTTGTGCCTCATGATAGATATGATTTTGAATGGGAATTTTATAATTGCGATGGCAGTAAAGCAAATATGTGCGGTAATGGATCGCGTGCAGCAGCTCATTTTGCTCATCATTATCTAAAAAAATCACAATATTTAAATTTTTTAACTGGAGCAGGACTTATAAAATCATTTGTTGATGATGACATGGTAGAGATTAAATTAAGTGGAGTGAAGGATATTAAAGAAGCTTTTAAACATAAAGATAGAATTTGGCAAGGATGTAATACAGGTGTGCCACATATGGTGACTTTTGTTGATGATTTAAATGAATTTGATGTAAATTTATGCAAAGAAGTGCGTAAAAAATATAACGCAAATGTTAATTTTGCTAAAATAGAAAATGAAGAATTTATAAGAGTTAGAACCTATGAACGCGGGGTAGAAGATGAGACTTTAGCTTGTGGTACAGGTATGGGAGCTTGTTTTTATCTTGCTTATTTAAATCAAAAAGTTAAAGATGATATTTTAGTAAAGCCAAAAAGCAAAGAAAATTTATATTTTAGATTAGAGGATGATCAAATATTTTTCAGAGGAAAGGTAAAGTGCTGTTTTGAAGCTGATTATAATTTTACTTAGTAGTTTTTTATTTTTAAAAGCTGAATTTATAGCAGGTTTTGATAAACATTATTATGCTTTAAGTATAAAAGAAAAGCGTGAAGTTTTTATCAAAAAAATCAATGCTTTGTTAGATGTTTCTTTCAAAGAAATTGAAAATGAAAAAGAATTTATAGATATTTTTTTTGAGGAAGCTTTAAAGAGTAATTTTAGAAAACTAAATTCTAATGCTGTGCAAAAACTATGGTTTTTAAAAGAAAAATATCGCGTTAAAAATTTATACGATCACAAGGAATACCAACTGCGTATCCAAAAAGTTCCAAAATCTTTAGCCATAGCCCAAGCAATTATTGAAAGCGCAACTGGTACAAGTCGTTTTGCTAAAGAAGCAAATAATTTATTTGGAGAATGGACTTGGGGCGAGAAAGGTTTGATTCCAAAAGAAAGAAGTGAAGGTAAAACTCATAAAATTCGTATATTTGATAGCTTACAAGAAAGTGTGGATTCATACTTGCTAAATTTAAATCGTCATGATGCTTATAAGGAATTTAGAGCTTGGCGGTGGGATGCTATAAATCAAAATGAAAAACTTGATGGTAAAGAAGCGGCAAGTCATTTGGAAAAATATTCAGAGATTAAAAGTAATTATACCAAGCTTATTATTTCTATCATAAATCAACATAAGCTTGATGAGTTAGATTAATTTCCTAAAGCCCACTCATCAAAAGGTAAAATCATCACACGCACCCCTTCTATGAAAAACTCATCTCTTTGTGAAAGCGTGATGATATAAATAGTTGAAAGTGCGAGTTGGTTTTTACTAAGTATTTTTTTGACTTTTAAACTAAGTAAATCTTTATCTTTAAAGGGCGAGCATAAAAATGCATTTTTAAGACTTGGTAAGTAAAAATCAAAATGCTTAGTATAAAAAATTTCTTGTTTAAATTTAAATAACTCGCTTAAAATCAAATTTTCAAACAAAGCACTAAAGTCTTTTTGTATACTTAGAGAATTTTTTAGTGAAAAGTCCCAAAAATATACTTTTTTTAAATTTTTTTCAAGATTTTTTACAAAATACAAAGTGTAGTTTGATTCTAGTTTTTCTATGCTTTTATATAAGGTATCTTTGGAAATTTTTATACTATTTTTTAGAGTTTTTAATAGTTCATTAACGCTAAATTCATTCCCAAGTTCTAAGGCGATTTGTTTGAGTATGGTAAGCTCTAATGGGGTATAAAAGCTTTTTAGGTATGATGAGTTTGTGTTAAAGTTGTGATTTAAAATCACATTGCGCCCTGTGTGTAAAAAATAACTTACCATGGTTTTGGTATCAGCATATTTTTTATTTAGGCTTAAAAATTCTTCAAAATCTAAATAGTCTAAATGAAGTTCTTCAAACTGATCTAAGCAAAAATTACTATCACAAACGCTTAGTATGATTTGCAAGTTAAGATGTTTTAAACTAGCAAAGTCAAAATCATGAGCAAAGTTGCAAAGTGCTAAAAATTTAATTTGTGGATTATAAGTTAAAAACGAATTTAGATTTATTAAAGCACTTGCTTGAAATTTTAAATCATCACAATCAATAAAAAGTATATTTTCACTTTTGTACAAAGATAAAAAATTTAAAATTAAATTTTTCTTACCACTTGCAAAACCACCTTTTATAATGATGTTTTTATGGGTTTGAATTTGAATTTTTCTTTCATCAAATTTTTGAAATTTTGGGTAATTATCGTAAAAAAATTGTAGTGATTTCATAAATTTCTTTGTAATTAATGGTGGAGCATAGCGGGTTCGAACCGCTGACCCCAACGCTGCCAGCGTTGTGCTCTCCCAGCTGAGCTAATGCCCCTTTAGATTTTGAAATCATACTATATTTTTTCTTAGATTTTCTTAATGTATAAAAAATCTTGTAAATTTTATAAAATTTAATTTTTATCCTTTTTAAAAGGAAAATAATTAAAAAAAATGTATAAATTTCTTGACATAGCAAAGGCTCTTTTTATATAATCTCAACATCATTTTATATGGTGGTTAGATTCTTATGGGTCTAACGAGTTCTTTACAAAGGAAAAAATATGGAAAGAATCAGGCTTAAGCTAAAAGCTTATGACCACAGAGTTCTAGATCGCACAGTTGCAGCAATTGTAGAAGCTGTTAAAAGAACAGGTGCTGACATCAGAGGTCCAGTGCCAATGCCTACAAAAATCAAAAGATACACAGTTTTGAAATCTCCACACATCAATAAAGATTCACGCGAACAATTTGAGATGAGAATTCATGCTCGTATGCTTGATATTGTAGCAGCTACTCCAGATACAGTAGATTCACTCACTAAGCTTGACTTGGCTCCAGAGGTCAATGTTGAAGTAAGAGCTATGGGTAAATAAGGATAGAATATGGAATACATTGTAGAAAAAATTGGTATGAGTAGAACAATCAGCACACCAAGCATTCCTGTAACCTTACTTAAACTTGTTCAAACTAAAGTATGTGAAGTAGAAAATGGAAAAGCTTTGGTTGCTTATGTAAAAGGCAAAGCAAATAATAAATGCATTGCGGGTCAGCAAAAAAAATACAATCTTTCAGCTGAATATAATAGATTTGCTTCTTTAGAAGTAGCAAACACAGAAGCAGGTGATATTGATCTTAATCCTTTAAAAGAAGCTTCTATCTTAAAAGTAAGCTTTAATTCTAAAGGTAGAGGTTATAGTGGGGTTGTTAAAAGACACGGATTTGCCGGAGGTCCTGCAAGTCACGGTTCAAGATTCCACAGACGCCACGGATCAATCGGTAACCGCGAATGGCCAGGTCGTGTTCAACCAGGTATGAAAATGGCAGGTCATTATGGTAATGTAAAAGTTACTGTTAAAAATGAAGTAGTTTCATTTGATGAAGAAAATGGCATCTTAGTAGTAAAAGGTGCGGTACCAGGATTTAATGGTGCTATGGGTAAAATAAGGATTGCAAAATGAGTAAAGTAACTGTTTTAAATGATAAATTTGAAAAAGCTAGTGAACTCGATCTTCCAGCAAAATATGCAGAAGTTAATCCTCACAACCTTTATTTATATGTAAAATCTTATCTTGCTAGCCTTAGAGCAAACACAGCTCATACTAAAGGTAGAAGCGATGTAAGCGGTGGTGGTAAAAAACCATGGAGACAAAAAGGTCGTGGTGGTGCAAGAGCAGGTTCAACAAGAACGAATGTTTGGGTTGGTGGTGCTGTAGCATTTGGCCCTACAAACAATCGTAATTATTTCCAAAAAGTTAATAAAAAACAAAAACGCTTAGCGCTTGAAAGAGCATTGGCTGATAAAGCACAAAACAATGCATTATTCTCAGTAGATAGTTTAAGCATTGAAAGCGGTAAAACAAAAGATGCAAATGCAGTTATTAAAAAGCTTGGTTTAAAAGATGCTTTAATTGTAAAAGATTTACTAGATGAAAAAACACTTCTTGCTTTTAGAAACTTAGCAAATTGCTATGTAGTTGATATTAGCGAAGTAAATGCTTATTTAGTATCTGTATTTAATGCTGTTATCATTGAAAAAGCAGCGCTTGAATCTATCGTAAAAGAGGGTTAAAATGGCAGATATTACTGATATAAAAACAATACTTTACACTGAAAAAAGCTTAAACCTTCAAGAGCAAGGTGTTGTAGTTATTCAAACTTCTCCAAAAATGACTAAAAATGGTTTAAAAGAAGTTTTAAGAGAATATTTTGGTGTAACTCCAGTAAGAATTAATTCTTTAAAAATGGATGGAAAAGTAAAGCGTTTTAGAGGTCGTGAAGGTCAAAGAAATAGCTTTAAAAAATTCTATGTTAAGCTACCAGAAGGTGTGAGCTTAGAAAGTTCGGAGGCATAAGATGGCAATTAAAACTTATAAACCATATACTCCAAGTAGAAGATACATCACAGGTGTAAGCTCTGATGATATCACAGCAAAAGCTAGTGTGCGTTCATTACTTGTAAAACTTCCAGCTCATGCAGGTCGTAACAATAATGGTAGAATCACAAGCCGTCATAAAGAAGCAGGTGCTAAAAAACTTTACAGAATTATAGATTTTAAAAGAAGAAAATTTGGTATTGAAGGTAAAGTTGAAGCAATCGAGTATGATCCATACAGAAATTGTCGTATTGCATTAATCTCTTATAGAGATGGTGAAAAAAGATATATCTTACAACCAAAAGGTTTAAGCGTTGGTGATGTTATTTGCGCTGCTGAAAGTGGACTTGACATTAAACCAGGTAATGCTATGAAATTAAGAAACATCCCAGTGGGTACTATCGTACACAATATCGAGTTAAAACCGGGCAAAGGCGGACAAATGATCCGTTCAGCGGGTGCTTATGCTCAATTAATGGGTAAAGAAGAAAAATATGTTATCTTAAGACTTGCAAGCGGTGAAATGAGACAAGTTTTAGCTGAATGTATGGCAAGTATCGGTGAAGTTGGTAATGAAGAATGGTCAAATGTGACTATCGGTAAAGCAGGAAGAAACCGCCATAGAGGTATTCGTCCTCAAACAAGAGGTTCTGCGATGAACCCAGTTGATCACCCGCACGGTGGGGGTGAAGGTAAGAAAAATTCAGGCCGTCATCCAGTTACTCCATGGGGTAAACCAACTAAAGGTGCTAAAACTCGCCGTAAAAAAGCTAGCGATAAGCTAATAATTTCAAGAAGAAAAGGAAAGTAAGATGGCTAGGTCACTAAAAAAAGGTCCTTTTGTTGATGACCATGTAATGAAAAAAGTCATCGCTGCTAAAAAAGCTAACGATGGTAAGCCAATTAAAACTTGGTCAAGACGCAGCACTATTATACCTGATATGATAGGTTTAACTTTTAATGTTCATAATGGAAAAAGCTTTATCCCAGTATATATTACTGAAAATCATATCGGTTACAAATTAGGTGAATTTGCACCTACTAGAACATTTAAGGGTCATAAAGGCTCTGTTCAGAAAAAAATAGGTAAGTAAGGGAGATTTATGAGTAGAGCGTTAATTAAATTCATAAGATTATCTCCAACTAAAGCGAGATTGATTGCTAGAGAAGTTCAAGGTATGAATGCAGAGCTTGCATTAGCTAGTTTGAAATTTATGCCAAATAAAGGTGCTAAATTTATAGCAAATGCTATTTCAAGTGCTGTAGCAAATGGCGGATTTGAAGCAAATGAAGTTGTTGTTTCAAGTTGTCGTGTTGATGCTGGTGCGGTTTTAAAAAGATTTAGACCAAGAGCTAGAGGAAGTGCTAGTCGTATTAGAAAGCCAACTTCACACATTTTGGTAGAAGTTAGTAAAGTAGAAGCAAGTGCTGAAAAAACTACAAAAGCTAAAAAAGCATCAGTGAAAAAGGAAAGCTAATATGGGACAAAAAGTAAATCCGATTGGTTTAAGACTAGGAATTAATAGAAATTGGGAATCAAGATGGTTTCCTACAAAAGCTAATTTAGCAGAAAATATTGGTGAAGATTATAAAATCAGAACATTTTTAAAAAGAAAACTTTATTATGCAGGAATTAGCCAAATTCTTGTAGAAAGAACAGCGAAAAAATTAAGAGTAACTGTTGTAGCTGCAAGACCAGGGATTATTATTGGTAAAAAAGGTAGTGATGTTGATATTTTAAGAAAAGAACTTCAAGATTTAATCAAAAAAGAAGTTAATATCAATATCAAAGAAGAAAGAAAAGCAGGTGCTTCAGCTCAGCTTGCAGCTGAAAGTGTTGCTACTCAACTTGAAAAAAGAATTGCTTTTAGAAGAGCAATGAAAAAAGTAATTCAAGGAGCGCAAAAAGCAGGTGCTAAAGGGATTAAAGTTTCAGTTTCAGGCCGTTTAGGTGGTGCTGAAATGGCAAGAACTGAATGGTACCTAGAAGGTCGTGTTCCACTTCACACTTTAAGAGCAAAAATCGATTACGGTTTTGCAGAAGCACATACTACTTATGGAAATATAGGTATTAAAGTGTGGATCTTCAAAGGTGAAGTTTTACAAAAGGGTGTTCAACCTGAAAAAACCGAAGAAAACGCTCCAGCTAAAAAAACTAGAAGAGCAAGAAGAGGTAAATAATCATGTTAATGCCAAAAAGAACAAAATATCGTAAAATGATGAAAGGGCGTAACAGAGGTTATGCCAACAGAGGGACTGAATTTACTTTTGGTGATTTTGCCCTAAAAGCAACTGAAGCTGGCCGTATCAATTCACGCCAAATCGAAGCAGCTCGTATTGCTTTAACTCGTTTTGTAAAAAGACAAGGTAAAACTTGGATTAGAGTTTTCCCAGATAAACCTCTAACTAAAAAACCTTTAGAAACTCGTATGGGTAAAGGTAAAGGTGCAGTTGAGGAATGGGTAATGAACATTAAACCAGGTCGTATTATTTATGAAATGGCAGGGGTTAATGAAGAAATGGCAAGACAAGCTTTAACTTTAGCGATGCATAAATTGCCATTTAAAACTAAGTTTGTTACAAGAGAGAGCCAAAATGAAATATACTGAGATTAAAGATAAAACAGCAGGTGAACTTGCAACAATGCTAAAAGAAAAAAAGGTGCTTTTATTTACTTTAAGACAAAAGCTAAAAACAATGCAGCTAACTAATCCTAAAGAGATTAGCGAAGTTAAAAAAGACATCGCTAGAATCAATACTGCAATTAGCGCTTTAAAATAAGGATAGAAAATGGCATTTAAAAGAGAAATTCAAGGCGTTGTTGTTCAAATTGCTGGAGATAAAACAGCAACAATTTTGGTTGAAAGAAAAGTGGTTCACCCAAAATACAGAAAAATCGTAAAACGCTTTAAAAAATATTTAATTCATGATGAAAGAAATGAACTTAAAGTGGGAAATACTGTAGTTGCTATTGAATGCAGACCACTTTCTAAGAGAAAATCATTTCGCTTAAAAACTATAGTATCAGCAGGAGTTGAGTAATGATTCAAAGTTTTACTAGGCTTGCAGTTGCTGATAATAGCGGTGCAAAAGAATTAATGTGTATTAAGGTTTTAGGTGGTAGTAAAAGAAGATATGCTACTGTTGGTGATGTAATCGTTGCATCTGTAAAAAAAGCCCTACCAAATGGTAAAGTTAAAAAAGGTCAAGTAGTAAAAGCAGTTATCGTTAGAACTAAAAAAGAAATTCATAGAGACAATGGTTCTTTAATTCGTTTTGATGAAAATGCAGCAGTTATTCTTGATGCTAAAAGAGAGCCTATCGGAACGCGTATTTTTGGACCAGTAGGTCGTGAAGTAAGATATGGTGGCTTTATGAAAATTGTTTCACTAGCACCGGAGGTGTTGTAATGAAATTAAAAATTAAAAAGAATGATATGGTAAAAGTTATCGCAGGCGATGACAAAGGCAAAACAGGTAAAGTTTTAGCAGTATTTCCTAAGACAAATAAAGTAATTGTTGAGGGTTGTAAAATCGCTAAAAAAGCTGTTAAGCCAAGTGATAAAAATCCAAATGGCGGTTTTATCAATAAAGAAATGCCAATGGATATTTCAAATGTAGCAAAGGCAGGAGAATAAGATGATGAGATTGAAAGAAAAATATACTCAAAATATCAAACCTGCTTTAGTTAAAGAATTTGATATTAAAAATCCTATGCTTGTTCCTTTTATTGAAAAAGTTGTAATCAGTGTAGGTGCTGGGGAATTAGCAAAAGATCAAAAAGTATTACAAAATGTTGCAGATACTATTTCATTGATCGCTGGGCAAAAAGCAGTTATCACAAAAGCTAAAAAATCAGTTGCTGGTTTTAAAGTAAGAGAAGGCTTCCCAGTAGGTGTAATGGTAACATTAAGAAAAGATAATATGTATGCTTTCTTAGATAAGCTTATTACTATAGCTCTTCCTCGTGTTAAAGACTTTAGAGGTCTTCCAAGAGATGGTTTTGATGGAAGAGGAAACTATAACTTTGGTTTAGATGAGCAGTTAATGTTCCCAGAAGTTGAATATGATAAAATCTTAAGAACTCATGGTATGAACATTTCTATCGTTACAACAGCAAAATCAGATAAAGAGGCACAAAAATTATTAGAATTATTTGGCGTGCCATTTGCAAAAGGAAAGTAATATGGCTAAAAAATCAATGATTGCAAAAGCTGCCCGCAAACCTAAATTTAGCGTTAGAGGGTATACTAGATGCCAAATTTGTGGAAGACCACATTCAGTTTATAGAGATTTTGGAATTTGTAGAGTTTGCTTAAGAAAAATGGCAAATGAAGGTTTAATTCCTGGTCTTAAAAAAGCAAGTTGGTAAGAGGAAAGAACCATGATAAATGATTTAATTTCAGATTCACTAACAAGAATTAGAAATGCAGGGATGAGAAGATTAGAGACTACTCAACTTTTGCATTCTAAAGTTATCGAAGCTTTACTTGGAATTTTCCAAGCTAAAGGCTATATTGAAAGCTTTAATGTTATTGAAGAGGATAAAAAGAAATTCATCAATGTAGTTTTAAAATACGATGAAAAAGGTAAAAGCGTAATTAACGAAGTTAAGCGTATTTCTAAACCTGGTCGTCGTGTTTATAAAGGTAAAGATGAGATCAAAAGATTTAAAAACGGTTATGGTACTATCGTAGTAAGCACTTCAAAAGGTGTTTTAGCTAACGACGAAGCTTATAAAGCAGGCGTTGGCGGCGAAGTTTTATGTACTATTTGGTAAGAGTTTCTACTTTTTATGGTATTCGGTATCCATTCTTATAAAGTAGTCATATCGTAGACAAGTAAAAAGGAAAAATGAATGTCTCGTATAGGTAAACAACCAGTTGCTATTCCAAGTGGAGTAGAAGTAAAATTAGAAGGTAACTTGCTAAAATTCAAAAAAGGAAATTTAGCAAAAGAGCTTGATACAAAAGCAAATGTTAATGTTGAGATTAAAGAAGGACAAATTCTTTTCTCTCCTAAAGGTGAAGATAGACAAAGTAGAGCTTATTGGGGAACTTATAGAGCTTTAGCTCAAAACATCATCATCGGTTTAACTGATGGTTTTAGCAAAACTTTAGAAATCAACGGTGTTGGTTATAAAGCTGCGTTAAAAGGTAAAGTTCTTGAACTTGCTTTAGGTTTTTCTCATCCTATCAACTATGCTATTCCAGAAGGCATAGAAATTACTGTTGATAAAAACAATGTTATTATCAAAGGTAGTGATAAACAAGTGGTAGGTCAAGTTGCTGCTCAAATTCGTGAATTTAGACCACCTGAGCCTTACAAAGGAAAAGGTGTTAAATATTCAGATGAGCGTATTATCCGCAAAGCTGGTAAGACATCTAAGAAGTAAGGATAGAATATGAGAGCAAATGTATTAAAAAGAAAAATATCTTTAAGAATTAAAAGAAAAAAAAGAATTAGAGCAAAAATTTCAGGAACACAAGCTCTTCCAAGAGTTTCTGTTTTTAAATCAAACAGAACTTTATATATCCAAGCTATCGATGATGTTAAAGCAGTAACTTTAGCAGCAGTAGATGGAAGAAAAATTGGTGTTAAAGCAAATAAAGAAGGTGCTAAAAAAATAGCAGCTGAATTTGCAAAAGTTTTAAAAGCTAAAAACATAGAAGAAGCAGTGTTTGATAGAAATGGTTATTTATACCATGGTGTTATTGCAGCATTAGCTGAAGCACTAAGAGAAAACGGAATCAAACTATAACCCAAAAGGAAGATCGATGGAAAAATATAATAGAGAAGAATTTGAAGAAGTAATCGTCGATATCGGCAGGGTTACTAAGGTTGTTAAAGGTGGTAGAAGATTTAGATTTACTGCTTTAGTTATCGTTGGAAATAGAAAAGGTTTAGTTGGTGTGGGCTATGGAAAAGCTAAAGAAGTTCCAGATGCTATCAGAAAAGCAGTTGATGATGCTTTTAAAAACATTGTTGAAGTTAAAACAAAAGGTTCAACTATCCCTCATGATGTAGAAGTAAAATACAACGCAAGTAGAATTTTACTTAAACCAGCAAGCGAAGGTACAGGGGTTATTGCAGGTGGTTCAACACGTCCTATCGTGGAACTTGCAGGTATTAAAGACATTTTAACTAAGTCTTTAGGTTCAAATAATTCAGCAAATGTTGTGCGTGCTACTATCAAAGCACTTACAATGCTTAAAGGATAATCAATGAATTTAACAAAAGCACCAGGTTCAACACATAAAACCAAAAGAATAGGCCGTGGTCAAGGTAGTGGTATGGGTAAAACTTCTACTAAAGGTGGAAAAGGCCAAACTGCTAGAAAAGGTTATAACGAAAAAAGAGGTTTTGAAGGGGGTCAACAACCACTTCAAAGACGCTTACCAAAAGTAGGCTTTACTTCTAAATTTGAAAAACCTTATGTGATTAATGTTGAAAAAATCACAGCAATCAAAGAGCTTAGCGAAATTACATTTGAAACAATCAATAGTATTCATAAGCTTTCAAAAAATGTAAATAAAGTTAAGCTTATTGGAGCAAGTGCTAAAGATCTTGCTAGTAAAATTAAAGACGAGAAGATCACTTTTAGCGGACAAAAATAATGAATAAAGCATTGACAAATAAAATTCTCATAACATTAGCTTTTTTATTTGCTTATAGAATATTAGCTTATGTTCCAGTTCCGGGGGTTAATGTCAGTGTTATCAAGGAATTTTTTGATTCTAATGCATCTAATGCATTAGGCTTGTTTAATATGTTTAGTGGGGGTGCTGCTGAAAGACTTAGCATCATCTCTCTAGGCATTATGCCTTATATTACTGCTTCGATTATTATGGAGCTTTTAGCGGCAACTTTTCCTAACATAGGAAAGATGAAAAAAGAACGCGATGGTATGCAAAAATATATGCAAATTATCCGTTATGCTACTATAGCTATCACTTTGATACAAAGTATAGGCGTTTCTATAGGCTTGCAAAGTCTTCATGGAAAAGCAGGTCAGTCAGCTATTATGATTGATATGAATACTTTTATTGCACTTTCTGCTATTTCTATGCTTGCAGGTACCATGCTTTTAATGTGGATAGGTGAGCAAATCACTCAACGCGGTATAGGAAATGGTATTTCTTTGATCATCTTTGGCGGTATTGTTTCTACAATTCCAGGTGCAATTAGTGGAACAGTAAATTTGGTAAATACAGGTGAGATGAATTTCTTGACTATCATTGCTATTTTAGTTGTAATTTTACTTACTATTTGGGCTATTATAGTAGTAGAGCTTGGAGAAAGAAGAATTCCTATTTCTTACTCAAGAAAAGTAATCATGCAAAATCAAAACAAACGCATTATGAATTACATACCTATTAAAATAAATTTAAGTGGAGTAATTCCTCCTATTTTTGCAAGTGCGATTTTGATGTTTCCAAGCACTATTTTGCAAACAAGTACAAATGAGTATGTGTTAAAAATTTATGACTTTTTAAATCCAAATGGATTTTTCTTTCATTTTTTAACATTCTTACTTGTTATTTTCTTTGCGTATTTTTATGCATCAATTGTATTTAATGCAAAAGATATAGCTGAAAATCTTAAAAGACAAGGCGGTTTCATACCAGGTATTAGACCAGGTGAAGGAACTGCAAATTATCTTAATGAAGTAGCATCAAGACTTACCTTGTCAGGTTCTATTTATTTAGGGCTTGTAGCTACATTACCATGGCTTATTGTGAAGTTGTTTGGTGTGCCTTTTTATTTTGGTGGAACTTCTGTTTTGATCGTAGTTCAAGTAGCGCTTGATACAATGAGAAAAATTGAAGCTCAAATTTATATGAATAAATACCAAACCTTAAGTGCAGTAGGCTTATAAGAAAGTAGATTTTCTACTTTCTTCTCTTTTTAAGGATTTTGATGAGACTAGGCGTTTTTGATAGCGGTGTAGGTGGGCTTAGTGTTTTAAAATCTTTACTTCAAGCAAAACTTTTTAAAGAATATATTTACTATGGAGATACCGCAAGGGTACCTTATGGGGTTAAAGATAAAAAAACTATCATTAAATTTTCCCTAGAAGCTTTAGAGTTTTTCAAAGAAAAAAAAGTCGATATGCTTATTATTGCGTGTAATACAGTTAGCGCGCATGCTTTAGAAATTCTAAAAGCAAATGCACCATTTCCGGTTCTTGGAGTTATAGAAGCAGGGGTTTTAGCGGTTAAAAACTCTTTAGAAGATAAAAACTCTAATATATTAGTTATTGCAACACAAGCTACCGTGGATTCTCACGCTTATAAGCAAGCTTTAATCAAAGAAGGTTTTTTAAAAGTGGAAGAAAAAACAACTGGGCTTTTTGTACCTATGGTTGAAGAAGGGATTTTTCAAGGAGATTTTTTAAAAGCTGCTTTTGAGTATTATTTTAATAAGCTTAAATTTCATCCTAATGCTTTAATCTTAGCATGCACGCATTTTCCTTTAATCGCCCATTCTTTGGAAGAGTATTTTGGCAAAAATACAAAACTTATTCATTCAGGCGAGGCTATAGCTTTGCAATTGCAACAAGAATTTAACTTAACATCAATCCAAGAAGAAGCTAACATTCAATTTTATGCTTCAAGCGATGTGGAAAAACTAAAAAAAATTGCAAATTTATGGCTTTAATTAATGAATATTTACTAAAGTATTTTTTATATTAATAATTTATTTTTATTTAAACATAGTTGCATTATAATTTTTATCATTTCTAATGAAAGGACTAACATGAAAAAAATGTTAATGTGCGCAGCTATGGCACTAAGTTTAGGAGCAGGAATTTTGGAAGCAAAACCAAAAGTTGCAATTTTAGCTACAGGTGGAACTATTGCAGGCTCGATTGATAGTTCGGTAGCTACAACAGGTTATACAGCGGGTGTTTTAGGGGTTGATGCTTTGATTAAAGCAGTGCCTCAAATTCAAGATTTAGCAGTAATTAGCGGGGATCAAATTGCAAATATTGATAGTAAAGATATGACAAATGAAATTTGGCTAAAACTTGCTAAAGAAGTCAATAGGCTTTTAAAATCTGATGTAGATGGAGTTGTGATTACTCATGGTACTGATACCATGGAAGAAACTGCATATTTCCTAAATTTAACCGTAAAAAGCGATAAACCTGTTGTTTTAGTTGGTGCAATGCGCCCATCAACTGCAATTAGTGCAGATGGTCCTAAAAATCTTTACAATGCTGTAGCGTTAGCAGCAGATCCACAAGCAAAAAATAAAGGTGTAATGGTGGCTATGAATGATAGAATTCAAAGCGCTAGAGGCGTTATGAAAACTCATAGTTTAAATGTAAATGCATTTAGTTCACCGGATATGGGTGATATGGGTTATATAGTAGATGGAAAAGCATTCTTCTACAATACTAATACAAAATTACACACTAAAAAATCTCCATTTGATGTTAGCAAGCTAAAAGAATTACCAAAAGTAGATATTCTTTATAGTTATGCAAATGATGGTAGCGGTGTTGCAGCAAAAGCCTTGTTTGAAAATGGAACTAAAGGTATAGTTGTAGCTGGAACAGGTGCTGGCAGTATTCATGATTATCAAAAAGATGTATTAAAAGAATTGCTTAAAAAAGGTCTTAATGTAGCGGTAAGTTCACGCGTAGTAGCTGGTAGAGTTGCGGTAAGTGATGCTGATGCAAAACTTGGTTTTATTGATACAGGTGATATGAGTCCTCAAAAAGCTAGAGTATTATTAATGCTTGCTTTAACTAAAACAAGTGATCCTAAGAAAATTCAAGAATATTTCTTAAAATACTAAAATCTTTTAGCACCCAAATGCTACAATAACATTTGGGTGAGTTTTTCAATCAAAATCTTACTTAAATTAATCACAAGGATATTAAATGAGACAATATGAAAGCTATAAATGCCAAAAATGCGGCAATGAAGTAGAAGTGCAAAATGTAGGTGGTGGAAAGCTTAGTTGCTGCGGTCAAGAAATGGAGTGCATTACTAAAGATTTAACAGCCATAAATTTGATGAAAGCTTTCGCAGGTGAATCTATGGCAAGAAACAAATATGATTTATTTGCAGATATTGCTCAAGAAGAAGGTTGGCATGCTATTGCAAAGCATTTTAGAGAAGCTGCAGAAAATGAAAAATGGCATGCAAGAGCTGAATTTAAAGCATACCATGAATTAGTAGATGGTAAAGCTTTAGAAGAAACTGCTAAAAATTTAATCTGTGCAGCAGAGGGTGAAAATTACGAGCATACTACCATGTATCCAAATTTTGCACAAATTGCAGAAGATGAAGGCAAGAAAAACATAGCAAGATTATTTACTGCTATTGGTAAAGTAGAAATTGAGCATGAAAGAGAATATTTAGCACTTAAAAAAATGCTTGAAGAAGAAGATTTCTTTAATTCAGAAGTAGAAGAATTATGGGTTTGTGAAGTTTGTGGGCATATACACCGTGGTAAAAAAGCACCAAATGCCTGTCCTTTGTGTAAAGCTCCAAAAGAATACTTCAAACGAGAATTTTTAGGATAATTTTAAAAATCTTGATAAAAATGATAAAATATTTTATTTTTATCAAGGCCTAATATGCAAATTTTAACTCATCCTTTTGAACCTTTCTTTGATGAACACTCAAAAGTTTTAATACTAGGTTCTTTTCCATCTATTAAATCAAGAGAAGAAAATTTTTATTATCAACATAGTAAAAATCGTTTTTGGCGTATCTTTGAAATATTATTTGAGTGTGAGTTAAAAACAGTACAAGTTCAAAAAGCTTTTTTGAAAGTAAATCATATAGCACTTTGGGATGTTATAGCAAGTTGTAAGATAAAGAATTCAGATGATAAAACTATTTCTTATGCCAAAGCAAATGATATAAGTATTATTTTAGATAAGGCAAATATAGAAAAAATTTGTGTATTAGGTAAAGTTGCAAGTAAATATTTTGCTAAATTTTATCCTGAGCAAGAATTTTTTGAACTTCCTTCAAGCTCACCTGCCAATATAAATTATTCTTTAGAAAATTTAGTAGAAAAATACACTATTATAAAGGAAAAATAGTGGCTTTAGTTGGAGTAGATGAGGCTGGACGTGGGGCTTTAGCTGGAGATATGCACTTGGCAGCTTGCAAGCTTTTAAAAAATATTGATGGTTTAGCTGATTCTAAAAAATTAAGTGCAAAAAAAAGAGAAGAATTATATGAGCAAATTCTTTCTAATTCAAATTTTTTAATCCTTGCTTTTTCACCTTTGCAAATTGATATTTTAGGACTTAGTCAGTGTTTAAATCTGGGCTTAAAGATAATAAAAAAACATTTTAACCAAGATGAGATTTTATATGATGGAAATTTAAATTATGGTGTTTTGGGTATTAATACTATGATTAAAGCTGATATGAAAGTGCAAGAAGTTTCAGCCGCTAGTATATTAGCTAAGGTAAGTCGTGATCAAAAAATGTGTTATTTTTCTAAAATATATAATAATTATGATTTTGATAAACACAAAGGTTATGGTACAAAAGCTCATATAGAAAAGATTAAAGTATTTGGTTATTCACCTTTGCATCGCAAAAGCTTTATGTTAAAGTGTTTTGAGAAAAGCTTATTTGATTAGATTGTGTTTTGTAGTTTTAATAATGAAAAAATATAATTAAAAACTATTTTTTTAATAATAATCTATTAAAAATTATAATATTGGTCTAAAATACTCTATGTTTTAAGAAAAATTAATTTTTTTCTATTATAGTAATATAAAAAGTATTTTAAGGGGTATTATGTCTTTACTTTTAAGTGAGCTAAAGATTGGAAATTTTTATGTAAAAAATCGCATCGTAATGCCTCCTATGGATATGTATGAAACACAAGTTTTAGATGGTAAGATTAATCAATTTCACTTGATACATTATGGAGCTAGAGCTTTGGGTGGTGTTGGGCTTATCATAGTTCAAGCTTGTGCGATTAATGAAAATGCAAAAATTGCTGATAATGATATAGGCCTTTGGGGAGATTTTCAAATTCGAGGACATAAGGAGCTTGTCGATCTTTGTCATCATTTTGGTGCTAAAGTTGCTATCCAATTAAATCATAGTGGTCGTAAAAATTCATGCAAACAAGCTATATCAAAAGCCCCAAGTAATATCGCTTTTAGTGAAAAATTTTCTAAACTTCATGTTTTAAGTAAAGATGAAATTTTGCAAATAGAGCAAGAATTTATCCAAAGTGCTAAAAGAGCTAAAGAAGCAGGCTATGATGCGATAGAACTTCATAGTGCTCATGGGTATTTGCTTAGTTCATTTTTATCTCCTTTATCAAATCAAAGAGATGATGAATATGGTGGTAGTTTTGAAAATAGAGCGCGTCTTTTGTGTGATATCATTAAGCGTATAAAAAAAGAAGTTGATATTACTTTATTTGTAAGAATTTCAGCTACAGAGTGGCAAGAGGGTGGTTGGAATTTGGAAGATAGTAAAAAACTTGCCTTGATTTTAGAAAATTTAGGCGTTGATATGTTAGATATTTCAGCAGGAGGAAATATTAACAAACCTTCTTTAGTGCCAAATATAGCACCACTTTATCAAGCTCCTTATGCTAAGGCTTTAAAAGAAGTTGTTAAAATTCCTATATCTTGTGTGGGTCTTATAAATAGTGCTAGCGAAGGTGAGGCTTTGCTTTTGGGTGAGGTGTGTGATTTAGTTTGTTATGGTAGAAAATTATTAAGAAATCCAAATTTTGCAAATGAAGCCGCAGTTGCTTTAAATGAAAGGGAAAAAATCACGCCAAATTACTCAAGAGCATATTTGTAAAATAATACAAAAAGTTTTTAGGTAAAAGCTTTTTTTATTATTTTTTACAAGGAGAAAATGTGGATAATCTTAAGTGGAATTCTTTTGATACGCGTTGGATGCTTTCTCTTTTTGGGACTGCAGTTGGTGCGGGGATTTTATTTTTACCTATTAAAGCAGGTGTTGGTGGTTTTTGGCCAGTTGTTGTAATGGCTTTGATTATTTTTCCAATGGTGTATTTAAGCCATAGAGCCTTAAGTCGTTTTGTATGTCAAGCAAATGGTAATGATAAAGATATTACTCATGCGGCTGAAGAGTATTTTGGTAGAAAAGTAAGTATTTTTATTTCTGTGCTTTATTTCTTTGCAATTTTCCCAATTTGTTTAGCATATTGTGTAGGTATAACTAATACTTTTGAGAGTTTTATTTATAACCAATTCTTACCACTTTTAGATCCAAATGGTTCTTTCGCAAACGCAATTAGTGCTATGTATCAAACAAGTGTAAATGAGCAAGGAAAAACTATAGCTAATTTACTTCCTTTTTATAGAGCGCTTTTTGCTTTTGTTTTAGTAAGTATTTTTATGCTTATTATGCTTTTTAGTGAAGAATTAATTACTAAAGTATGTGAGTGGCTTGTATATCCTTTATGTGCTATTTTATTTTTATTTTCTTTATATCTTATCCCGCAATGGTCGTTTGAAAGTTTTAGTGCTATTCCTGGAACAAAAGAATTTATTACTATAGTATGGCTAACTTTACCGGTTTTAGTGTTTTCATTTAATCACTCACCAGCGATTTCTACTTTTTCTTTAAGTGTAAAAAGGCAATATCCTGAAAATTCAGTACAAAAAGCAAATCAAGTGTTATTTAGAACTTCTGTAATGTTACTTGCTTTTGTAATGTTTTTTGTGGTATCTTGCGTGCTTTCTTTAACTCCTGCAGAACTTGCTGAAGCTAGAGCACAAAACATACCTGTACTTTCTTATTTTGCTAATAAACTTGATAATCCATTTATTTCTTATGGTGGTCCACTAATCGCATTTTTAGCAATTTCTAGTTCATTCTTTGGGCATTATTTTGGTGCTAGGGAAGGTGCTTATGGTATAGTTAGAAAATGTTGTAAATTAGCAGGTAATGATAATCCGGATTTGAAAAAAATCGCAGTTTATTCAACTTTGGTAATGTATATTGTTATGTTAATTACTGCTTATGTAAATCCAAGTATTTTAGGTTTTATTGAAAGCTTAGGTGGTCCAATCATTGCCGCAATCTTATTTTTAATGCCTATGATTGCAATTTACACTGTATCTAAAATGAAAAAATTCCAAAACAAAGCTTTAGATGCATTTGTGTTTATCACAGGTATTTTGACAATCATCACTGTAATTTATACTTTTTAAGGTGCTGATGAATGAGTAGTAATTTAAGTATATTTAAAGTTGGTGTCGGTCCTTCATCTTCTCATACTTTAGGACCAATGCTAGCAGGGAATATGTTTTGTGAAAAAATCAAAGATAAAATCACACAAATTACAAAAATTCAAATCAAACTTTATGGCTCTTTATCGCTTACTGGTAAAGGCCATTTAAGTGATAAAGCTATTATATGGGGGTTGAGTGGCTTAAGAGCAAAAGAATTAAATGTTGCTTTGCAAGATCGTGTGTTTAATAAAATTTTGCAAGATAAAATTTTGGTTTTAGATGCTCAAAAAGAATTAAATTTTGATTATGATAAAGATTTGATTTTTGAAAAAGACTTTTTACCTTTGCATGAAAATGGATTGAAAATAAGTGCTTATAATGAAAATGGAGAAATCATTGCTGAAGAAATTTATTATTCAGTAGGTGGTGGTTTTGTTATGAGTGAAGCTGAACTTCAAAAACACAAAGACGGAGCTTGTGAGCAAAAACATACTAAATTAGAACTTGATATTAATAACGCAAGCGATGCTTTAAGAATTTGCGAAGAAAATTCATGGGATCTAGCAAAACTCTCTTATGAATATGAGCTTCAATTTCACACTAAAGAAGAAATTAGAGCTTATTGTTTAGAAATTTGGGAAGTAATGCAAGAAGTTTATTATAATGGTATTCATCCAAGCTCAGATTTTCTTCCAGGGAATTTACATTTAAAACGCCGCGCCAAAGGACTTAATGAGCGTTTGGCTATGACAAGTGATCCTTTAGGAATTATTGATTTTATTTCTTTATATGCTATTGCTATTGCAGAGGAAAATGCAAGTGGAGCTAGAGTGGTAACTGCACCAACTAATGGTGCATGTGCTGTTGTGCCTGCTGTAATGCTTTATCTTAAAAATCATACTATTGGTTTTAACGATGAAAAAGCCATTAATTTTTTACTTACTGCTATGTTAATAGGCTCTTTTTATAAGAAAAATGCAAGTATAAGTGGTGCTGAAGCTGGCTGTCAAGCTGAAATTGGTAGTGCAAGTTCTATGGCAGCAGGAGCTATGGCTACTGTAATGGGTTTTGATGCAAAGATAGCTTGTAATGCTGCTGAAATTGCAATGGAGCATCATTTAGGTTTAACTTGTGATCCAGTAAGTGGTTTAGTGCAAATTCCTTGTATAGAAAGAAATGCCTTTGGAGCGATTAAAGCAATTTCAGCTGCTAGAATGGCAATGAGTAGAAAATCAACTCCAAAAGTAAGTCTTGATGAGGTTATAAAAACTATGTATGAAACCGGCAAAGACATGAACTCAAAATACAAAGAAACTTCTTTAGGTGGCCTAGCTACTAATCTTACAAGTGTATGTTAAAACCTTAAGTTTTAAAACTTAAGGTTTTTCCTTAAAGCTTTTAAAAGCGCATAAATGCTAAATTTTTAAAAATTTTAAGGAAAATATAAATGATAGAAATCAAAAAACCAGCAGAAATAGAAAAACTACGCAAGGCAAATGAACTTGTAGCTAGAACGCTTGACTATCTAGAAGGCATTATAGTTCCGGGTATGAGTTTAAAAGAAATTGACATTAAAGCAGAAGAATTTATACTTGATCATGGTGCAAAACCATCTTTTAAAGGCTTATATGGTTTTCCAGGCAGTATTTGTATCTCGCTTAATCAAGCTTGCATTCATGGCGTAGGGGATGAGCGTATTTTAAAAGAAGGCGATATTTTAGGGCTTGATGTGGGTACTTGCATAGATGGATATTATGGAGATGCAGCAAGGACTATACCTATAGGTCAAATTTCAGCCACTGATGAGGCTTTGATTGCTTGTGCTAAAGATGCTTTGTATTATGCTATAGATATTATCAAAGAAGGTATGCGTTTTAAAGAGCTTTCATATGAGCTTGGCGAGTTTATCGCTAAAAGAGGATTTGTACCTTTGAAAGGTTATTGTGGTCATGGTATAGGTAAAAAGCCACACGGTGAGCCTGAAATTCCAAATTATTTAGAACCAGGTGCTAGTGCAAAAAGTGGACCTAAAATCAAAAATGGCATGGTATTTTGCATAGAGCCTATGGTATGTCAAAAAGATGGCACACCGGTACATTTAAAAGGTAATTGGGAAGCAGGAAGCAAAGATGGATTAAATGCTGCTCATTATGAGCATTGTGTTGCAATTATAAATGGCAAAGCAGATATTTTATCTAAGTAAGAAAGTTTAAACTTTCTTACTCAAATGTTTTTAGTTTTTCTGAAAGTTTAGAAGCATTTTCTAAAACATCTTGTGAAATTTGTGTTAGCTCGAGTGAATAGTTTTTAACACAATTTGCAAGTTCAGTCACTTTTTCTACATTTTGTTCTAACTCATTCATTTTAGCTTTTGACTCATCACTTTTTTCTTCCATAATTTTAGTAGAATGGATACTTGTTTTTAATTTTTCTATAGAAGCACCGACTTCACCTTGTAAGATATTAGCTTTGTTGGAAGTATCACTCATGGATTGATGAATTCCATCCATCAAGCTTTTGTTGTCATTGATTTGTTGTACTATGGTTCTTACAGTAGTTTCTATAGCGACTAAAGATTTTGTAGTTTTATCAGCTAAGTTTCTAACTTCATCAGCAACAACAGCAAAGCCTCTACCATGTTCTCCTGCACGAGCTGCTTCAATAGCTGCATTTAAAGCTAGCAAGTTAGTTTGATCGGCTATATCTTTAATAGCTGCTGTAACTTCTACAATACTATCAGCACTTTGTACTAGTATATCCATAGCACTTAAAACACTTTGTTCTTTTTCTCCACTTAGTAATATAAGCTCTACTAGCTCTTTAAGCGTTTTTTCAACTTCTCCCATAACTTCTTGCATATCATGCATATCTTTTATAGTATTTTTAGCTAGATTTTGAGTTAAGTCTATATGACTTTCTAAAACAGAACTTATTTCATGGACATTAGAAATTTGCTCATGCTGTAAAAGTGAACTTTGCTGTAAAATTTCAGCATTTTGGGAAAGTTTTTGTGAGCTTTTGTGGCTTGAATTTGCAGTTTGTATGGCTTCTAAAACTGAATTTTGCACTATCTGTATGAAAGAATTAATATAGCTAGCACTTGTAGCTAATTCACTTTTTTTATCAATGTCTAATCTTGCACTTAAATTCGCATGTTCTCCCGCTAGATTTGCACTTAGTTTTTCAAGTAAAGATATAGGTATGATTACTTTTTTTAATGTTAAAAGTATGAAAAAAATCAATACAACTAAGGTAAATAGGAAAATTCCTATAGCTGTATAAAGATTATATTTATTTTGTAGATTGATATTTTTAGCAATTAAATTTTGGTGTGCTAGAATTTGTTTTTGCAGTTCTTGATCAAGAAAACTTTGAGAATTATCTTTTAATATTTTAATTTGACTTAATATCATCTTACAATGTGTATTAAAAAGCTCAAATAACTCTTGTGGTAATTGAGAATCTTTTGCGTTTAAATTTGTGACAAGATTTTGTAATCTATTTTGCGCTAAAGGTTCTAATATATCCATAGTTCCTATAATGCTTAAAATATTTCCTATATATTCTATTTGTTTAGCCTCTTGAGTAGTGAGTGCTAATTGATTTGTTTGTTTGATGATTTCTTGTTGAATTTCATAAAGATAAAGCTTTGAATTTATAGCAATAGAATTGGCTGATTTAAAATGTTGTAGTTGTGTATTTTTTTTCTGAAAAATTGCTTCTAGCTTTTTAGTATCTATTTCATTAGCTTTTAAAATAGCTAAAGTATTTTCAAAATCTCTTACTAGTTTGACGCTAATGTCATAGTTTTGTAGATTTAGTTTATTTTTAAAAATTTCATCTATTTTAGTATCTAGAATTTCTAATTTTTGAAAAGAATCCATAATAAGTGAATTTCTTTTGGTGGTATTGTAAGTATTAAAAATAAATAAAGTCAAAGTTAAAAGCAATACCAAAACCACTATGGATAAAGTGATGAATTGTTTTAAAAAAGAGAAAGTTTTTTTATTTGAGTGGATCATGGTATTCTCCTGTTAAAGAATTTAAAAATGCAACTATATCATCAACTACATCTTGCTCTAAAAATTTACCAAGCTGATAATACGCCATAAATTGTACGCAAGCATCAAGTGTTGGCATAGAACCATCATGAAAATAAGGAGCAGTTTTGGCTATGTTTCTAAGACTTGGCACTTTTACTACAAATTGATCGTGAGGATCTTGAGTGATCTCATAGCGTCCTTTCCAATTTGTTCCATTATCATAAGGAACAAATACCCCCATTTTTTGATACATATTTCCACCTATATTTTGTCCTTGATGGCACGCTATACAACCATTTGATAAAAAGGCATTATAGCCTCTTTTTGCTTGTTCGCTTATAGCATTTTTATCTCCCTTTAAGTAGCGATCAAATGGGGAATTTGGCGTAAGTAAGGTTTTTTGAAATTCAGCTAAAGCATCTGCTATATTATCAAAGGTAACTTCTCCGTAAAGTCTTTTAAATTCTTTTTCATAAATTGCGTTAGTTTTTACTATTTGCACCACTTCATCTGCATCTTTTAACCCCATTTCTTTAGGGTTTAACAAAGGATGTTTGGCTTGTTCTTGTAAATCTTTTGCATTGCCTCTCCAAAATTGTGCTAGGCTAAAAACGGCATTAAAATTTGTAGGAGTATGGAATGGCTCATCTATTATGCCATTAATACCTGTTGAAAAAGTTTTATTATCTACTCCAAAATTTGCAATATCATGACAACTATTGCAAGATACTTTTTTATCTTTTGATAAACTTGTATCCATATAGAGTTTTTTTCCTAAAATAGCTTTTTCTTTATTATAAGGAATGCTTTCTGGTATAGGTGTAATCATTTCAAATGCTAAAAGTGGCAACAAAGAAAGTATTAAAACAATAAAAATTTTCATAATCATTTTCCTTTAATTTTATAAATTTTTAATTAATAATTTTTTTTAATTATAACATTAAAATCTTAACCTCTTATAAGTAAATATGGTAGTTATCAGTGTTATCAGGGATAAAAACAAAATATAAATAAAAATTCCATACACGAAAGGATTTTCAGGTTTTATAGCCAAAGAATGTAATGCAAATACAAGTTGAGGAGTGAAACCACCCGCTATTGCATAAGCTATATTATAAGAAAAAGAAATTCCACTAAAACGAATACTTGGCTTAAAAATTTTACACATTAAAATAGGTGCTAAAGCATTAATACCACCAAAAAAACACGCTATAAAATAAAAATATATACTCAAATGCAAAATTTGAGCATAGAAAAAATAAAAATAAAAAAAGCACGATAAACTAAATCCTATGGTAAAAATTAAAGCGGTAGCTAAAAAACCAAATTTATCAACCCAAATTCCAGCAAGTAAAGTTCCACAAGATAAAATTACTATTGCAAACATTTGGATTAAAATCGCATCTGTTTTATCAAGAATCAAAACTTCTGATATAAAATTAGGCATAAGTAAAATAAGTATTATCACGCAAGCTGTGAGCATCCAAGTTAAAAGCATAGAAGCAATGATGTCTAAATAAATATTTTTTTCTTTAAAAAGTGTTTTTAAAGGAAATTTTTCTAAATCATTTTCTTGTCGCATTTTTTGAAAAACAGGTGTTTCTTCTAAAAATTTTCTAAGATATATAGAAATGATACCAAAAAATCCACCTATAGCAAATGGAATACGCCAAGCATATTCATAAATTGCTTCTTGATCAAAGTAATGATTAATCGCTAAGGCAACAATACAACCTAAAAGAATTCCAAAAGCCATAGAAGCATTAATAGCGCTAATATAAAAACTATCTCTTCCATCGGGTGCATGTTCTTTTACAAATACCCAAGCACCAGGGAGTTCTCCGCCTATAGCTATACCTTGAGCTATTCTAACAAGTAGTAAAAAAATAGGAGCAAAATATCCTATAGTTTCAAAAGTAGGTATAAAAGCTAGAGAGAAAGTTGGAAACACCATGAGTAATATACTAAGCATAAACATCTTTTTACGACCCATTTTATCTCCAAAATGTGCCATAATTATACCACCGATTGGTCTAGCTAAATATCCTGCTGCGAAAGCCCCATAAGTGTTTAAAAGTTTCCAAAAATCACTTAAATCACTAGGAAAAAAATTTCTTGAAATATAATTAGCAAAAAATACAAAAATAACAAAATCATAAAATTCTAAAGCTCCACCCAAAGAAGATAAGGAAAGAGTTTTAAAATCACCTCTTTTTAAAGTTTTTGACATCTATAAATACTTTCTTTTTGTAGTAATTTTGTAATTATAGTAAAAATATTATAGTTTGTAAAAAAATATTAAAAATTTAAAAAGAAAAATTGTGATAAAATAATAGCTTTGTATTTTATAGAAAGGAGAGAAATATTGGCAAAAGATGATATTATCGAAATCGATGGTAATGTAATCGAAGCTTTACCTAATGCGACTTTTAAAGTTGAATTAGATAATAAACATGTGATACTTTGTCATATTGCAGGTAAAATGCGTATGCATTATATTAGAATTATGCCTGGCGATAGAGTTAAAGTAGAGCTAACGCCTTATAGTCTTGATAAGGGTCGTATTACATTTAGATACAAATAAGTCTAAGTTGTTTAAAAGCAAAAGTAAAGTATAATTAGCACTTTTGCAGAAATTGCAATAAAACTGTATGAAGAAGTATTTTCAAAATCACCACTTATTTTGAAAATAGTTGGTTGCTCTAAAAACCTGGTGCAGTTGTAAAAAAGTGGAATTTACAATAACAGGAGTAAAGCATGAAAGTTAGACCATCTGTTAAAAAGATGTGTGACAAATGCAAAGTAGTTCGTCGTAAAGGCGTAGTTCGCATTATTTGCGAAAATCCAAAACACAAACAAAGACAAGGATAATTTATGGCTCGTATTGCAGGTGTAGATTTACCAAAGAAAAAAAGAATTGAATATGGTTTGACTTATATTTATGGTATAGGTTTGCATACTTCAAGAAAAATCTTAGATAAAACCGGAATTTCTTATGATAAAAGAGTTCATGAGTTAAGTGAGGACGAAGCAGCGGCTATCCGTAAAGAAATTCAAGAAAACTATATGGTTGAGGGTGATCTTAGAAAACAAGTTGCTATGGATATCAAAGCATTAATGGATCTAGGAAGCTTTAGAGGCTTAAGACATAGAAAAGGCTTACCGGTTCGTGGTCAAAAAACAAAAACAAATGCCAGAACTAGAAAAGGTAAGAGAAAAACCGTTGGTGCAAAATCATAAGGATAGAAAATGGCAAAAAGAAAAGTTGTTAAGAAAAAAATAGTTAAAAAAAATATAGCTAAAGGTATAGTTTATATCAGTGCAACATTTAATAATACTATGGTTACTGTAACTGATGAAATGGGAAATGCTATTGCATGGAGTAGTGCAGGTGGTTTAGGATTTAAAGGTTCTAAAAAATCAACTCCTTATGCGGCACAACAAGCAGTAGAAGATGCTTTAAATAAAGCAAAAGAACATGGTATTAAAGAAGTAGGCATTAAAGTACAAGGGCCAGGAAGTGGTCGTGAAACAGCAGTTAAAAGTGTAGGTGCTATGGAAGGTATCAAAGTAACTTTCTTAAAAGATATTACCCCATTAGCTCATAATGGTTGTAGACCACCAAAACGTCGTCGTGTCTAAGAATAAGATATAAGATTTAGGAGAATTATAATGGCAAGATATAGAGGACCAGTAGAAAAATTAGAAAGACGACTTGGCGTAAGCTTGGCAATGAAAGGCGAAAGAAGATTAGCAGGTAAAAGTGCTTTAGATAAACGCCCTTACGCACCAGGTCAGCATGGACAAAGAAAAGCTAAAATTAGTGAATATGGACTTCAATTAAGAGAAAAACAAAAAGCTAAATTTATGTATGGTGTTAGTGAAAAACAATTTAGAAGATTATTTAGTGAAGCTGCTAGAAAAGATGGCAATACCGGTGCGCTTTTGATCCAGCTTTTAGAACAAAGACTTGATAATGTTGTTTATAGAATGGGTTTTGCTACAACACGCCGTTTTGCTAGACAACTTGTAACTCATGGACACATTTTAGTAAATGGTAAAAGAGTAGATATTCCTAGTTATAGAGTAGAAGCAGGCCAAAAAGTTGAAGTGATTGAAAAAAGCAAAAACAATCCTCAAATTTCAAGAGCGATCGAACTTACTGCTCAAACTGGTATAGTTGCTTGGGTTGATGTAGAAAAAGATAAAAGATTTGGAATTTTTACAAGAAAACCTGAAAGAGAAGAAGTTATCATTCCAGTTGAGGAAAGATATATCGTTGAGTTGTACTCTAAATAATAAAGGTTTTTGATATGAGACATATTACAACTTCTGCTTATACACCAACAGAGTTTAGTATTGAAAATATCAGTGATACAGTAGCAAAAGTAAGTGCATGGCCTTTTGAAATCGGTTATGCTATTACTTTGGCGCATCCTTTGCGTCGTTTGCTTTATTCAAGCACAGTAGGTTTTGCTCCAACAGGAGTTAAAATCAAAGGCGTAGCGCATGAATTTGATAGTATGCGTGGTATGCTTGAAGATGTAGCATTGTTTATTATCAATCTAAAAAAATTAAGATTTAAACTAAAAACAGATTCTGAAAAAGAAATCGTAACTTTTAGTTTTAAAGGACCAAAAGAAATTTGCGGAAAAGACTTAGACAATGAAGTTGTTGAAGTTGTGAATGCAGATAGCTATCTTGCAACGATTAATGAAGATGCAGATTTAGAATTTACTTTAATCATTGAAAAAGGTATAGGTTATGTGCCTTCTGAAGAAATTCAAAATTTCTTAGATCCTGAATTTATAGCACTTGATGCGTTCTTTACTCCGGTAAAACATGCGGTTTATGATATAGAAAAAGTGCTTTTTGAAGATAATCCAGATTATGAAAAAGTTGTTTTTACAATCACAACTGATGGTCAAATTTCACCAAGTGACGCTTTTAAAAATGCTTTAGAAGCAATGTATAAACAATTATCAGTGTTTGATAAAATCACTAATGCACAAAGCGTTGTAAGAAGTCAAACACCAAATAATGAAGTAGAACATGTAAAATTACTTCAAAATATAACTGAGTTAAATTTAAGTGCAAGAAGTTTTAACTGCTTAGAAAAAGCAAATGTAGTTTATATTGGTGAACTTGCCTTAATGAGTGTTAGCGAACTTGCAGATTTAAAAAATCTTGGTAAAAAATCTTTAGATGAGATTAAAAGTGTAATGGAATCTATAGGTTTCCCTATAGGAAATTCAAAACTCAGTGATAGTGCAAAAGAAACGCTAAAGAAAAAAATTACAGAATTAAAAGCACAAAATGAAGGATAATCAATGAGACATAGACATGGATATAGAAAGTTAGGTCGCACTTCTACTCATCGTGCAGCCTTATTAAAAAACCTTACCATTGCTATTATTAAAGCAGGTAAAATAGAAACAACATTACCTAAAGCAAAAGAATTAAGAGGTTATGTTGAAAGATTGATCACTCGTGCAAGAAAAGGTGATTTCAATGCTCACAGAGCAGTTTTTGCTAGCTTGCAAGATAAAGAAGCTACAAATAAACTTGTAACAGAAATTGCACCTAAATTCGCAGATAGAAATGGCGGTTATACAAGAATTATCAAAACAAGAA
Organism: Campylobacter sp. CNRCH_2015_1657; assembly: GCF_025772685.1. Taxonomy (NCBI): domain Bacteria; kingdom Pseudomonadati; phylum Campylobacterota; class Epsilonproteobacteria; order Campylobacterales; family Campylobacteraceae; genus Campylobacter; species Campylobacter sp. CNRCH_2015_1657. The sequence goes on along the minus strand of NZ_JAKMSO010000003.1, from coordinate 39,721 downwards.
TCCGCCGTGGCGATGCTGCAGAAATGGCTTTCATCGAATTCGTAGCTTAATTTTTAGCCTTTTAAAGGCTAAAAACTTCTTATTTTTATTTATTTACTTACTATTTTTTGTATTTTTATCCATTTTTTGCTACTATTAATCTTTTTAACTACAAAAAAGGAAAAAAATGCAAGAAAATTCAAGATTACGCATAGCTATACAAAAATCAGGTCGTTTAAGTAAAGATTCTATTGCCTTGCTTGAGTCCATAGGCGTAAAACTTCGCATACACGATCAAAGTTTAATTGCTTTTTCTACAAATTTACCTATTGATTTACTTAGAGTAAGAGATGATGATATACCAGGGTTAATTTTTGATGGAGTAGTAGATCTTGGCATAGTTGGGGAAAATGTTTTAGAAGAAAATGAGTTAGAAAGAAAATCAAAAAACGAAAATGCAGATTTTATAATGCTTAAAAAGCTTGATTTTGGTGGGTGTCGTCTGTCTTTAGCATTGCCAGAAAATAGTGAGTATAAAGGTATAGAAAGTTTTAAAAATTTACGCATAGCAACTTCTTATCCACAGCTTTTAAAGCGTTTTATGGAAGAAAATAGCATTCCTTATAAAACTTGTATGCTAACAGGCTCAGTTGAAGTAGCACCAAGTGCAAATTTAGCTGATGGAGTTTGTGATTTAGTTTCAAGTGGAGCTACTTTAAAAGCAAACGGACTTAAAGAAGTTATGGTGATTTATAAGTCAAAAGCTTGCATTATCCAAAGAAAAGAAAGTTTAGCTTCACACAAACAAGAATTAATCGATAAATTACTCATTAGAATTCATGGAGTTATGCAAGCAAGAGAGTCAAAATACATCATGTTGCATGCTCCTATTGAAAAGCTAGAAAAAATCACAGCCTTGTTACCAGGTGTTGAAAAACCTACAATTTTACCTTTAGAAAATGATAAAGCTAGAGTGGCATTACATATGGTAAGTCAAGAAAATTTATTTTGGGAAACTATGGAAGCTTTGAAAAAAGAAGGTGCAAGTGCGATTTTAGTTTTACCTATTGAAAAAATGCTCTCTTAAAGGATAAAAATGCAAATACTTGATTTTGAAAAATTAAACCAAAGCGAACAAGAATTAGCACTCAAGCGTCCTGCTATGAGTGCTAATGCGCAGGTTAAAACCATAGTAGAACAAATTATTGAAGATGTTAAAATAAATGGCGATGAAGCTTTAAAACAAATGGCTATAAAATTTGATAAAGTAGAGTTAAATTCCATCAAACTAAGTGATGAAGAGCTTAGTAATTTAGCAGAGCAAATTGATGATGAGTTAAAACAAGCTATCAAAATAGCTTATGAAAATATCTATAAATTCCACAAAGCTCAAGAAAGTCAAACCATAGAGGTTCAAACCTTTGAAGGGGTAACTTGCAAGGTGCTAACAAGAGCCATTGAAAAAGTAGGGCTTTATATACCAGGAGGCTTAGCACCACTTTTTTCAACCGCACTTATGCTAGCTATCCCTGCTAAAATTGCAAAATGTAAATTCATAGCCTTAGCTTCCCCAGCGCCATTACATCCTGCCATTGCTTTTGTGGCAAAACTTTGTGAAGTTGATGCAGTGTATCAAATAGGTGGAGCAGGAGCTATAGCAGCGCTTGCTTATGGAACGCAAAGTGTGCAAAAAGTAGATAAAATTTTTGGCCCAGGAAATGCTTTTGTAACTGAAGCCAAAAAGCAAGTTAATAATCATGGAGTAGCTATTGATATGCAAGCAGGGCCTTCTGAAGTGTTAGTTTTAGCAGATGAGTTTGCTAATGCTAAATTTATAGCTTCAGATTTACTCTCGCAAGCTGAACATGGAGCAGATTCTCAAGCGATTTTAGTTTGCACAAGTGAAAAATTAGCTAAAGAAGTAGATAATGAAGTTGCTTTACAGCTTGAAAAACTCTCGCGTAAAGAAATTGCTTCAAAATCTTTAGCACACTCTAAAATCATTCTTGCAAAAGATATAAAACATGCCATAAGTATTTCAAATGACTATGCACCCGAGCATTTGATCATTCATACACAAAATCCATCTAGCTTGCTTGATGATATTATGCATGCAGGTTCGGTATTTTTAGGTGAGTATTCTCCAGAATCTATGGGAGATTATGCAAGTGGAACAAATCATGTATTGCCAACTTATGGTTTTACCAAGTCTTATTCTTCACTAGGGCTTGCTGATTTTATGAAAAGAATGACTGTACAAGAACTTAGCAAAGAAGGCTTTAAAAAGCTTGGTCCTGTGGTGGAAATTTTAGCAGCAGCTGAAGGGCTTGATGGGCATAAAAATGCCGTGAGTTTAAGATTAGAAAGTCTAAAATGAGTGCAAAAATTTTATTTATCGATAGAGATGGCACGCTCATTGATGAGCCAAAAGATGATTTTCAAATCGATTCTTTGGAAAAACTTGAGTTTGAAAAAGGTGCTATCAATGCGCTTTTAAAGTTAAAAAATTTTGGTTTTAAATTTGTTATGGTAAGTAATCAAGATGGCCTAGGCACAAATTCTTTTCCTAGGGAAAATTTTGACAAGGCTCATGAAAAAATGCTAAGTGTTTTTCAAAGTTGTGGCATAGAATTTGAAGATATTTTTATATGTCCGCATTTTGAGCATGAAAATTGCGCCTGCAGGAAGCCAAAAACTGCCATGCTTGAAAACTATATCAAAAATAAACTTTATGATAAAACCAAAAGTTTTGTTATAGGCGATAGAGACAGCGATATGCTTTTAGCGCAAAATCTTGAAATTCAAGGTTTAAAATACGATAAAAACGATTTTAACTGGGAGCAAATCGCTGATTTTATTTTGCAAAATTACCGCAGTGCCTGTATAGAGCGTAATACCAAAGAAACCCAAATTCAAGTTAAAATGGCTTTTAATGAAAAAGCAAAAGCTAATATAAAAACAAATATCGCATTTTTTGATCATATGTTAGAGCAAATTGCTACGCATGCAAATATATCTTTAGAGATAAGATGCAAAGGGGATTTAGAAGTTGATGAACATCACAGCGTAGAAGATGTCGCACTTGCTTTGGGCGAGGCTATTAAAAATGCACTAGATCAAAAAATAGGTATTGCAAGATATGGCTTTGTTTTACCTATGGATGAGTGCTTGGCAAGTTGTGCGATTGACTTTTGCAATAGGCCACATTTAGTTTATAAGGCTAAGTTTAAAAAAGAAAAACTTGGAGAATTAAGCACAGAAATGATAGAGCATTTTTTCTACTCACTAAGCTATGCTATGGGTGCGAGTTTGCATTTAAAAGTTAAAGGCAAAAACGATCATCACAAAGCCGAAGGACTTTTTAAAGCCTTTGCAAGAGCTTTAAAAATGGCTATAAAAATAGAAAATGAAAACCTAGCAAGCTCTAAAGGAGTGATATGAAACTAGCTATTATAGATACGGGTTGTGCGAATTTAGCTTCACTTGCTTTTGCACTCGAGCGTTTAGGGCAAAAAAGTATTATCACGCATGATTTAAAAGAACTCTCACAAGCAGATAAGCTTTTGCTTCCTGGTGTTGGCACAGCAGCTAAAGCAATGGCTAATCTGCAAGCACTTAATTTAGAAAATTTTATCCAAACTACCACGAAACCACTTTTAGGTATTTGTCTTGGTATGCAAATTTTGGGTAAATTTTCAGAAGAATTACACCAAAAAACACTTGGCATTATGCCTTTTGATACACAAAAATTCCAAGAAAAAGCAAATTTTACTTTCCCACATATGGGGTGGAATCAAGTCTTTAGTTCACATGAACTTTTTAAAGGCTTAGATGGGGCTTATTTTTATTTTGTGCATAGTTATTGTGTGGGGTTAAATGAATACACCATCGCAGAGTGTGAGTATTCTACTAAATTTAGTGCAAGTTTAAACAAAGACAATTTTTATGGCGTGCAGTTTCACCCTGAAAGAAGTGGCGAAGCGGGTGAAGTATTATTAAAAAATTTCATAAATATGTAGGTAAAAATGCAAACTCAAATCATTCCAGCATTAGACTTAATAGATGGCAAAGTAGTAAGGCTTTATAAAGGAGATTATACTAAAAAGCAAGAATACAGTTTTGATCCTTTAGCTAAATTTCAAGAGTATGAGGCTCAAGGCATTGCTTGGCTTCATTTGGTGGATTTAAGCGGTGCAAAAGATCCTAGTAAAAGACAACTAAAACTCATAGAAAATCTAGCTTCTAAAATCAAAGTAAATCTTCAAGTAGGTGGGGGAATTCGCACTAAAGATGAGGTTAAAGCTTTGTTTGATAGCGGTGTTAAACGCGTAGTTATAGGCTCTTTAGCGGTTAAAAATAAAGCCTTTACACAAGAGCTTTTGAGCGAATTTGGCGTAGAAAATATAGTCTTAGCGCTTGATAGTATTTGTGTTAAAGATGAGTTTTTTGTGGCTGTTGATGCGTGGAGTAAAACAAGCGATGAAAAATTATTTGAGCTTTTAAATTTTTACAAAAATGTAAAGCACATTTTATGCACAGATATTTCTAAAGATGGCACGATGAGTGGAGCAAATATCACTTTATATAAAACTTTGCATGAGAAATTCCCACATTTACAAACCCAAGCAAGCGGAGGTGTGGCAAGCTTAGAAGATTTTAAAAAGCTAAATGGCATAGTAAGTGGTATCATTGTAGGTAAAGCCTTACTTGATAAAGAATTTAGTATAAAGGAGGCTAAAGAATGCTTGCAAAACGCATAATCGCATGTTTAGATGTAAAAGATGGTAGAGTAGTTAAAGGGGTGCAGTTTAAAAACCATGAAGATATGGGCGATATCATCGAGCTTGCTAATTTTTACTCACAAAATGGCATTGATGAGCTTGTATTTTATGATATTACAGCTTCAGCTAAAAATGAGCGCATTGATAGAACTTGGGTAAGCAAGGTAGCACAAAATATCTCTATACCATTTTGCGTTGCAGGAGGTATAAAAAGCGAAGATGACGCAAAAGAGCTTTTAGCAAATGGTGCTGATAAAATTTCTATTAATTCCCCTGCTTTAAATGATCCTGATTTAATCTCACGCCTTGCAAAAAGCTTTGGAGTGCAATGTGTAGTCGTAGGTATAGATACTTTTAAAGATGAAAACAACGAGCTTTTAGTCTATAAATACACCGGAGATGAGAGCAAATCTCATCATAGTGGTAAAAAAACACTAGAGTGGGTAAAGCAAGTATGCGAGCTAGGTGCGGGTGAAATCGTGCTAAATATGATGAATCAAGATGGTATGAGAAAGGGTTATGATCTTGATCAACTTGCTAAAGTTAGACAAATTTGCCCTGTGCCTTTAGTAGCAAGTGGTGGTGCAGGAGTTAAAGAGCATTTTTTAGACGCTTTTAAACTCGGTGTTGATGGAGCTTTGGCAGCTTCAGTGTTTCATAAAAAACTTATAGATATTAAAGAATTAAAACTATTTTTAAAAGATCAAGGCATACAAATTCGTATTTAAAAAGGAAAAGCTATGAAGATAAATGAGGAAGAATTCATAAAAAGCATTAATTGGCAAAAGGTTAATAACCTTGTTCCTGTGATCATTCAAGATTATCATTCTTGTGAAGTTTTAATGCAAGGTTTTATGAATGAAGAGGCATTAAGAGAGAGTTTTAAGCACCAAAAGGTTGTGTTTTACTCACGCACTAAAGAGCGTTTGTGGATGAAAGGCGAGCAAAGTGGGAATTTTTTACATATCATAGATATGGGGCTTGATTGTGATAGAGATTGTATTTTGATTTTAGTTAAACCTAGCGGAGCTACTTGTCACACGGGTGATACTTCTTGTTTTGAAACACTTTCTAAAAAGGCTGATTTTGTGTTTTTATCGCGTCTTGAAAGGCTGATTAATTCTCGTAAAAACACTTGCGCAAGTTCTTCTTACACGGCTGAGCTTTTTTCAAAAGGCACTAAACGCATAGCACAAAAAGTAGGCGAAGAAGGCGTTGAAACGGCTTTAGCTGCTACTATTAAAGACAAAGATGAGCTTATAAATGAAGCAGCTGATTTACTTTATCATTTAGAAGTGTTATTAGCTGATGCGGATTTGAGTTTAAATGATGTGATTGCTAAATTAAAAGAAAGAAATAAAAGTTAAGCGTGATTTCTCACGCTTAATTAAGCAATATTTTTGAAAAGATTCACTAACTATATCGAGTAATTTTAAAAAAACTTTACACTTTAAAGACATAGCATGCATTTTTATAACAATTTGTTATGAAAATTGTAGACATTAATTTTTTGACTAAAAGCTTTATTTTCCATTATTTTACTAAATTACTTTTACAATATATGTATTCAATTTAATTTTATTTTATTTACATTTTTGGAACACTTATTGCTTTGTCTTGGCTAAGCAATAGTAGATTGTGAAGTAATCACAAAGCAATATTTTTTAAAGGATTTAATTATGATGAGATCTCTTTGGGCTGGGGTTTCAGGACTCCAAGCACACCAATACGCAATGGATGTAGAAGGTAATAACATAGCCAATGTTAATACATTTGGTTTTAAATATTCTCGTGCGGATTTCTCAACGCTTATGAGTCAAACTTCTAAGATAGCTACAGCTCCAGATGGCAACCTAGGTGGTAAAAACCCTATGCAAGTTGGACTTGGTGCAGGTGTAAATTCTACTACTAGAATTCACTCTCAAGGTAATATCCAAACTACAGACAAAAACACCGATATGGCTATCAATGGTGATGGATTTTTCATCGTTTCAAATGATGGTGGCACTACGCAGTTTTTCACCCGTGCAGGGGACTTTAAAACAGACGCAGTAGGAAATTTCGTAGATAATAACGGCTACACCGTTCAAGGTTGGAATTATAATCAAGAAACAGGGCAAATTGACTCTTCAACTTCAGTGCAAGATATAGTTATCCCACCTGGTATGAGTATGCCTGCTAGAGCAAGTACTTCAGTAAGCCTTACAGCAAATTTAGATAGTGGTAATACTTTGGGTATGAATGCTTCTGCTAAGCGTCCTATCTATGCTCTTGATTCACAACATGGAGTTAGAGCTGATACAGGAACGACTATAGATGAAAATGATACTGGCCATACTGAGTTTTATACTACTTCTAAAAGTGGAGCCCAAGTAACTGAAAAAGGTGTGGATATGGGTGTAGTATTTAATGCTCAAGGTGAGGGTTTAAACCTAAGAGATGGTCAAGGTATGTGGGTGAGTTTTGCTGATGCTAAGCATACTTCTAATATTACCATGAGTACAGATATGCCAACAGAGAGAGGGCAGTTGCAAGGAAATACGCAATATACTTTTTGGGGTATAAAAGATGGGGAAACAGTTCATAATGCTAGATTAGATATTACTATAAATGGTGTGCATATTACCGCTGAAGGTGTTGGTAAAGATGTATTTTTAAATGCTATCAATGCTAAGACAGCTGAAACTGGAGTGGTAGCTTCCATAGTAGATGGTAAAATGACTTTTACTAATGACAATAGCACAGGAACAACTGCCAAATCAAAAAATTTAAATATCACCATAAATAATGGCAATACAGCTGGATCTCAAGTTCAAACAAATCAAAATCCAACTCAAGGTGATTTAAATGCTGTTATAACCGCTAATGGAGATAATGCTAATACAAGAGCTTGGCTTGGAACAGATGGAGATAATGGAGCTGGAAATGTGAAAAATAATGTTCAAGTGGTAACTGCTCATGAGTATATTTATAGTAAAAATAATGTAGATATAGGAGCAAATCCTAATCCTAATGCAGCAAATGCTGGACAAGCAAATATGCCTGATATGAATAGTAAAAGATTTTTCCATACTACTGAAGATTTAAGAGAGCTTTTACAAAGAGATGCAAGATGGGGCGTGGATTATGATGGAGATGGGAAATTAGAAAATTGGGGAACTGGTGGCGCTCCTGATAATGGACCCGGTCAAGGTGATGCTAATGCTGGTGTAGAAGTAGTAGTAGAAAGTGATGGTAGATTTAAAATAACTAATCCTAAAAGTGAAAATTCAAAAGACATGACTTTTAAAGTTACAGGTTTTTCAGATGAGGTAAATAAAATCGCTACCAATGATAAATTCACAGCTATGTTTAGCGCCTTAGATGGAAATTTCAACGCAGGTAATAATGAAAAATATTCTCAAGATATGTATCTTTCAGCTCATACTGCTAGTATAGAAATCTTTGACTCATTAGGAACTAGACATGAGCTAACCGTGCAATTTACCAAACAAACTAAAACAGCAGATGGTGGGGCTGAATGGTCTATCATCATTTCAGTGCCTGAACCTGCAGAGATTAATTTTAGTGGTGATGGAGCTCCGGGAAATATAGTAGTAGGAAATTTAAGATTTGGTAATGATGGTTCGCTTCAAAGCTATACACCAAATGTATTAAATTTCACCGGAAACAACGGCTCAAAACCTGATCAAGTTATAAAACTTGACTTTGGAACAACAGGTGGTTTTGATGGTTTAACAAGCTATGATAAAGACTCATCTACTACTAAACAAGAAACAGATGGTTACACAGGGGGTAACTTAAAGCCAGATGCATTAAGAACTGATGAGAATGGTTATATCTATGGAGAATTTACAAATGGTAAAACTCTAGCGCTAGCTAAGGTTGCTCTAGCTACTTTCCCAAATAATATGGGTCTTGAAGAAATGGGTAATAACCTTTATAAAGCGACAGCAAACTCAGGAACAGCTACCATAGGTCATGCGGGCGAAGGTGGTAGAGGGGGCTTAAAAGGCTCAGCTATAGAAATGTCGAATGTGGATTTAAGTCGTGCATTAACAGAGCTTATCGTAATCCAAAGGGGTTATCAAGCAAACTCAAAAACGATTACCACAAGTGATCAGCTTTTAAATACTTTGCTTCAATTAAAACAATAATCTTAACCCAAGGTTTTAAAAACCTTGGGATCAAGCTTTACAAGGTTATCGAGGTAGCCTTGTAATACTTGATAGCCTTGAAGCCTTCAATCTATTGCTAACTCACTTCTTTCTTGCCTTAAGGAGTGAGTAGCATGATTTGCATATCGACAAGTTAAAATAAAAATTTATAAACTTGGATTTTTAAAATTTATCATTAATGGTTCTAGCCATTTGGTAGTTTCAAATACTTCTAGCTTGTTGTTTTTAAATTCTAAGAGTTTTTTATAATTTTGAGTATTGTCAAAAATAGTAATGCGATTACAGAATTTGACAACGGTGTTAAAATTTTGTAAAGACTCGTAGTATCTTTTTTCTATAAGCTCTTCTTTTATATCATGCCCGCCTTTAGCTACGCGAATTTTAACTCTTTGTTTTGCCGTGTTTGGAGAGTCTAGTCCGATGTAGTAAAGATTTATAGTGTAAGAATTTTTTGTAGCTTTTTGAATAAAGATAAAATGCTAGTGCCACAAAGTGTGGTTTCTTGGTTAAAATCATAAGCTTTTTTAATATAGTTTTCACGCATTTTAATGGCTATCCTTGAAGCTCTAAATTGATCTTCTCGATTTTTCCAATCACCAAAGCTACTTACGATTTCATCGATGTTGATTCTAAGTCCAAAGTCTTTGTTTTTTTCAAGTTCATTATAATATAAGGTAGTTTTTCCACATCCATTAACACCTGCAAAAATAGTAGCTATTTTTTTCATTAATAAAGCCTTTATTTTATTGATTGATGAGAAATTTTAACATAAATTGTTTATAAGTGTTTTGAAAATAAATATAAAGTTTTTTGAAAAAGGTTCGATATAGTCAATGAATCTTTTCAAAAATATTGCTTAATTAAGCGTGAGAAATCACGCTTAACTTCTTTTTGATTTTATTTAACTTTCTTTTATTAATCAAACTTAGATAAGAAATCAAAGATAAAAATGTGCAAGTTCCTAAAATAAGTGATAAAAATATAGGTGTATTGGCATTTAAAAGACTTACTAAAAATGCCATTACTCCTGCCATAGCAAATTGTGCTGCACCTAAGAGTGCTGAAGCACTGCCTGCATTTTGTTTTGATCTTGCCATAGCTAAGGTTGTGGTATTTGGCAGGATAAAACCCAAACTTGCTATGATAAAACACAAAGGAATTTCAAAAGCCCAAAAACCTAGCTCAAAAGTTGCACCCAAAATGAGTAAAAAAGTTAAAAAAGTAATTACCATAAGCGCTCTAGGGAGTATATAATAAGGAGAAAACCTAAGGACTAATCTTGCATTGATATTTGCACATATAACAAAGCTTAGAGCATGAGCTCCAAAAAGGGCTGCGTATTGTTGCTCGCTTAATCCAAAAACGCGTGTAAAAACAAAAGATGAGCCGGTTAAATAAGCAAAAAAACCTGCAAATATTAAATTTCCACAAAGCAAATATACTACAAAACGGCGATCTTTTAAAACTTTTTTGTAACTTTTTGTAACCTCTTTGTGATTGAATTTTTTTCCTTTGGTGTTGTGATTGCTTTCTTTTAGAACAAAAATAACAAGCAAAAATAAAATAAAGCCTAAGATAAACAATGTTAAAAATATACTACGCCAAGAAAAAAATTCAAGTAAAATTCCACCAAAAGTAGGAGAAAGCATAGGGGCTAAAGAAGTAAAAACCATCATTAAAGCATAAACTCCTGCTGCTTCTTTAAGCTCAAAAACATCATTTACTATAGCTCTTGCTACGACTACACCCACGCAACCTCCTAAAGCTTCAAAAAAACGCAAAGCTATAAAAGCATGAATGGAATCAACTAAAACACAAGCAATACTTGAAGAAATAAAAATAAAAAGTCCTATGTATAAAGGTTTTTTTCTGCCATATACATCACTTAATGGTCCATATAAAAGCTGACCTAAAGAAAAGGCGATGAAAAAACTTGCAAGAGAAAGTTGAGTGTAAAAAGAATTTGTTTGAAAGCTTTTTTCTACTTCATTTAAAGCAGGTAAATACATATCAGTTGAAAGTGGTGCTATGGCAGATAAAAAGCCTAGTATGATAATGAGTTTGAGTTTTTCAAAACCTTTTATTTGGGTGTGTTTTTGCATAAAATTTCCTAAAGTCTTTTTACCATTGTATAGCAAAAAGTCTAAAATAAACAATAATTTACATTTTTTAAAGGCAAATAAGATAAAATTAAACTAAAAATAATCAAGGAAAAATTATGAATATGCCTTTTAGTGATGAGGAATTAATCGAACCTGTAAAAGCCAGTCTAGCTAAAACTATGCATATTTTAGAAAATGATGGCGGAGGGCTTGATTTTTTGGGTGTGAAAAATGGTGTAGTTTATGTGAAGCTAACCGGAGCTTGTCATGGCTGCCCAGCTAGTGGGACGACTTTGAAATATGGCTTGGAAAAACAACTTAAAATCGATATACATCCAGATATTACTATAGTAAATTTAGCAGGTGGGGAAAGCGAATTTGCAAAATTATAAAAAAATAGCCATAGAATGTTTTTACAAAAAAGATTTTAAAAATGCTAAGATGTATTTTTCTCTCGCTTATGAAAAGCGTAAAAATAAGAGACTTTTAACTTTTATTAATATTTGTGATTTGGCTTTAAAAAGCCCTGAAGAAGCTTTTGTTTTTTTTGAATTTTTTATGCAAAATTATAAAAATACTAAAGTAGATAAAGACTTAGAAAAACTCATTAATCTTAGCCAAAGTGTGCAGTTTGAAGAAGATAGCGAAGATTTTGAGGGCTTGAGTTATCAAGATTTTTTACTTAGCGAAGCAAAAGTTGGGTTTAAACAAGCCTTAGAAAATGTTATAATATCTAATAAACTTATTATTAACGATAAAGAAGATTTTGTGGATTTTTTAGAAAAGCTTTTAGAACATGGTTATAAAGATATGCTCGTAGCTTATATGGAAGATGTTTCAGCGCATTTTTATTCTAATTATAGATTTATTAAGCTTAGTGAGAAAATCAAGGAATTAAATTATGATAGTAAAGATTGAAAATACTTTCATTTGTGATAATTCTAATGAATGCGAAAAAGATTGTTTTTTCTTAAAAACTACTCAAAATGAAAAATTTCTTCATCAAGCTTTAGAAAAACAAGCAAAAGTTATTGGCATTGGCGAATGCAAGAAGCTTTTAAATATAAATGAAAGTATTAAAATCATAGGCATTACAGGCACAAATGGCAAGACAACTACTGCGGGGGCTATTTACTCTATCTTGCTTGATTTAGGTTATAAATGTGCTTTAATGGGAACTAGGGGTAGTTTTATAAATGATAAAAATATCACTCCAAAAGGCTTAACTACTGCTCCTATTTTACAAACCTTAGAGCTTTTATCTTTAGCAAGTAAGGAAAAATGTGAATTTTTGATTATGGAAGTAAGCTCGCATGCTTTGGTGCAAAATCGCATTGAAGGGCTTGAGTTTAAGGCTAAAATTTTTACTAATATCACTCAAGATCATTTAGATTTTCATGGGGATTTTCAAAACTACCGAGTGGCAAAAGAAAGTTTTTTTACCGATGAGTGTATGAAATTTATCAACAAAGATGCAAAAGCTATAAATTTTAATGTCAAAGGTGCTTTTACTTATGGAGTGGAAAATCCAAGTTATTATCACATTAAAGCTTATGCTTTAAAAAATGGCATTGAAGCTGTGGTAAATTTTGGTAAAGAAACTTTTATGATTGATTCTTCTTTGGTGGGGCTTTTTAATCTTTATAATCTTTTGGCTGCAAGCGCTTGTGTAAATGAACTTGTTAAGCCAAATTTAAAAGAGCTTGAAAAGGCCATTAGTAATTTTGGTGGCATTGAGGGTAGAATGCAAGTGGTTGCAAAAGATGTGATTGTAGATTTTGCTCATACGCCCGATGGTATAGAAAAAGTTTTAGATGCTTTAAAATATCGTGATTTGATTGTGGTTTTTGGAGCAGGGGGAGATAGAGATAAAACTAAGCGTCCGTTAATGGCTAAAGTTGCCAAACACTATGCTAAAAAACTCATCATCACAAGTGATAATCCGCGTTCAGAAGAGCCAATGGATATAATTAATGATATTTTAAATGGTATAGAAAAAGATGAGAGTGTTTTTGTAGAATGTGATAGAAAAGAAGCAATCAAAAAAGCATTAGAGCTTAAAACAAAAGATGATTTTGTAGTGATTTTGGGTAAGGGCGATGAGACTTATCAAGAAATCAAGGGTGTAAAATATCCTTTTAATGATAAAGAAGTAGTATTAGAGATATTAAAAGAAGGAAAATAAATGTTTGAAAATATGGATTTTTCTAAAATGGGCGAGCTTTTAACTAAGGCTCAAGAAAAAGCAAATGAATTAGAGCAAGAAGCTTTAAAAAAAGAATTTAGTGCAAAAAGCGGTGGTGGTTTAGTAAAAGTTAGTGCTAATGGAAAAGGTGAAATCATCGATATAAACATTGATGATTCTTTGTTAGAAGATAAAGAGTCTATGCAAATTTTATTAATAGCAGCGATTAATGATGTGATGAAAATGGTAGAACAAAATAAAAAATCAATGGCTAGTAATTTATTTAGCGGAATGGGAATGCTATGAGAATTTTACTTTGTATTTTGGGTGTAGTTTGCACACTTTTTGCTGTGCCAAGACCGACTTTTAATGATTTTTTGGGTTGTTATGAAAAAAATAAAGCTAGTATGTTGATTTATGAGGGCTTACCTGCCTTTGCTTTAAATGAAAATACTTTAGCAGTAGTTAAAACTAAAAACGCGAAATTAAACAGCTATACTAAATATGATCCCTTTTTAAATTTGTATTTAGTAAAAACAGATTTTAGTTTAATTCCTGCACCTATGGGAAATGAAGAAGATTTAACACGCAATAGTTGGGTGGGAATTTTAGATAGCAATAAAAGCTATATAGGGCATTTGAAGTATTTTGGGCAAAGTTTGACAGAGCGTGATCAACTTGACTTTGCTTCTAAAATCGGAGAGCTTAACTCGCCGTGTTGTAAAATGCTTGGTATAAGTTTAGAAGATGGCAAACTTATAGGTAATCGTTATTTAAAACACTTTGCAAAATATCCTGATGCTTATTGGGGTGATATAGGTGTGGATTTTGATATGCGTGATGGCAAAATTTATGTTAAAAATGTGCGTAAAAATGGACAATTTTTACTTAATGATGAGCTTGTGAGTGTTGATGGACAAGCTTATGATGATTTAAGAAAACTAAATGAAAAAATTTTATTTGCTGATCGCGGTGCAACTTTATACTTTAATGTATTAAGAGACAATAAAGATGTTAATATCTCCACTATGGTTTTTGATAAAGACTTGGGTGCATTTGCTAAGCCTAAAAAAGTGGTTCAAGCTAAGCCAAGTTCTTTTTATAGTAATCTAGGATTACGCGTAGATATGAAAATGAATGTTACAGAAGTTACTCCAAATTCTAAAGCACAAATGGCTGGATTTTTAAAAGGGGATAAAATTTTAAGAATTAATAATCAAAAAATCAACAATTTTAATGAACTTCAAGCTGTTTTAGCTCAAGCTAATACTTTTGATATTCTAGTCTCAAGACAAGCAAGCAATATCCCTTCAGCGAAAAATAATGACTTTGAGCATTTTAATAAAGGATACTTTGACTTTTTTATAAGGCTAAATAAGTGATTTTAGAAAAATTCAAACAGCATTTAGAGCAAAATTTTCCTAAAACTCAAAGTTTTCATCCATTTTTTAATGAAGCATTAAAATGGATGTTAGAAGCTGGTGGGAAGCATTTTAGAGCCCAACTGCTTTTGGGTATAGTTAATGCTAAAAATCCTGCTTTGTTTGAAAAGGCTTTAAATGCAGCTTTGGCTTTGGAATTTATCCACACTTACTCTTTAATACATGATGATTTACCTGCTATGGATGATGCTTCTTTGCGTAGAGGAAAGCAAACTTTACACAAAAAATATGATGAAACTACGGCTATTTTAGTGGGCGATGCTTTAAATACTCAAGCTTTTTTACTTCTTTCTAAGCTTGATTTAAAAGAAAATGTTAGATTAAAACTCATAGAAACTCTA
This sequence comes from Campylobacter sp. CNRCH_2015_1657, assembly GCF_025772685.1. Taxonomy (NCBI): domain Bacteria; kingdom Pseudomonadati; phylum Campylobacterota; class Epsilonproteobacteria; order Campylobacterales; family Campylobacteraceae; genus Campylobacter; species Campylobacter sp. CNRCH_2015_1657. The sequence continues at coordinate 24,713 of NZ_JAKMSO010000003.1, read as the reverse complement.
GCCTTTAATGCAGGGCTTGGTGGTATGATTATCGGGCAAGCTATTGATTGTTATTTTGAAGATATGCCTTTAAATTTAGAGCAAGTTGAGTTTTTGCACATTCATAAAACTGCAAGATTGATTGCAGCGGCTTTAAAAATGGGTTGTGAAATTTGTGAGTTAGATGAAAAAGAATGCGAGCAAATTTATGAAATAGGGCTTTTAATAGGATTAGTTTTTCAAATTAAAGATGACATTATCGATGCGACTTTAGATACTCAAGAAGCAGGAAAGCCAACTCATAATGATTTGCATAAAAATTCTTTTGTTAAACTTTTAGGTTTAGAAGGTGCTAAAAAGGTAAAAGATGATAAAATTGCTTTATGTGAAGAAAAAATGAAAAATTTAGACTCTAAGCTTGCTAATGAGCTTCAAATTTTGATTGATAAATATTTAAAAGGTTAAACAATGTTACAAAAACAAGCCAACACTATAAGATTTTTATGTGCGGATATGGTGCAAAAAGCAAATTCAGGCCACCCAGGTGCTCCAATGGGTTTAGCAGATATTATAAGTGTTTTAAGTACTCATTTAGTGCATAATCCAAAAGATCCTACATGGTTAAACCGCGATAGATTAATCTTTTCAGGTGGTCATGCTAGTGCTTTGCTTTATAGCTTTTTACATTTGAGCGGTTATGATGTAAGTTTAGAAGATTTAAAAAATTTCCGTCAATTACACTCTAAAACCCCAGGTCATCCTGAAGTTTTCACTCCAGGTGTTGAAATCGCCACAGGGCCTTTAGGACAAGGCATTGCAAATGCGGTTGGTTTTGCTATGGCAGCCAAAAAAGCAAGTTTGCTTTTGGGCGAAGAGATTATCAATCATAAAGTATATTGTTTATGCGGTGATGGAGATTTACAAGAAGGAATTTCTTATGAGGCTTGTTCTTTAGCAGGTGTGCATAATCTTGATAATTTAATCATCATTTATGATAGCAATAATATTTCAATTGAAGGTGATGTGACTATTGCTTTTAATGAAAATGTAAAAGAGCGTTTTAGAGCGCAAAATTTTGAAGTACTTGAGATAGATGGGCATGATTTTGAGCAAATTGATTTAGCATTAAAAACTGCTAAAGAAAGCAAAAAGCCTTGTTTAATTATCGCTCATACTACCATAGCTAAAGGAGCTTTAGATCTTGAGGGAAGTCATCATTCTCACGGAGCACCTTTGGGTGAAGAGCTTATAAAAAAGGCAAAAGAGGCTTTAGGTTTTGATCCACAAAAAACTTTTGAAATCCCAGAAGAAGTTAAAATTCGCTTTAGTGGGGCAATAGAACTTGGGGATTTAGCACAAGCTAAATGGAATCAAAAAGTACAAAATTTAAATGCAGAGAAGCAAGCATTGCTAAAAGAGCTTTTAGAGCCTGATTTTTCAAAAATACAATTTCCTGATTTTAAAGGACAAGATTTAGCTACTAGAGATAGTAATGGTGTGATTTTAAATGCTATCGCTAAAGCCTTACCGGGATTTTTAGGTGGTAGTGCAGATTTAGGTCCATCAAATAAAACTGAACTCAAAGATATGGGCGATTTTCCAAATGGAAAAAATATCCACTATGGTATAAGAGAGCATGCAATGGCTGCTATATCAAATGCTTTTGCAAGATATGGTTTGTTTTTGCCTTATTGTGCTACTTTTTTTATATTTAGTGAGTATTTAAAACCTGCTGCAAGAATAGCAGCTTTGATGAGGGCTAAACACTTTTTCATCTTTACTCACGATAGTATAGGTGTAGGTGAAGATGGCCCAACACACCAACCTATAGAGCAGCTTAGCACTTTTAGAGCTATGCCAAATTCATTGACATTTAGAGTAGCTGATGGGGTTGAAAATGTAAAAGCATGGCAGATTGCACTTAAAACTAATATGCCAAGTGTTTTTGTTTTATCGCGTCAAAAGTTAAGTGCTTTAAGCGAGCCTGTTTTTGGAGATGTTGAAAATGGGGCTTATTTATTAGAAGAAAACGCAAATGCACAATTTACACTTTTAGCAAGTGGTAGTGAAGTGTCATTATGTGTAAAAACAGCTAAGATTTTAAAAGAAAAAGGTGTGATTGCTAATGTGGTTTCTATGCCTTGTTATGAGTTATTTATTGCTCAAGAAAAATCTTATAAAGAAAGAATTTTACAAGGTAAGGTTATAGGCGTGGAAGCTGCAAATTCAAACGAGCTTTATAGAATTTGTGATGAGCTTTATGGTATAGAAAGTTTTGGTGAGAGTGGTAAAGATAAAGATGTATTTGAGCATTTTGGATTTAGTGAGGAGAAATTAAGCTCATATATTTTAAGTCTATGTAATGAAAAATAAAATAATCAAAGATGTTAAAAATCAAGAATGCATTTTTAGCGTCTTTGGTATATGGGATAAAACAAGCGTAGGAAAATTGGAAAAATTAGATTTTCCTACTCAAAAAAATATTATTTTTGATTTTGCAAATTTAGATTTTATAGATACTGCCGGAATTAGGTATTTTCTAGCTTTAGAAAATGAATTTAAGCAAAAAGGTTTTGAGTTTAGTAGGATAAATCTTAAAAGTGAGCATGCTAAGCTTTTTGAACTTTGTCAAAAACACTACAAAAGCTTTTGTGATTCTTATGAAGATAAAAAAACAATCAAAGATTTTTTTGAAAATTTAGGAAAGAAAGTTGCAAATTCTTTTACAATTTTAGTGCAGTTTTTAAATTTCATAGGACTTATTATTTATACTTGTTTTAAAACACTTTTAAACCCTAAAAAACTTCGCTTTAAGGCATTTTTATATCATGTAGAAAATAGCGCTATTAATGCTTTACCTATTATTATGCTAACTTCATTGCTTGTGGGTGTGGTGCTTGCTTATCAAGCTGCGTATCAACTTGCACAATTTGGAGCTAATATTTATATTGTCGATTTAATGGGAATTTCTGCCACTAGAGAGCTTGCACCATTAATTAGTGCTATTGTTATTGCAGGCAGGAGTGCAAGTTCTTATACAGCTCAAATTGGAGTAATGAAACTTACTGATGAAATTGATGCGATGAAAACTATGGGTTTTAAAGAAAGTGAATTTATCATTTTACCTAGAGTTTTAGCTTTAGCGCTTGCTATGCCTTTGGTAGTAATAGTAGCTGATATTTTAAGTATTATAGGTGGAATTGTAGTTGCTTGGTTTAGTTTAGAAATTAGTGCGAGTGAGTTTATGAGTCGTTTTAAAGAAGCAGTGGAGCTAAAACATATTATCATAGGACTTATAAAAGCACCTATTTTTGGATTTTTGATTGCTTCTATTGCTTGTTTTAGAGGATTTTTTGTACAAAAAACTACCGAAAGTATAGGTGTTTATACGACAAAAAGTGTGGTAAATGCTATTTTTTGGGTAATAGCTTTTGATGCGATTTTCTCTGTATTTTTGACAAAGGCTGGATTTTGATTATAAAGGCTAAAAATATCAGCACTTATTTTGGAAGTAAATGTGTGCATGAAGATATTAGTTTTGAAGTGCAAGATAATGAAATTTTTGGCATTTTAGGTGGTAGTGGTAGTGGTAAATCTGTGCTTTTAAGACAAATGTTAATGCTTGAGCATTTTGATAAGGGAGAGTATGAAATTTTAGGTAAGAGATTAAAAAATATAAGCGATGAAGATGCTTTGTTTTTGCAAAAACAATGGGGTGTTGTTTTTCAATATGGAGCATTATTTAGCTTTTTTAATATACTTGAAAACATTAGCATACCTTTGGTTGAATACACAAAACTTAGCAAAAACGACATTAAAGAAATAGCTATGATGAAGCTTAAGATGGTAGGGCTTGATGAGAGCGTGGCTAAGCTTTATCCTAGTGAGTTAAGTGGGGGTATGAAAAAAAGAGTGGCCATAGCTAGAGCTTTGGCACTTGATTCTAAATTACTTTTTTTAGATGAGCCAACTTCAGGGCTTGATCCTTATAGCTCAAGAGAATTTGATGAGTTACTTTTGAGTTTAAAACAAAGCTTTAAATTATGTGTAGTCTTAATTACTCATGATAAAGAGAGTATGAAAAATGTTTTAAACCGCTTTTTGATTATAGAAGAAAAAAAAGTTGGTTTTTTGGGAAATGTCGAGGCTTTGCAAGAGCAAAATCCAAGACTTTATGAGAGGTTTATGCAATAATGGAAAACAAAGCAAATTATATTTTGATTGGAATTTTTGTTTGTGTGTTATTTTTTATCAGTTTGTTTTTTATAGTGTGGTATGGAAATTTAAAAGATGAAAAATCATTCAAATATTATGAAATTTATATGGAAGAATCAGTTGCAGGACTTAGTGTAAAAGCTCCAGTTAAATTTTTAGGAGTAGATGTTGGAAGTGTTGAAAATATCAGTATAGATAGCTCAAGTAAGCAACTAAGAGTAAAAATTTTAGTTAAGCTTGATTCTAGTTTGGTTGTTAAAACAGATACTTATGCAAGTTTGCAAATTCAAGGCATAACAGGATTTAAATTTATTCAGCTTGCAGGAGGTAGTGAGGAAGCTAGTGTTTTGAGAGCAGGCGATGATGTTTATCCTATTATAAAATCAAAAGAAAGTTTTTTTGCAAGCATAGATAAGCAAACTTCAAATTTATTAGAACTAATCACAAGTTCAAAAATAAAATTAGAAAAACTCTTAAGTGATAAAAATTTAAAAAACATAGAGCAAATTTTGCAAAATTCATCAGAATTTTCTGCACATTTAAATGCTAATGTACCAGCATTCTTAGCAAATTTAAATAAAACAAGCTCTAAACTTGGCAAAAGTGCAGATGAATTTTCAAATTTTTTAAACAATGCTAATGGCCAACTTAATGAGCTTAATAAAAGTAGAATGCTTTTAAATGAAAATTTGGATATTTTAAGAGTTTTGTTTTTAGATTTTACGCAATTATTAAATATTTTAAAGCAAAATCCTTCAGATATAATTTATAAAGATAAGGCTACTCAATATGCTCCAGGAGAATAAAATGAGATATTTATATATTAGTTTAATAGCTATTTTTTTTAGCGCTTGCTCTTTGATTAATCCAAGTCAAACTTTACCTGCAAATAAATATTTTAGTATTAATTTAGAAAAGCTAGAGCAAAGTCAAAATAAAAAAAATGCAACTATTATAGTTTCCTTACCTAAAGGCTTAGCTTATACTAATGAAATTTTTTATAAAAAAGATTATACTATCAATACCTATGCTTATCATTTTTGGAAAGAAAATCCTGCTTTAATGATAAAATCTTTTTTGGAATTTCATTTGCAAGATTTAGGGGTATTTAAAGCAGTTTTAAATCAAGATAGTCTAGCTAGTGCTGATTATGTTTTAGAAAGTAAAGTGGATATTTTAGAGCAAGATTTTAGTGATGAGTTGCATTCTAAAATAAAGTTTGGTATTAATTTAAATTTAGTGCAAATAAACACTAAAAAACTTATAGCGAGTAAGTACTTTTACTATGAAAAAGAATTAAATGATAATAATCCTCAAATTTTAATCCAAAACTATGATGAGGTTTTTTTGCTTTTTGCTAAAGATTTTAGAGTTTGGGTAGATCAAAATTTGGAATAAAAAATGCTTTTCTTGTTATAGCAATAACAAGGAAGGTGTATTATGAGAGATGAATTAGAAATCTTACAAAAACATTTAGGACAAGTAGGTTCAAGTATAGATGGTGCAAATTTAAAACATCAAACGCAAAAATTTAGTGAAGATATTACTGATGCTAATGACTTTATAGGTGCTTTGCAAATTTTAGATTCTTCATTGAAAAAAATTTCAAAACTTCTAGAAGATAAAAACTATGAAGATGTGCAAGATAAAGTTTTAATTGCTAGTGAAAGTTTGAAAATAGTAGATAATTGCTCATTTTTAGGTAATGCTTTATTTGATAATAATTATAATGTAAATGTTGGTTCAAAGGCATTTGCTTTTGAAATTTATAATCCTTTAAAAATTTTAGAAACTAGTGATTATGAAGGTATGAAAGCTTATATAGTCGATAAAAGAGAAGAAATAGCTTCTATGCTTAGTGAGCTTGCAGTGGCTATTGCTACTTATAGTCCTAGTCAAAGTTTTGGCGGATCAAGCCATGATTTTATGGGCGATTTTGATTTTACTAAGCTTTTTAAATAACACTAAAGGCTAAAAAGCCTTTAGATTTTTATTTTATAACACCACATGCCATTCTAGCACCGCCACCGCCAAGTGCTGCAGGATGATCGCTGTGATTGTCTCCTCCAAAATGTATCATTAGAGCATGATTTTTAAGCTCATCAAGAGTTTTGATTTTTGGTGCTAATACAGGGTTAGTTGCTTTACCATCTTTTTCTACATAAAGTGGTGGTAAATCCCCTTTGTGACCTTTATCATCCCATGGGCTTGAGTGAGCATCTGTTTTTTCAGGATCCCAGTGTCCACCTGCTTTCATACCTAAACCTTTATCAGTTGCTCCACAATCAGCATTTGCATGAACATGAAAGCCATGAATTCCACTTTCTAAACCTTTAAGATTTGGATAAAATGCTACCCCATAAGGAGTTTGTACTGCTACAACTTCGCCTGCATCTTTATTAGCTTTTTTATCAAGAATTTCCATTTTGATAACTAAATGATCTTTTTGTGCTTTTGGATTAAAATTTTCTAAATTTGCTCCAAATAAAAAGCTTGATGCTAGTAAAGAACCTAGAATGATTTTTTTCATTTTTTCTCCTTTTTTAATTGAAATTAATTATATTGTAACATAAATTCTTAATAAAAAATATTTTTTATTGTATTATATAAATAATCAAAAAACTTATAAAAAGGTATATATGTTAATTTTTCCAAAAGATCTTGAAAAAATCAGTCAAAATGTTTTGAAAAATACTTTTTTTTCTTTATGTTGGTATCAAAAAGATTTTTCAAATGATAAAAATCAAGAAGTTGTATTTAAAGATTATGCTTTAGTATTTATTTTAAAAGGTTCTAAAAGTATTTATACTATGGATAATCAGTTTAATGTAAAAAAAGATGAGCTTGTGTTTTTTACAAAAAATTCTTTTTCCATTAGAGATTATTTAAATGATGAAAATATATATGAATCTATTATTTTGTGTTTTAAGGAAAGTATTTTAATAGAACTTATTTTTAAATATCAAGAATTAATTTGTAAATTAGATTCTCCAAAATATGCTAAAAGTTTATTTAGTTTAAAAACTAATCTGATAACTAAAGGTATTTTCGAGTCTTTCTTACCTTGTATAAATGAATTTAATGAGAAAAATGAATATCTGCTTAGATTAAAATTTGAAGAATTATTTTTGTCTTTATTATATAGTGAAGATAATGCAGAGTTTTTAGCTTTTTTAAAAGCCATTTTAAGTGGTTTTAAATTAGAGCTTTATAAGATGTTTGCATATTGTCAAAATGACTTTGAAAGTGTAGCTTCTATGGCCAAATTTAGTAAAATGGATATAGCAAGTTTTAGTCGTAATTTTAAACAAAGTTTTGGTATTACTCCTAAAGAATGGCTTGATAACAAGCGTTTTGAAAGAGCTAAATTTTTACTTGAATTTTCTACGAAAAATATCACTCAAATTTGCTATGAACTTGGATTTAATTCTCCTGCTTGGTTTATAGCAAGATATAAAAAAAGATATGGCATTACCCCAAAACAAGAACAAAAGTCAAAAAACTTATATTTTTTATCTTAAAAATGATAGATTTTATTTTGGTTTTTTATTAGAATTTGTTAATAAAATTTAAGAAAGGTAACAATTATGAAAAAAAGTATTTTAACTTTGGCCTTATTTGCATTTTGTAGCGCAAATGCTTTAGAGGTTCAAGAATTTAAAGGTTTTGCACATCCTGAAAGTGTATATGTAGATAAAAATGCAGTTTATGTATCTAATGTAGGAAAAGAGCTAACTCCATTAAATAAAGACAATGATGGTTTTATTTCAAAATTAGATAAAGATGGAAAAATTTTGGAATTAGAATTTATAAAAGGTCTTAATGCTCCAAAAGGTATGTCTAAAATAGGTGATGTTTTATATGTGGTTGATATTGATATTTTATATGGCTTTGATATAAAAAATAAAAAAGAAATTTTCAAACTTCCTATAAAAAATGCGGTATTTTTAAATGATATTGCTGTGTTAAATAATGACACATTATTAGTTAGTGACACAGGTACAGGATACATCCACAAAGTATTTTTAAAGGATAAAAAATATGAAAACTTTATCCATTTAGATTCAAAATATGGTGGCCCAAATGGATTGTTAATAGATAAAAATACTTTATTTGTAGCAGGTTATGATCCAAGTGATAAAGCAGGTGGGAAAATCATTAGTATTGATTTAAATTCAAAGAAAATTCAAGAATTAAGCAAAAAAATAGAACAATTTGATGGCATTGTGTATGATAAAAATAAAAATCTTTTAGTGTCAAGTTGGGGTAAAAATCTTCAAGGATATATTTATACTCTAAAAGATAATAAAGAAATAAAACTTGATTTGGCTTCTATAAAAGGTCCTGCAGATATGTTTTTTGATGGTGAGTATTTATGGGTGCCAAAAATGGCAGAAAATGCTTTAATTAAAGTAAAAATATAAAAACTTTTAAGCCTTTGGGCTTAAAAGTCAAATAATTCCCCAAGCCAACTTTCTTTTTTCTTGTATTTATAGCCGTTATTATGATGGTAGTTTGCTTGTTGGTTATAATTTTGTTGTTGAGGTTGTTGCGTACTTTGAGAAGAATTTCTTTCTATGATTTTATCAAGCTCACCACGATCAAGCCAAACACCACGGCATTTTGGACAATAATCAATTTCAACTCCATTTCTTTCGCTCATCAATAAGTCAGTATTTACACAAACTGGACAAGTCATTGTATTCCTTTTTTTGAAAATTTTTGAAAGTATATAAGTTTTAAGTAAATTAAGGGTTTAAATTCCAATCAATAAGACTTTTACCAAGTTTTGATAAAATTTCATTACTTTTTGAAAAATGCTTGCAACCTAAAAAAGCATTTCTCGCTAAAGGCGAAGGATGTGCTGCTTCTAGGATAAAGTGTTTTTGAGGGTTGATTAAATTTTTTTTATTTTTAGCATAATTTCCCCAAAGTAAAAATATCAATCCTTCTTTTTCATTGCTAAGTTTTGATATGACCGCATCGGTAAATTTTTGCCAACCAAAATGTGCATGTGAAGCAGGTTTATTTGCTTCTACACTTAAAATAGAATTTAAAAGTAAAATTCCTTGTTTAGCCCATTTACTTAAATCACCATGTTTTGCTATAGGAATGTTTAAGTCATCTTGCAATTCTTTATAGATATTAAGCAAAGATGGGGGAATTTTAACACCCATTGGCACGCTAAAGCTCAAACCCATGGCTTGATGAGGGTTGTGGTAAGGATCTTGTCCTAAAAGTATGATTTTTAAATCTTGTAAAGGGGTTAGATTAAAAGCATTAAAGATTAAATTCGCGGGCGGATATATAGTTTTTCTTTCATTTAAAGCATTGATATAATGAGTTTTTATTTCTAAAAAATAAGGCTTTAAAAACTCTTCTTTTAAAAATTCCTTCCAAGCGTTATCTATTTTAATTTTTTCTAAGCAAATTTCCATTTTTATCCCTACCAAGAAAGTATAAATTCACTTCCTTTATCTTTTTTACTCAAAACTTTTATGTTGATATTGTTTTTATCGGCTATTTGTTTGACTAAATTTAAGCCTATGCCAAAACCACCTTGGTCTTGATTAAAGCGTTTGTAGCGTGTAAAAATTTGAGTAATTTCTTTAGCGCTCATACCTTGACCTTCATCTTTAATACTAAGTGTTTTTTCTTTTAAACAAATAAAGATTTTTTTATTAGTATTGGTGTATTTTATGGCATTGCTTAAAAGATTGTCAAGTAAAATTTGCATTTCTTCTTTATTTGCATAGAAATTTTGCTCTAAAAGCTCTTTTTCAATGATGAGATTTTTTTGAGAGATTAAAGTGTCAAAATATTCTAATCTTTGCTCTAAAAGTTCTTTTAAATTTATATCTTCTTTTGTATTTTCTTTTTGTAAGAAAAAATTTAAGGCTATGAGGTTTTGATAAATATGATTTAAATTTTTACTTGCTAGTTTGATATGATTTAGTTTTTTAGTGTTATTTGGATTTAAATTTGTATCATCAAATTTTTTAATACTAGCTAAAATCACGCTCAAAGGTGTGTTAATTTCATGCGTGGTATCTTTAATAAAATCATTGAGTGTTTTAAATTGTTCTTTGATATTTTTAAAAACAAGCAAGATGAGTATATAAGCAATTATAGCAAGTAGTAAAATACATATAAGTGTATAAAAAATAGTTTTTAATTTTAGTTTCCAAAGTTCATTAGCATAATCGTTAATATCTAAATTATTGTAATTATCTTTGCGGTATTGTTCTTTTTTAAAGCCAAGATCTTCCGTTTCTATAATGATATGGATATTTTTATGTCTCAAAAAATGAGAATGGTGTTTTGGCTTTCTTAAATTACTCGTATCTATATAAGTATTAAGATTTCTAATCCTTGAAAAATCTATGAATAATCTTTTGTTTTCGTTGTAAATAAAGTTGTTTTCTTTAAGCTGTGTTAATATTTTTAAAGCATCAAAAGTTAAATTACTAAAAATGATTTGATTGTTTGCAACAATAGCAAATTGAGTATTTATTTTTTTAGAAATATAAGAAAAATCATCTTTGTTTAATAAATTTTTATCGTGTCTTGCTTCGATGATATTTTGTAAAATATAATTATAGTGAGTGTATGAGTGTGTGATTTGATTTAATCGTATATAATTTGCTTCTTTTTGATAAAAAGTAATAAAAAAAATCGTTAAAAATACGCCACTTGTGATGATATAAAGGGCTAGGATTTTAAAAATGGTATTATTAAAGTTTTCACTTTTCATTTTCTAGCCTAATGGCATAGCCTATATTTCTTTGATTGATGATAAGGTCTTTACCAAGAATTTTTCTTAAATTTTTGATATACACTCTAAGGCTCATGATCACAGGCTCTTCATCTAAACTCCAAATTTCGTCAAAAATAGTTTCTATATTTACAAAATGAGGGCGTTTTTTTAAAAGTAAAGCTAGGAGTTCTTTTTCTTTATTAGTTAGGTTGATAATTTCTTCATTTTGATAAAGGGTTTTATTGATAGGATCAAAAGAAATATTTTTTGAAGAGCTAAGTAAGATTAAGTCTTCCTTTTGATGACTAAAATTTCTTTTAATGATATTTTTTACACGGATAATTAACTCATCAACATCAAAAGGCTTTTTAATATAATCATCACAACCTGATAAAAATCCTTGTTTTACATCATCAAGCATGGATAAAGAAGTTAAAAATATAGCAGGAGTGTTTTTAGCACTTTCTCTTAATTCCTTTAATACTTCAAAACCATTGCCTTTTGGAACTTTAACATCAAAAATCCAAAGATCAAAATTTTCTTCATAAGCTTTTTCTAGTGCCTCTTGTGCATCATATACACAAGAGACTTTAAAACCTTCATCGCTTAAGGCTTCATTGATGATTTCATTTAAGCTTAAATCATCTTCTAAGAGTAGAATTTTTGCTGCCATTTTATCTCATTGAGCAATTTCCATGATTTGCACCATGCCCTTGATGATTCATTTTATGGGCTTTGTGTTCATTTTTATTATAATGATGTAAATTTAAATCTCGTATTTCTTTGCCACTCATTTCATCGGTTAGTTTTTGCATATCTTCTTGAACGATAGCCTTTCTTTGACTTCTTTCTTGAGGAGAAAGTTTAGAGATGTTTTCGCGTAAGTTACTTTTAAATTGTTGATGAAAAACTTTTGCGTCTTTGTATTTCATCTCATTCATTCTCTTTTTCATTTCTATAATTAAGTCAGCTTGATCTTGTGCTTTTACGCTTTTTGCAAGATTTAAAATTTCATCATTGCTTTTTTTGGAAAAATCAGCACTAAATGCTAAAGAGGCTGCTAAAGAACCCATAATAAATAAACCTATAATTTTTTTCATTTTTTCTCCTTTAAATTAATGATGAGAAATTATAAAAACCCAAGATAAAGCCAAAATAAAATTTATTGACAAACAAAAAGCACATTAGCTTTTAAGCTTTGCTTCTCATTTTTAATAACAGGAAGCACTACACTATCTGCACTAACTGCTAAACTTGGAGAATTGTATTTGATATTACAACTATCAAAATGAACATTTTTTACTATGCAAGTTTTTGTTAAAGTTTTAGAATAATATTGAGCTTTTTCAAAAGCTTTTTTAAGCGCAAGATCGTATAAATCTTCTTTGTTTGCTTCTAAGGTTGCTTCGTCAAATCCTGCTTGCAAGGCTTTAGTATTAAAAGAAATTAAAGTATTAGTATTGCTGATATTTTCTATATCTTTTATAAGATTTTCATAGTCTTTATTTTTATTTTGTGGGATTTGACAAGTGAAATTAGAATACAATCTATACCCATTAAGTGTTTTTACTCCTTGATAATAATTATAACTTGGCTCTAAAGTATAACTTCCACCTTTACAATAGTCTTCTTTGGCAATACGATCTGAAATTTCTTTGAAAGTTTTAGCAATATGATTTTTTTCATCACTAGAGATGATAGTTTTTTTACTAAGTTCTTCGCTCGCGCTAAAATTTAAAACAGCATTAAAAACATTTGGCATGATTTCATTTGATACTTCTATATTTCTTGAAAATTCTACATTTTGTTTATTATGATTTTTTAAACCTAAAAATTCAGTATTAAAAACTACTCCTAGTACAAACAATACTAAACAAAGTAATCCTAATCCTAAACCTTTTAAAAAACTTTTCATTTTTACTCCTTTTTAAAAATATTTTTTTAATTTTAACATAAAGCTTTTAAGAATAGATTGTATAATTTTTAAAAACAAAGAAAGTTTTAATGCGAAAAATTCATGAAAGTATTTTAAAATGGTATAACGAGAATGGTAGAAAAAACCTTCCTTGGCGTATTTTGCATAAAGAATATAGAAAATATGGTAGCGAGGATGATTTAAAAAAGCTAAAAAATATTGATAATGCTTATGCTGTTTATATTAGCGAGATTATGTTACAACAAACTCAAGTAAAGAGTGTTTTGCAAAATTATTATTTTCAGTTTTTAGCTAAATTTCCTTCTTTAAAAGCACTTTCTATGGCAAGCGAAGATGAGGTTTTAAAAGCTTGGCAAGGACTTGGGTATTATACTAGAGCTAGGAATATACATAAATGTGCAAAAATTTGTGTGCAAGAATTTAATGCAAAATTACCATTTGACATTAAAGAGCTTCAAAAACTTCCTGGTATTGGAGAATATACAGCTGGTGCTATAGCTTGTTTTGGTTTTTTACAAGCTAAAGCTTTTGTGGATGCAAATATTAAAAGAGTTTTGAGTAGATTTTATAGTTTGCAAAATCCAAACTCTAAACTTTTAACGCAAAAAGCAAAAGAGTTTTTAAACTATGATAATGCATTTGATCATAATCAAGCTTTGTTGGATATAGGGGCTTTGATTTGTTTACCTAAAAATGCAAAATGCAAGCTTTGCCCCATAGAGAGTTTTTGTAGTGGAAAAAATGAATATGAAAAATTTCATGTATCTAAAAAAACTCAATATGAAAATATTATTTTAAATATACTCATAGTGCAAAAAAATGAGCAGTTTTTGCTTATCAAAAGCAAAGAAAAGCTATATTTTAATATGTATAATTTTTTAGAATACAATAAAGAAAAAAATGCAAAATTCATAGGTGAATTTAAACACTCTTACACCAAATATAAAATTAATGCCAAGGTGTATTTTTTAAAAGATGATGATTTTGAAGATTTCAAAGCAAAAACATTTTCTTATAAAGAATTAGAACATCTTGCACTTTCAAAACTTGCCCTAAAGGCGTTTGAACTTTTTAAAAAGAGTGATTATGCATTTTGAGAAAATTTATATAGAATTAAGTGATATTTGTGGATTAAAATGTGATTTTTGTCCTAGTCAAAAAGCGCAAAGAAAACAAATAAACCTTGAAAATTTTGAAAAAATTTGCAAAAGTGTGCATAGTCATGCCAAGCTTTTTACTTTTCATGTGCTTGGAGATCCTTTAAGGATTTTAAATTTAAAAGAGTATTTAAAAATAGCTTTTAAATTTAATATGCAAATAGAACTTACTACAAGCGGGTTTTATTTTGATGATGAGAAAATAAAACTTGTTTTAGATTCTAAAAACATACGACAAATCAATATTTCTTTGGGCGCCTTTTTATCTCAAAGTAGAATGAGTTTAAAAGAATACTTTGAGCCTGTTTTAAAACTTATTTTTTTGCACTTGGAAAATAAAAACAATTCTTTTATCAATTTAAGACTTTGGAATTTAGATAAAAATTTCAACCCACCTTTAGAAAATGAGAAAATTTATGATTTTTTAGAGCAAAATTTTAAAGTAAAAATTCAAAAGCAAAAAGCTAAAAATCGCCTAGAAAGGCATGTTATGTTACACCAAGCTAGGCTTTTTAAATGGCCTTCTTTAAAGGATGAGGTTATTAGGGAGAATGGGTGTTGTCATGCTTTAAATGGACAAATTGCTATTTTAAGCGATGGAACTTTAGTGCCTTGTTGTTTGGATACTAAAGGGGATATAAAACTTGGAAATTGTTTTGAAAAAGATTTTAGCGAGCTTTTAAATTCGTCTTTATATATAGAATTAAAAGAAGGCTTTAAGCAAGGAATTTTAAAAGCTGACCTTTGCAAAAGATGTGAGTTTTTGCAATTTAAAAACTGATTTTCCTTGCTCGGACAATTATGATTTCAGGAAATTCTTCATCTAAAAAAGGTTCTTCAAAAAATCCATCTATGATAAAACCATTTTTAAAACAAGTGTTGAAAATTTCTTCCAAAGAACGGTGGTAGTAGTGATGTTTTACAGGTTGTTTTTCAAATGCATACCCAAGATAATTATGCGGACTAAGATATTTTTTAGTTAATGTTACAAAACAAGGATGTTGAGTAGCAAAAACAAAAATTCCATTTTCTTTTAGTAGAAAATAAAGACTTTTAAATAAGGGCTGGATATTTTCCATATCCATGATAGCCATATTTGAAACAGCTTTGCTAAAGGTGTGTTTTTTAGCTAAATTTTGCAAAGTTAATTCATCGCTAGCATCTATGGTTTGAAAATGAATTTTGTGTAAAAAATTTTTCCATCTTTGTTTTGCTAATTTTATCATTTGATCACTATAATCAAATGCATAAACATTTATATTATATTTTTTGCACATATAAGCGGAAAAATTTCCATTTCCACAAGCAATATCTAGAATATAATCATCATCTTGTATGTTTAGCAATTCTTCAACTTTAGGATGCACAACTTTTTTATGAAATTCATTAGAATCATCTCCCATTTGTACATCCCAAAATTTTGCATTAATATCCCATGCTTTTTGCATTTTAAAAACCTAAATTAACTCCACCTTCATTGTTGATTTGATAGTTTGCATCCAAACCATGTTCTATTTCTTCTTCTTTGTCATTGTCTTTAGAATGTTTAAAAATATCTTCGGTAATTTTTGTAGCTATACCTCTAAGGGCTTTTTGTTTGCTTGATTTGCTTGTAGAACTCATTTTAAATTCTAAGGTATTGGAAGCTTTGATTTGAGTTGTAGCAAATTCTATCAAACGATAATCAATGTTAATATTATAAGTTTGAGTGTTAATTTCATTTTGTGTTTGTGTTATTTTAGGGTTTAAAATAAGTAAAAAATCAGCCCCTAAAACATTATAAAGCTTAACAAGTTCATCATCGCTTGCATTTTTTATAAGTAAAGATTTTTCTTGATTATAAAGATCAAGATTTGCTCTATCTAAAATTCTAAATTTTTTACTTTGGAGCAAAACGCTTAAAAGCTCTTGTTCAAATTTAGCCGAAAGTTCATCTTTAACTTTATTGATGATAATTAGCGAACTTTTATCTTCAAGATTTTTTTCACTATAAAGTTTTTTGTAAATTACAACTTTTGCATGGAATTCATTTTGATTTGTTTGAGTTAAAGATTTAATATCATAGCTATTAAAAACTCCATTGCTAACTAAGTCTATTTCTTCATCATATCCTATATTGAAATTTCCATTAAAGCTAAATTCGAATTTTTTAAGCTTAACTTGTTTTAAGCCCTCCATTTTCCCAAGAGCTTCATTGATGGCATTTTTTATTGCTTCACTTCTTGTATTTCCAAAACCCTCACCATAACTTTCTTTGTTTAAAGCGCTTTGTGCTTGACAAAAACAAACAAGAGCGAAAAAAAGAATTAGTAGTTTTTTTACCATGTTACACTCTTGCTTTTACCTGTTTTATCAATAGTTTTTTCATCTTCCCAAAAAGCTAAACCGCTAGTTAAATCTGTAAGAATTAAATGGAAAAAATATTCAGTTTGGATTTTGCCATTATAAAGTTTAACGGTATCTTGTCTGATTTTACCAGAAAGTGAGAAATTTGGGGCCAAAAGTGTGCCTTTTTTGGCTATGGAATTTTGATTAAATTCTTCATTGTCTCTTAAATCTCTTACATCATGAGATAAACTATCTTTTGCTCCACCTGCTGCTACAGCGGTTGTTAATATAAATTTACCAGATTTTCTTAATGCTATGGTAATTTTCGAAGTGAGTTTATCTGTGTCTATTCTTTGCGGGGTGTCATTGATGATTTTTCCTATGGCAATAACTTTTCTATTAGAGCTATTTAAATTTGCAAAAGCAGGATCACTAAGCAAGCTTTGTATCATATCTTCAGCAGTTTTTTCAAAATCTTCTCTATCAAGTCCTAAAGTAAGTGCGTTTCCTTGAACTTTTTGCGAAGCTTTACCATCAGTATATTTTGGTTGTGAAGAACAAGCACTGAAAATCAAAAGCGCAAAAACCATAAAAAATAAACTTTTTTTCATTTTATCTCCTTATTTTTCTTTAATTTTGTAAATAATATTTGAATTTGGCACAAAAGATCTTATAAGCACAATATAATTTTTATCTTTTTCTAGCTCATCTTCAAAGATTATTTTTTCTTTATCATCATAAATTTTAACTAAACCTTCATTTTTTAGCATTAAAATACTAGCACTTTTTGGTAAAGCTTGCCACATTCTAAGATCTGCTTTATTGATTAAAGCAGTGCTAACAGTGCTAATAAATGATAAAAAGCCACTAGAATCATTATTAGCTATGGCTAAATTAATTGAAGTTTTAAGAGCACTTGAGGCTAGGGTTTTTATCACCATAGAGGGTAAAAGAGTTTTAAATTCACTTGCTATAATATCATCAAAATAAATTAGATTTTGTGTTTTTTCATCTTGACTTTGCAAGAATTTATAAGAAGCATTTCTTGATTTTAAATAAGCAAAAGCTACACTAATATTTGCAAGATTATCATTAAAAACAAATGGCAGGGTAAGATCAAATTCTTCTTTTGTAGCACTAAAACCATCTTCATAAATGATAAAAATATATTTTTGTTGAGGGAAGGATGTTTTTAAATGAGTGAATTTTTCAAATACTTGAAATTGTTTTTGAAGTTGTTTGTTTTTTACATCGCTTAATGCTACTTCTTTTAAAAGATCATAAGCTTTAATATAATCTTTATCAAAAAAGAAAAATAAAGCACTAAGATAACTAGCATAGATATTAGTATAATTTTTATTTGCGTTAAATGTGCTAAGAAGATTATCATATTGTTTATAGATAGGGCTTAAATTTTGCTGAAAACTCGCATATGTTTTTTTATCTTTTTGAAGTTCTTTTTGGTATTCTTCTTGAGCTTTTTGTATATAATCATAAAAATATTCTTTCATTCTATCTTGTCTGTATAAAGCTCTGTTAAACTCTACTCTTGCATTTTTAAAATCTCCCAAGCTCATATAATTTAAACCTTTGTAGGTATTTAGCATAATCCTTTCATAAAAATAACCTTGATAATCATTGATGGTGTCATTAAGTAAAATTTCGCTAAAATTTCTTGTGGCTTTTTGAAGCCCGTTTTGTAAATCTACATCATATTTGTAAGCCTCTTCTGCTTTATCAAAAAAAGCATTACTTTTTTCATAATCTTTACAAACTCTTGCTAAAGAGGCTAAATTTAACCCTGTGTATATAGTGTCTTTGTCTGCATTTTTTAAAGTTAAAGTATTTTCATCGCATTGTTTGTTTACAAAGGCTTTTTCATAAGATAAATTAACATTAGCATGATTTGAACAAGCACTTAAAAAAAGTAAAATAAAAAGATAAAAACAAGAGTAAAAAAGCTTCATAAAATCCCTTTTTTAGTATAAATTTAAAAAAATAAGTTATAATCTTCATTTTTAGAGAGGTGTCCGAGTGGTCGAAGGAGCACGCCTGGAACGCGTGTGTGGGGTAACTCACCGAGGGTTCGAATCCCTTCCTCTCTGCCACTATGCACTTTTATTATACTGACTTCCTATGTAATCTTGTGATGAATTTTGTGTGTATGATTTTATGGCTTTAGAATTTGGATTTGCTTTTTTATCGTCTTCGTCTTTATTTTTATCATTTTGAGTTTTTGATTCTTCTGCTTTTATTTTAGCTTGTTCGGTGCGTGCATCATTTTGCATTTGCATAGCATTAGCTGCTACTTTATAATCTTGGGGGCTAGGATCAGCTGGTGCCATAGCTGCAGCAATTACTTGCATAGCATTGGCTATAGTTTCTTCAGGAGTATTGCCTTTTTGCATTCTTATAGGCACTTCTCCTTCAACTGCATACATTTTATTATCAGGACCTCTTGTATAGCCAAAACTTGCAGCTCCTGCTAAGGCTCCACCTGCTGCTTGGTGGGCTGCTTCATGAGCCCTTACTTCTCTGTCGATTTTTTCAAGCTCTCGTACCTGTTTTACTTCTTCACTACTTAAGTCTTTACCATTAACTTTTTGAGTTTTTTCATCTTTTTCTTGATCGTTTTTATTTTCTTTTGTTTGCTGTGGGTTTTCTTTTTCAGAGATATTTTCTTTTGTTTGTTCTTTGTCTTTGTTTTGATAAGGATTTTGCGTATAAAAGGCACCGCCATAACTTGAGCTAATTTGCATTAAAATCCTTTTTAAATATAATTTCATATTTTTAGCACAAAAAAGTTAAAAAATATATAAAATTTATAAAATAAGTATTTTATAAAATGTTAAGCAAAATAAAGTATAATTTTAACTCCTTTTTATGTCAGGGTAGCTCAGCTGGCTAGAGCGCTGGTCTCATAAGCCGGAGGTCGGGAGTTCAAGTCTCCCCCTTGACACCACTTAAAATATCTCTTTAATGTTATATTTATTTTTTATATTTTGTAAATTAGCTTTCAAGAATGCTTATAAGTATAGTTTTTTGATTATATTTAATTTATTTTAATGTCCTTATTTTACAAGGACATTAAAAATTTAGTGACCTAGAATATGGATCGGGTCTGTGTAGCCGTGCGTTAGAATTTCTTTTCTAGATTTATCATATTGATAGTGCAAAGTAAAAGTAGCATTTAAAATCTTCAATAATCATATTGATTAAGTTCTTCTTGAGTGCCAAGTAGCATTAATATATCGTTTAAATAAGCGGTATTTTCTAGATTTGGCATAATGCTCCAAGTATCATGTTGTTTGTGTGCAATGACTTTTAAATTTTGTCCAATGGATTGCAAAGTTTTCCCCGCTAAATTCTCATCGATTAAAAGTTTTGCTACCTTTATGGTGTTGGCTGAAAGATCTATGATTTCAAAATTTGGATTAGTGATAAGAATTTTAGCCAAACGCTTTGCAGATTCTTTTTCAGGATAGATGACTTTATTAACTCCAAGTTTTGAAAGAATTTGTCCATGTGTAGAAGAATTTGCTTTAGCTATGATATTTTTTACCCCTATTTCTTTTAAGGCCATGAAGGTAAGTATGCTTGATTCTAGATTTTCACCTATACTAAGTATGACAACATCAGCATTTGAATAGCCCGCTTCTTTCAAAGCTATGGTGTGAGTAGAATCTAAGATATAAGCAAAATCTGCATGATCTTGCAACTCTTTAACAGCTTCTTCATCAATATCTGAAACAATAACTCTTTTGCCTTGGTCAATAAGTTCTTTTGCTAAAACAGAGCCAAATCTTCCAAGTCCTATAATACCATAAGTTTCTTTTTTCATAGTATGATTTTTCCTTTTGGGTAATTTAAATATTTTTCTTTTTCTTTAAAAAATATACTAAATAAAAACGCAAGCACACCCACTCTACCGCTAAGCATTAGTAAAATAACAATAAGTTTGCTTTCGGAGCTAAAAAGCGCACTAAGTGATAAGGTCCCACCATCGCCAACCGAAACACCTACTGTGGCAAATGCTGAACTTGTTTCAAAAAGCAAAGGTAAAAAACTTTTATCATCTTCAATCAAAGATAAAAGTAACACGCAGGTAATAATATAAACAATTGAACTTACTGCTATAATGAAAGCTTTATTAATAGTTTCGCTTGGAATTTCAAAGTTAAAAATTCTTGTATTACTATCTTTGATACTCCAATATGCATAAATTAATAGTACCGCAATAGTAGTTACTTTAATGCCCCCTGCAGTTCCACCTGGTGCACCACCTACAATCATAAACAAAGATCCAAAAAATAAGCTTGCATCCTTAAAGGTGCTAAGATCAAGAGTGTTAAATCCTGCAGTTCGGTAATTTACCGCTGTAAAATATGCACTCATAATTTTATCAAAAAGAGAAAATTCTCCTATGCTTTTTGGGTTGTGATATTCAAATAAAAACACAATCAAACTTGCAAAAATGATTAGTATAATAGTGGAAATTAAAACAAGCTTTGTATGCAGACTTAGACTAGCAAAGCGTTTTTTTGAAAAAAAGTATAATTCTAGCAATACAAAATAGCCCAAACCGCCAATAATAATCAAAGAGGTAATGATAAAGTTAATCCAAAAATCATCTCTATAAGGCATTAAACCACTTTCAAATATGCTAAAACCTGCATTATTAAAAGCAGAAATGGAGTGAAAAATACTAGCCCATAGAGCATCAGTTAAATTCATATCTAATTTAAATCTTAAAAATAATAAAACAGCACCAACAATTTCAATAGCAAATACAAAAAATAAAACCTTTTTCAAAAAACCTACAAGTCCATCAGCACCAGGATAAATTAAGGATTCTCTTAAAAGATTTTTTTCTCCAAAACTCATCTTTTTTCGTACTAAAATATATAAAGCCATGGCTATACTCATATAGCCTAAACCACCTATTTGGATAAGTAGTAAAATAACAAGCTGTCCATAAAAACTAAAATCTAATGAAGTATTTAGCACAATGAGTCCTGTCATACTTACAGCTGAAGCACTAGTAAAAAATGCATCTAAAAAAGATATTGGTTTAGTGTGCATAATGGGTAGCATAAGGATGAAAGTGCCAAAAAGAGCTATAAGTATATAACCTATAAATAAGATTCTTATATTATTTCTATCTAAAGATAATTTTGCCATTTTATTTCTTTAAAAATTAAAAAAATATTCTACTTAAAATTAGTTAATAAGTAAAAGAAGAAAACTTTCCGCTAAAAGCGGAAAGTAAGAGCATTAAAGCATTCCTACTGCTAAAAATCCTAATGAAACAGCAATAGCAATAGCTAATACACCCGGAATAAAGAATGCGTGATTAAATATGAATTTTCCAATTCTTGTTGTACCTGTATCATCCATTTGAACTGCACCTAATAAAGTAGGATAGGTTGGAAGTACAAAAAGTGCTGAAACAGCAGCAAAACAAGCAACTAGCATATAAGAATCTGCAGGATTTGTAGCTGAAATTCCTAATGCAGCAACGATAACTGGGACAATAGCTTTTGCAGTAGCTGCTTGAGAGTATAAAAGCATACTAGCAAAGAAGAAAGCAACTGCAAGCATAGCAGGAGTTTGTTTAACCCATTCACCCGCTACTTCTTTAATACCTGCTTCATGGCCTGCAACGAAAGTATTTCCAAGCCAAGCAACACCAAATACACATACACAAGCTGTCATACCTGATTTAAATACACTTGTATCTAAAATTTTTGCAGGTTCAACTTTACATAAGAATGTAATTAAAGTTGCAGCAGTTAATAAAAAGCTCATAATTGCAGCATCTCTTGGGATAACTACAGGATCAATCCATTTAATATTATTAGAAATTGCAGTAGCATAAAGAACAACTGCTAATACCGTAAATAAAAATATAGCAACTGAAAGTTTTGCACCCGGTTTATCTTCACTATGTAAAACATCTGAAGCACTTTTTACAAGACCAGCTTTTAAGCGTTCTTGATATACAGGGTCTTTGCTAAGATCCATTGGAGTAATTAAACTTACAATAAAAGCTGTAATCATACAAGCAGCAAAAGTAGTTACAATCCAAATTCCAATTAATGCAGGATAGTTCCAGCCAAGTGGCTCTAATACACCAGTCATATAAACAACAGCAGCACTAACTGGAGAAGCTGTAATACCAATTTGTGAAGCAACAACCATTAATGAAAGTGGAGCTGATGGCTTAATATTTTGAGATTTTGCAACATCAATAACAACAGGCATTAATGAAAATACTGCATTACCGGTACCTGCTAAAATAGTAAGTAACCAACCGCAAGCTGGTGCAAGATAATTAATGAATTTTGGGTGTTTACGCAAAATTCTTTCAGTAACTTTTACCATGTAGTCTAAGCCACCTGCTTGTTGCATTGCAGAAATCGCAGCAATAGCAGCAGCGATGATTAAAATAACATCCCAAGGAATATTACCTGGCTTCATGCCTAAAACAAGACCTAAAATAACAACACCCAAACCTCCGGCATAGCCTATTGCTATGCCGCCAAGGCGGATACCTATGAATATTGCCCCAAGGAAGACAACAAGTTGTAAAATAATCATAATATCCATGATTAAACTCCTAAGTTATTAAGCTTTTCTTTTTTCTGTCATATGAGGATTTAACATATTTTCTGGTGTTAAAATCTCATCAATTTTTTCTTTTGGTAAATAGCCTCTTTCAAGGCAAATATCACCTACTGCTTTTCCAGTTTCTAGAGCTTCTTTTGCAATACTTGCTGATTTTTCATAACCTAAAACAGGATTAAATGCAGTCACGATTCCGATTGAATTTAATACAAGTTTTTTGCAGTTTTCAGGATTTGCTTTTAATCCTTTAATAGCTTTTTCAGCTAAAGTTTTCATTGCATTTTCAAGCAATACGATCGAGTTAAATAACCCATAAGCAATGCCTGGCTCAAAAGCATTAAGTTCAAATTCACCTCTTTCAGAGCAAAGCATAATAGTAACATCATTACCTATAATTTCATAGCAAGCTTCGCCAACTGCTTCACAAATTACAGGGTTTACTTTACCTGGCATAATAGAACTACCTGGTTGCATAGCAGGTAAACTAATTTCAGCTAGACCGCATCTTGGACCTGAATTCATCAACCTTAAATCATTTGCGATTTTAGATAATCTTACAGCTGCAGTTTTTAATGCGCCACTTACATGTACAAAATCAGCTGTATCTTGAGTAGCTGCAATGAAATCTTCAGCAGGTTTAAAATCAACACCAGTGATTTCTTTTAATTTTTTCTCAACCACAAATTTATAATCAGGGTGGCAGTTAATTCCTGTTCCAATAGCTGTAGCACCTAAATTTAAATAGCTCATTGACTCACGAGCTGCTGTGATCTTTTCAATATCACTTTTAATATAGCTAGCAAAAGCATTGAAAGTGTTTCCTAAGGTTGTAGGAACCGCATCTTCAAGTTCTGTTCTACCCATTTTGATGATATCTTTGTATTCTTTAGCTTTAGCTTCTAATTCAGCTTTTAAACCTTCCATAGCTTTTAAAAGATCACTAAGTTTTGCATAGGTTGCTACTTTGATTGAGCTTGGATAGGTATCGTTTGTAGATTGACCTAAATTTGTATGATCATTTGGGTGAAGGTATTGATATTCTCCTTTTTTATGACCCATACTTTCAAGAGCAATATTTGTGATAACTTCGTTAGTGTTCATATTTGTGCTAGTACCAGCACCACCTTGGATCATATCCACAACAAATTGATCTAAAAATTCACCAGCAATCAATCTATCGCAAGCTTTAGCAATAGCATCAGCTTTATCTGCATCAAGAACTCCAACTTCTTTGTTAGCTAGAGCAGCTGCTTTTTTAACTTGAGCAAAAGCTTTTACAAAATAAGGATAATCTTGTAGTCTTCTACCACTCATATTGAAGTTTTCTAGTGCTCTAAAAGTTTGCACTCCATAATAAACTTCATCAGAAATTTCTAACTCACCAATAAAGTCGTGTTCTTTTCTTGTTCCCATGATGTACTCCTTGTGGGTTTTATTTAAGTTTCGTTTATGAACTTAATAGGTATTATATAACAATTTTTTATAAAAGTTTCATAAAATTTTCCAATTTTTTCTAATTTTAATAAAAATATATAAAATAATATAAAGTATTGATATTCATTTTCTAAATAGTGGATATTTTATGAATAATTTTATTTATAATGATATTAATTATATTTATTTTTTGTATATTTTTTTGAAGTATTTGTTGAAGTTATGATTGTAATGGGTATGATTTTTCAGATAATTTGATTATAAGCTATCATCTTAACAC
>NZ_JAKMSO010000029.1:0-561 GCF_025772685.1 Campylobacter sp. CNRCH_2015_1657 | reverse complement strand
ACCTATTATAGAAGTAACATTTTTAATCTCTTCACTTTGAGCAATAACTTCACTAGTTTTATGAGATACATTTTGCATAGAAGAAGTAATCTCTTCTAATGCTGCTGCTGTTTCTTCTAAAGAAGAAGCTTGAGAAGATGAAGAATCTGTTAAGTCTTTAACAGCACTTTGTAATTTACCACTCTCATCTGCTAATAAAGAAGCAAATTCAGATGATTGTCTTAGCATAGCTACTATTTCTTGACCTAATACATTAGTAGTTACTTCAACTCCACCTTTAGCATTTTTAACTTCAGTAGTAAAGTCTAATGCCTTATAGCTATCAAATACTCTATTGATTTCATTCATATTAGAACCAACTTTTGCTTGTAATACATCAAGCATATCATTTAATACATTTTTTAATTCTATTAATTGAGGATTAGCAGGAATTGCTGTTATTCTTGCTGTTAGATTACCACCTTCTATTTCTTTAGCTGTATCAACTGATTGTTCTACTGCTTTAGCATCTTGTTCTAATGCATTTTTAGTTTTAGTGATGTTTTCATTGATGGCTTTGGC
>NZ_JAKMSO010000028.1:0-615 GCF_025772685.1 Campylobacter sp. CNRCH_2015_1657 | reverse complement strand
TATCCAAGCTTTAAAACCCAAGAAAAAACTATAGATTATATAGATGATTTTAATATTAAAATAAGCGGTTTATTGCCAAATTCCACTATTGATAAAATCAGTGGAAGTAAAGGAGTAAAAGCTAAAAAAGAAAGCTTTGATGTTAATAATAAAGGTGAAGCTACTTTAGAATTTAGTGGTATTAGTGATTATAGTGTTAAAGATATTGCTATTAAGTTTAATTATATCAAACAAGGTAGTATTAAAAAGGAGCTTAATTTGGATAAAATCAAACTTTATCAATACGCTATTTCCTTTAATGCTGATCCAAGTACTATCATTGCAGAACCTAATAAAAATGCCGAAGTAACTTTAAAAGGTGGTAAGCCTAATGAAAAAATAGAATGGAGTTTAAGTGGGGATGCTACTTTAACTAAGACTGATAAAGTATTTAATGTTAGCGGTGAAGCTAAGGCAGTTATTACTTCTAAAGCTCCATTTAAAACTAATCCTATAATTAATGTAAATACCTTAGGCCAAAACCTCACTAAAACATTAACTTATATAGATGGAACTATATATACTCCAAAAATAGAATATCCTTCTTATAAAGTCAGTTTTTGGAAAACATTAGAT
>NZ_JAKMSO010000027.1:0-682 GCF_025772685.1 Campylobacter sp. CNRCH_2015_1657 | reverse complement strand
CAATCAAGGTAAGCTGTTTATATATATAAATTTCATCTGTAAAAAAATCCGCTGACTTATTTTTTGTTTTCATATATTTAAATTGAATATTGAAATTACTACACAATGGATTCGATACTCCATAAAATTCCAAAGTAGCCTTACCATTTGAATTTACTCTAACATGATCTTGCTTTGGTTTAGCCGCTGATAAAAAATCATGATATATTTCAATTTCTGTATTCGGGATTAAATTACTTACCTCAAGATCAAAATCTTGATTTAATTCTATGGTTTGCTTATAACCCTTATAGCTAGGATAAATAATACTAGGAATATATTCTTTATCTACATAAGTAATAGTAGTGCTAACACTTTGTCCAATAGTATTTACATTAATTACAGGGTTATCTTTAAATGGAGCTTTGGAAGTAATAGTTGCTTTAGCTTCACCACTAGAATTAAATGTTGTATCATGATCATTTAAAGTAGCGTCTCCACTTATATTCCACTCTACTTTAGCACCCTTTTTACCATCTTTTAGCGTGATATTGGCTTGTGTATTTTCTTCTGTGTATATTGTCCTATCCCCTTCAAATTTTAATTCTCTTTGATAAAGCTTAATTTTATCTGCAGCAAACTCTATTTTACTTGTTCTTGTCTTCATATAATTAAACTTAATAGCAATATCTTTAACACTATA
>NZ_JAKMSO010000026.1:0-731 GCF_025772685.1 Campylobacter sp. CNRCH_2015_1657 | reverse complement strand
GCGCGTATGCGTTTTTATATATTAAAAAAAGCAGGGGATGGATTT
Organism: Campylobacter sp. CNRCH_2015_1657; assembly: GCF_025772685.1. NCBI lineage: Bacteria > Pseudomonadati > Campylobacterota > Epsilonproteobacteria > Campylobacterales > Campylobacteraceae > Campylobacter > Campylobacter sp. CNRCH_2015_1657. The sequence continues at coordinate 686 of NZ_JAKMSO010000026.1, read as the reverse complement.
TCACAAAAGTCTATGTGATAGGAGATAGTGAAATATTAAGTGGATAAAGTCAAAGATGATAGAGATACTTTAAGAACTTTGTTTGAAACACACAAGACAAATAATTAAAGATTAGAAACTCGACTAAAAGAAATAGGCAGATGGTGCGAAAAAAAATTTAAGCGTGGAGCAGTTAAAAGAAATATTTCCATTAAAAGCCGAAAGAATAGAAAAAGAGCTTAAATATCAAAGAGCTTTTGAAAATTCTTTTGAACAAGCAAAAACTAAAAGAAACGATAGAGGGTCTGGGTTTAATAGATAGTTTTCCTTTTTGGTGCTTTAGCAAATCGCACCTGTTAAGGTGCTATGATTTGCGATAATTGGGGTGCGGGGGTTGTCTGAGTGCGTAGCACGGAAGATGGACAAAACCCACTGCCTTAATATTAAGATTAAGCAAATATATCTAAAAGCTGATCTTTTTTATTGTCTGCTTTATCTGTATTTGTAGAATTACTTTGTTCTTCTTTTTTAGCTTCAGCTTCTACTTTTTTTGTATCTTCTTGTTCCATAAGCTTTAAGGTGTCATATATTTGATGAACTTCCTTAGGCATACACTTGTGGAAGCGAATATTTGAATTAGGATTTAACATATTTAACATTAGAAACAATATCCAAATTTACAAAGTACTTTATGCCCAGCTTCTTGG
>NZ_JAKMSO010000025.1:0-735 GCF_025772685.1 Campylobacter sp. CNRCH_2015_1657 | reverse complement strand
GTTATTTTAGTTATTTTAGTTATTTTAGTTATTTTAGTTATTTTAGTTATTTTAGTTATTTTAATTATTTATTGGCTTAATCCTTAAATTAGTTTATTTTTTATGCTTATTGTTAGTTGTTATTTTTTTATTTTATAAAATTTAGTTTTATATGCTATTTAGCTGTTTATTGGTTTAATTTTTAGAGTGGTTTGTTTTTTTATTTTGTTATCGATTTTTATTCTTATATGTTATGGTTTTTGGGTTTATTGTTTTATTTTTTTATGGTTTAGATTTGTGTTGTTAGTTATTGAATTGTTTTAATGGCTTATTTGGTGGTTGGTTTTATTATTTTATTTTTTGTGATTTTTATTTAGTGGTTTAGCCAACTTGGTTGTTAACCGTAGATATTTTAATTCTTATTTTTAGTGTTTGATTTAGTTTTAGGTTTTTTATGGTTGTTAGCCGTAGGTGATTTTTTAATTTCTAGTTTTTAATTATTTATTTTTTTATTAATCTGGTAAATTAGATTTTTTTATTTTTAGTATAGTTTTTAAATTTGGTTTTTAATCTATGTTGAAGTATTCTAATAATTTATTGGTAGTTTATTTTTAATTGTTTGTTGACTTTTTTATCAATTTGCTAAAATTATTTTTGTTCTTTAGTGGTTTGTTAAATATGTTTTAATTTTTTAGATTATATTTCTTATATTTCTTATATTTCTTATATTTCTTATATTTCTTATATTTCTTATAT
>NZ_JAKMSO010000024.1:0-1057 GCF_025772685.1 Campylobacter sp. CNRCH_2015_1657 | reverse complement strand
GTTTTTTATATTGTGTTTTAATAAAATTTATATTTATCCAATATTATTTATATAGATAATTTTTTATTAATATATTGTTTTTTTAAATTTATACTGCTATGAGATAATTTTTTCACTTTCAAAAAATAACTACAAATTTACATAAAAAGGAAAACCAATGAAAAGTGCGAAAATAAAAATCTCACTCATAGCAAATTTTATTGCTATATTTTGTCTACTTATTTTAGGCATTATAACTTTTGTTTTTGTAAAAGACTCTCTGTTTAAAGAAGTTATAAAAGCAGAACAAGATAAACTTATTTCTGCAAAAAATTTAACACAAAATTTTTACAACAACTCTTCAAGTGCATTAGAAAGATTTGCCCAAAGTATTTTACACCATCCATATGAAATTTTAGCCAACGAAGAAACATTAATAGAAGATGTTGGAATTCAGTTAAAAGCTGCAAAAGATATAGGCGATTATCAAGCTATTTATTTGGCAAAACCTGATGGGGAATTAGTTTTAAGTAACAAAGACAGCGATGCCAAAGGAGTAAATTATTTAATTTATGGAAAAGAGCAAAATTATGATGCAACTACAAGAGAATTTTATATAGCAGCTAGAAAGAAAACTGGTTGGAATGTAACTGATATTTATACAGATATAGCAACAGGGCTTCCTACTTTTACCTATTCTATATCTTTAACTAAAAATGGTAAGTTTATAGGGGTTTTAGCTATCGATGTTTCTGTGAAGAAATTAGAAGATAGATTAAAACATTTACCAGGCTCATCTTTTGTTTTTGATAAAGCATTGTTTGCATTTGCTTCAACCGATGAAAACTATTTTGGCAAAGATAATAAAAATGTTGCTATTGTTGCTAAAGCTTTTAGTAAAGCAAAACCAGGCGAGGCATTTTTTTATACTAATGAAATGGGCAAAGAAAAATTATCTATTTGCGATAAAATAGATTCAGATACTATCTGCAGTGTAACAGATATAGACAGCATAGAAGAATCTAGCAAGAAAATGGCCTATATTCAAATTACTGCAGTTATTGCAGCTAGTTTTATA
>NZ_JAKMSO010000023.1:0-1079 GCF_025772685.1 Campylobacter sp. CNRCH_2015_1657 | reverse complement strand
TCACAATTACTAAAATAACAAAAAGAGATATAAATGCTATGGTTGTTATAAGTTTTGTAATAGGCATTTGTATAGAATCAACTGGAGCCATAGTCACAATAGACCAAGCATCTTGTGAGTTATCCCAAAGATCAAAAGTAGCTATTGCTGCTCTATTTTTCTTTCCATCGCTTGCGCGAGTAAAGTCAAAAACAGTATTTATTTTATCTTTTTGTAATTGTATTAATGTTTTTGCACTAGGATGAGGATTTGCTTCTGAAATACTTTTTCCTGTAAATTTAGAAACAGGACTAACTGCTATTAGACCCTCAGCACCAAGTAATAATCTTTGATCATCTTTGAAAATACTTCTTTTTGGATCTGTTAGCTCTCCTCTAAAATGCGTTAAACTTCCTAAAGCTCCAACTACACCTATAATATTTCCATTTTTAAAGATTGGAATTACAATATTGTATGCAAAAATTTCTTCACCATTGATGTTGAAAATTTGAGGTTTTCCTATTGATTCTTTTTGTGTTGATATAGCATTATTAATACTTTGTTGTTGTAAAAATGCATCATATGCTTGAACTAATTGCACGCCGCCTTCTGTTTTTAAAGAAGTATCATGAAGTAACATTAAAAATTTATGCTGATTTGTAAGTAGTTTTGGGTTGGTATTTTGATTGATTGGGGTATTAAAAAAATGAACATACATATATGCAATTTTTTCATTTGAATCAAGCACACCTTCTAAAATATTTTGCACTTCTGTATCATCAATACTATTTTCATTTGAAATAGTATTTTTTATAGTATCTTCTACTCCTAGTAAAGTTGAATAAACACTTTCTGTTGCTCCACGGACGATATTTGCATATCTAAAAGCATTAATTTGAAGTAGTTTATCTGCTTCAGTGTGTAAGATATTTGAAGCTTGTATGGAAAAAATACTTGCTAAGATTATAATACCTAGCATTACTATGGAAATTACAACTCCAACTATTTTGGTCCCTATTTTTAAATTTGAAAACAATGTATCTCCTTTATGTGTTTTTAAAAAGGATGTATTTTATCCTAAAAAAATAATTTTTTTATTT
>NZ_JAKMSO010000022.1:0-1084 GCF_025772685.1 Campylobacter sp. CNRCH_2015_1657 | reverse complement strand
TTGAAAAATAATTATACTTAAGATAAAATATATCTTAATAATTTAAACATATAAATTAAAGGAGATATATTGTTTTCAAATTTAAAAATAGGGACCAAAATAGTTGCTGTTGTAATTGCAATTATAGTCTTAGGTATTGGAATTTTAGCAAGTGTAATTGCTATGCAATCTTCAAATATCTTACACACTGAAGCAGATAAATTACTTCAAACAAGTGCTTTTAGATATGCAAATATCGTCCGTGGAGCAACAGAAAGTGTACATTCAACACTAATGGGTGCAGAAAACACCATTGATAGCATCATCGCAGAACAAGACACAATAGAAGAACGCAGAATTAAAAATATTTTAGAAGGAGCTTTAGATTCTAATGGCTGGATAGCATATATTTATGTGCATATTCTTGATACTTCCAAATATAATGACATTAACCCTAAACTTTTAACACAATCAAATAAATTTTTAATGCTACTGCACGACACTTCTTTAAGAGAAAAAGGTGGTGTACAATTAGTCCAAGCAGAAGATGTCATTTTAAATCAGCAAAGCGTTGAAAATGCAATAAAAAATAGAAAAGAATCAATAGGTCGACCTCAAAATTTTACCATCAACAATGAAGAAATTCTAGCTTATAATATTGCTGTGCCTATAGTAAGAAAAGGAGAAATCATAGGGGTTATAGGGGCTTTAGGAAGTTTAACACAACTTCAACATGAGCTTACAAATCCTGAAAGAAGTGTTTTCAAAGACGATCAAAGATTATTATTAGGCAAAAATGGTCTAATAGCAGTTAGCCCTGCAACCGAATTTATAGGTAAAAATATTACTCAAATCAACCCGCATCCTAGTGCGAATTTATTAATTGATTTACAAAAAAATCAAACTAATACTCTATTTGACTTCACACCAGCTTCTACAGGAAATGCAAATAGAGCAGCGATAGCAAACTTTGATGTATGGGATGGTGCTGATGATTATTGGTCTATTGTGACTATGGCTCCAGTTGGCTCGATACAAATGCCTATAGAAAAATTAATAGCAACTATAATTATAGTATCTCTTTTCGTAGTTTTAGCTATTGCTT
>NZ_JAKMSO010000021.1:0-1140 GCF_025772685.1 Campylobacter sp. CNRCH_2015_1657 | reverse complement strand
TTGGATTTTTTGAAGTGGAGAAAGATTATAATTAATCATAAATCTTATAATTACAAGAGCAATTACCAAGCTTATAACACCAATAATGATTTGTTGTATTAAAGCTTTATTTACCGGATCTTTATAGATTTTTTCATCTGCAATCACACAAACATTATATCCTGTTGAAGATTTCTGACAAATCACAGCCTTGCGAGGAGCATTTCCATCTTCAATTAACATTGGTGAGCTTGAAAGAAGTCCTGATTTTCCTTCAGGTGTTGAAAGATATGATTTTACTATATTTTGACTTAATTCATTTTTTGTTAATAATGCCTCAGAAGATTCATGAAAAAGTATAGTTCCATCATTATCTAAAACCACAGTATATCCGCTTTGTGACCTTCCCATTGATAATACATTATCTGAAAAAGTATTTAAATCATAATTTCCACCTACTGCACCTATAAATTTACCATTAACAACTATAGGATATGAAAAAGATAAAGAAGGAGCTTTTAAGCTAGGGGCAATATAAGGCTTTGATATTACAACTTTGTTTTCTCCAGAAGCAACACTTGTGTACCAACTTCTTGTTCTAGGATCATAGCCATCAGATGGCATTTGATGGTTTCCATTTGATCTAATCATTGCACCATTGTGTGCAAGTCCTACATATAGCACATCAAAACGACTAGCTTCTTTTGCAACTTTAACCATAGTGTAAATTTCTTCTAAACTCGCATTAGGATTTTTTTGCAATTCAGAGGCGACAGATCTAATAGCATCGCTTCTTGAAGCAGTGTAGTCATCAAAATTCTTTAAAACATCTTGCATTGTTTTAACTTGTATATCATTGATGAGTTTTTGAACATCATGCTTTACTTCGGCATAATTAAATGCATTTGCTATAAATAAAATAGCTATAATTGCTAAAAAAACAAAAAAAGTTAATTTTCCCGTTAAACTTCTTGTAATGTTTTTCATAATGAATTATCCTTGTTTAAAAATTGTAAATTTTAAGGGAAAAATTATCTTGTATTATTTTTAATAAAAAAATGCATTATTTAAATATAAAAAAATTATTTTTTAATAAAAAAATTATAAAAAATAACAATCACATCCAATCAAAATCACCAACCCCAGCTTAGCAATTAACAC
>NZ_JAKMSO010000020.1:0-1691 GCF_025772685.1 Campylobacter sp. CNRCH_2015_1657 | reverse complement strand
TTTTTAAAAAATTCCAAAACTTTAAGTCATTTTGCTAAAGCTTATAGGGGTAAAATACTAAGAGTATTAGCAAGTAAAAATATACATAATAAAGAAGCTTTGCTTGAAAATCTACCTAATGAATTAAAAATAAAAGAAATCAAGATACAAGGATTAAAAGAAGAGATAATTTTAGATATAGTAAGCTAAGCCTTTTGGCTTAGCTTTTATAATTAGAATTTGTATAGAGCTTCAAGTCTGATGAATTGATCATCGCTATCATGAACACCAGCTTTATTGAAATCTTCAGTTAAGTAAGAATAGAAGCCACTAAATGTAAGTTTTGGGCTATATGCATAAGATACTCTTGCGATATATTCATTTTTATCTGTTTCAGCACCTGCTGCATATTCAGTTTTACCACCGATATAGTCAAATCCTACTCTAACAGTTTCAGCAAAAGTATAACCTAAACCTGCAAAATAGAAGAAGTTTTCACCCATATCTCCGGTTAATCTACTACCGTGAGAATAGAAAATTTGTTCACCTGGAGCGATTATTCTACCTTTATCTTCTAATACAACAATAGTATTTTTATCTTTTTCACCATAGCCAACAATACCTGCTTGGAAATCAAAAGCAGAAATTTGTCCTTGTAATTGAGCAGCATAGAAGTTAGCGTTATCAGCATTTAAGCGTTTTTCTGTGTCACTATCTACACTATTTCCTAAGTATTGAGCTTGGATTTTGAAATTAGCATCATTGAATGCAAATTTATAGCTAGCATCTACTGCGTATAAGAATGCATAGTTATTTGAATAAGCAGCCCATAATTGGAACGCAAATGGATCAAAATCACCTAATATAGCAGCACCATATAATGAAGATTTAGCCATGTTGATAACAGGGAAACTTTGTTTGTTGTTATTTGTTCTATCGTTCAAAGTAGCAGCAGTGTCACCATCATCTTCAGCATTAAAGCTATCAAACCAGTAACCTGCAAAAGTTAAACCTTCAATAGAAGTGTTTACTACTTTAGCTCCTGTTCCTACTAAATCATCAGTCCAAATAGAACCAACTTCCATTTTACCAAAAGTTACGCTTGTAGCATAAGCTTCATTAGTGTATTCTAAGTAAGCTTGTTGAACAGCGAAAGTATCGTGAGTGTTTGTTCCATTACCTGTACCAAAGCCAGCTTCATTTGTGCTGTATTGGAATTGAACAAAAGCTTTGAAGTTATCATCTAAAGCTGCTTTGAAATTTAATTGAGATTTAAATCTGTGTTTGTTTTCTTTAGAGTTGTTATAACCATCTACAATTGTGTTACCAATATCTCTTCTATCAGATTCAAATCTATATCTGAACATTCCTGATACATCAACATCTTTTATAGCTTCTTCAAGTGAAACAGCGTTAGCTGCTGAAAAAGCACCTGCAGCTAAAGCTGCTACTAAACTAAGTTTAACTAGTTTCATGAGAATTCTCCTTATTAAAATTAAAACTATGGCTTGTATTATAGCATAGTTTTATATAAGAATTCTTAAAGTAAATAAAAACGATAAAAATATATTAAAGGGTTGTATTTATAGATTGAATTATCTTTAAAGATCTAGTTTGAAACTAGATCTTTAAAAACTAAGGAGTTATCTATGAATGTTTGCTTTTACAAATGTAATTATGCTCTTTGATAGTTAATGTTTGGAAACTGAGGG
>NZ_JAKMSO010000002.1:0-216253 GCF_025772685.1 Campylobacter sp. CNRCH_2015_1657 | reverse complement strand
AGGTTTTGGTTCAGGTTTTGGTTCAGGTTTTGGTTCAGGTTTTGGTTCAGGTTTTGGTTCAGGCGCGGGCTTATTAATACTAACTTTATCTTCATCTAATACAGCAACAAAATCAATACTATTGTTTCCTGATATTTCAACTTTTTCAAAGTCATTTATATTATTTTTTAATCCAGCTAAATTTATAGTAATTATATTGCCACTAGTGTAAAACATAGGTAATGGTATGTATTGTAATTTACCACCTTCTATTTGATAAGAATTTGCTATAAGTTTAGAATTACCATTATTTCCAAAATCAAGCTGCAAAATAGCATTGTTTTTTTGGTTATATAGACCTTCTACAATTAAATCGCTTAAGTCTTGATTTCCAGGTCTCACAATTCCTTGATTGTATAAATTATTTTTTATTAAACCATTTCCACTAAATTTACCATTAGTTAAAACTTTAACCTCCCCACTTATAATTCCTTTATTGTTTTGTGTTTTTATTAGGGAAAGCTCACCTTCTTTTACTATAGTTTTACCAAGATAAGTATTTTCTCCACTTAAAATTAACCTCCCTTGACCATCTTTGATAAATCCAATATTTAAATTTTGTATTTCATCTTTTGGAGAATTTAAAGCATCGAGTCTATGTAAACTATCATCCCATTTTTTTTGAGATATGTCATTGCTAAAAGTCGCGTTATATCCTTGAGTATTTATAGTATAGTAAGCTTCTTTTTCGCCATAAGTATCGGTAATATCTTGTGAATTTAATCTATTTGCATCTAAAATTCCTATACCATTTATGGCTTTTTTAATGTCCAGAATGCCTTGTCCTAAGATTTGTTCTTTTTTGAGAGTTTGTATTCCTTTGTAGTCTTCATTGGCATTTTGCATAAGTGGATATTTGTCGATTAGATTGTTTAATATCTTATCTGCTTCAAAACTCCAATATCCAGCATCTATCAAATCTTGTTTTATTTTATTTTTATCATCAGGGATAGGCGTATCTATATAAATAATAGTATAATAGGATTGTTTTCTTCCATTGGAAGTATTGAGAAGTTGAGTTTCTTTTACTGTTAGTTTTGGAGTTTTGTAATTTTTATTTGCTGTACTTAATAAAACATCAGCTATTTGTTTTCCATTTAAAAAAGGGAATTTTTCTGACACTAAAGCAGCAGCTCCACTTACCATAGGAGTTGCCATAGAAGTACCACTCATTTTAACATATAAATTTTTATCAGGTCTTCCAAAAATGGGTTGTATATTATAAGCAGCATTAACTGAATTAACAAAACTTCCAGGTGCTACTAATGAAAAATTTTCAACTCCTTTTAATCCATTGCTATACGATGCTATAGCTTTAGAGGATAATATAAGTTTTCCATTTTCATCTTTTGTAATTTTAGAAGAATCAATGGCTCCAATGCTAAGCCATGATCTTAAATTTTCATCATAATAAGGAAGAGTAGCATTAAATCCAGGTGATACTATACCCTCATTTCCAGCTGCAAATAGTATTAGAATGTTTTTTTCTTTTGCTAACTTTATAATCCCATCAAGCGGTTTATTGTTGTTTGCTAAATTTAAAAAATAATTAGAATTTTGCTTTTTAAGATCTGATACATACCACCCGAGCTGACTCATTCCTACTATTGGATATAATTGCGTATTCCAACTATTATTGATTATTTTTATTTCTTTATCTTTAAAATAATCATAAATATTATAAGGAATTATTTTTTGACTTCCATTGTTATAGCCAAAAATTTGAATTCCATACATTTTCGCATTGTAAGCAATCCCATATGGTTCTTTAATGTTTTTAAAATTACCAAGTATAATTCCTGCTACATGTGATCCGTGAGTGTCTACTGTTAGATCAGGAGTATAAGGTTTATTATTTACTGTTGAGTATTGTTGCTCTATGATTTGTCCTTGCAAACTAGGATGATTTGCATTAAAAGCAGAATCTATAATACCTACATTTATATTTTTTCCTGTGATATTAAGATCGTGTGCTTTATGAACATTAATAACTTCAAAATCATTTAAAGCTAAAATTTGAGTTATAAAAATAAATATTATTAAATATTTTTTCATATGACTTTCTTAAATTTTATTAAAGATTCTTATAATTTTTAAGTATAACAGAAATATTTTAATTTTGATTAGAAACTCTTGTTTAAGATATTTATATTATTTCTTTTCCTTCTATAAAAAGTTTTAACACTTCTTTGCTTTGTAAGATAAATTGCAAAGGAAGTTGTTTTAAATTTGCACTATTTGGTAAAGCAAAAAGACTAAAATCAGCTATTTTGCCTTTTTGAATTTGACCCAGGTTTAAATTTAAGGCTTTTGCGGCTTTATTTGTTGCCATTAAAAGTAACATTTTGGCAAAATTTTCTAACTCTAAATCATCATGTATAAGTAAATTTGCTCTCATTTCATCAAGCATGCTTAAAGAAGTATTTGAACTTAAGCCATCGGTTCCTAGATGGATATTAATACCATTTTTTAAAGCAGATTTTAATTTAAAAGTATTTTTACTCAAAAGCCTATTTGAAAAAGCACAATGCGTGATTGAGTGCAGATTTTTATCTAGCAAATTCCATTCTTTAAAATACACGCAATGTGTAAATAAAGTCCTTTGATCTTTAAAAAGTTCTAAAAAGCTTTGCGGAGTGTAAAATGGCATAGGATTTTTGCTAAATTTAGCCAAGCTCTTTTTAAAACCACCTTTTTTAAATCTTAGCCAGTTGTTTTCATGATTACTTTCAAGAAAATGTGTGCTTAGTAAATGATCATTTTCTCTAGCAAGTTTTATAGCAAATTTAGCAAGCTCTGGGTGGGTTGAGTAGGGTGCATGCACTGAAATAGCAGGGATAAATTTAGAAGTTTTAAAGCTCATGCTTTTTTCATAACGAGTTAAAAATTCCTCTTTTTTTGCTTGGATAAAATTTTCACTTGAACCTAAAATTTCATTGAAAAATATCACCCTAGCTTGTGAATTTACACAAGGGTTTAAATCGCCCCCAAAGCTTGAAATTTCTCCTATAGTAGCAGTGCCACTTTTTAGCATTTTATGAATATTTTGTGAGATTAATTTTTCTTTGGCTTTTTCGTTTAATTGCTCGCGGTTATTAAAAACGCTATCAAGCCATTTTAAAAAGTCTCCAAAGACTAAATTTCCATTATTTGCACTAAATTCTAAATGCATGTGCGGGTTGATAAAAGCAGGTAAAAGTAAGGTATTTTTTGGAGTTGGTATAAGCTTGGCTTTTGGATAGGATTTTTGTAAATTTTCTAAGCTATCAATTTCTAAAATATTATCATCAAAAAGAATAGCTTTTTTTTCTAAAATACTAAATTTATCATCACAGGTTAGGATGATTTTGGGTGCTATTATAAACATTTTCCATCCTTTAAAAAGGTAAATTGTAGCTAAAATTTAGCTTTAAAGTGTTATAATATAGTAAATATTACTAAATAAAGGTTAGATTATGAAAGTTATGGTGATACAAGGACCAAACATTAATATGCTTGGTGTAAGAGAAACTCACATTTATGGTAATATGAAAATGGAAGATATCCACGAGCAAATGAAACAAGCCGCAAAACAAGCTAATGTGGAGATTGAGTTTTTTCAAAGTAATTTTGAAGGTGAGCTAGTTGATAAAATTCAAGAATGCTTAGGCAGTGTAGATGGAGTGATTATTAATGCAGCTGCTTATGCACACACTTCTATAGCAATCCGCGATGCGATTGCGGCGATTAATATGCCTGTGATTGAAGTGCATATTAGCAATACTTACAGAAGAGAAGAATTCAGACAAAAAAGCATGATAGCGCCAGTTTGTGCAGGTAGCGTGGTAGGTTTTGGTCCTTTTGGTTATCATATGGCTCTAATGGGACTTTTCCAAATTTTTGATCAAATCAATGCATATAAAGCAGCTCAAGCAAAAGCACAACAAGCAAATCAATGAATTTTATCTTAAAAAACGAAAATGCACTTTTTTATGAGTGCGGTTATTCTTGCGATAATGCTTTGTTTTTAAAACTTGAAGATAAAGCTTTTTTCATCACTGATGCAAGATATAGCTTTGAAGCTAGCGAAATGATAAAAAATGCTAAGGTAGTTTTAGCACAAGATCTTTTTGCTAGTGCTAGAGAGCTTTTAGAAAAAGCAGGAATTGATAGGGTGTGTTTTGACCCAAAAGACTTTAGTTATTTTGAATTTAAAGAACTTAGTAAAAGTGTTAATATCGTTTTTGAAGAAAAATTAGACTTAAGTAAAAATAAACGCATTATAAAAAATGCCAAGGAATTACAACTTTTGCAAAAGGCTGTAAATTTTGGTAAAGAATGCTTTGAAGAATTTGCTAAATTTATCAGCCAAGAAGGCCATGGAAAAAGCGAAAAAGAATTACATTTTAAAGCATGTGAAATTTTTCAAAAAAAAGGTTCTTTAGGACTTTCTTTTTCACCTATTGTGGCTATTAATGAAAACGCAGCTAAAGCACATGCTTTACCTGGTGATAAATGTTTAGAATATGGAGATTTGTTATTAGTTGATGCGGGTGTGGTTTATCAAAGGTATTGTTCTGATCGCACAAGAACGGCTTGTTTTGATGAGAATGGTATAGTTTTTGATAAAAATAAGCCAAATTTTAAAGACAAAGAAATTATACAAATTTATGAGGTGGTTAAGCAAGCTCAGCTTCAAGCTATAGAAAAAGCACGCGTTGGTATGATGGCAAGTGAGCTTGATTTTATCGCAAGAGAAGTGATTAAAAACGCAGGTTTTGAAAAAGAATTTATTCATAGCTTAGGGCATGGAGTGGGGCTTGATATACATGAGTTACCAAACATTAGTCCAAGAAGTGATTATGAGTTAAAAGAAGGTATGGTATTTACCATTGAACCTGGAATTTATATCAAAGATAAATTTGGCATTAGGATAGAAGATATGGTTTATCTTGATAAAGAAAAGGCAGTGGTGTTATAACTTGCTGATTAAAGGGGCTAGAAGGTTAGAAAAAATTCGTTTTTTTCCTTTTTATTCAAAGGCTGATAAAAAAGGAAAATACATAGCCATTATAGGACTTGGAAGCAATATAGAAGATGAAAAAAAACGCTTTCGGAGTTTATTTAGGCTTTTAATGCAAGATAAACGCTTGCAAGTATTGCAAACATCGCCATTTTTGATTAATAAAGCTTTTGGCTTTGAAGAGCAAAAAGACTTTACTAATGCAGTGATGGTTGTAAGCACAAGTTTGCATGCAAGAGCACTTTTAAAAGTTTTGTTTTTTTATGAGTTTAAATTCAAAAGAAAAAGAACTTTTAAAAATGCTCCTAGAACGCTTGATTTGGATTTGTTGTATTTTTCAAAAAAAGCGCGTAAAGATGAGTATTGCATAGTGCCTCATGCGGGGGTAAATGATAGAATTAGCGTAACTTTGCCTTTGGGCTTGTTAAGATAAGGAAAAATATGGGACAATTGATTCATACTTTTACGGTTGAAAGCACAGATGAGATTATACCTAAGGTCAAGCAAGATTATGGCGATAAGGCTTTGATAGTAACTAATAAGCAAATTCGTCCAAAAACTATCAATCAAAAGCCTTTGTATGAGGTTATAGTGGCGATTGAAGAAGCTGATTATGAAGAGCATTTAAAACAAAACAATTTACCTATGCCACCAAAGAAAAAACCAAATACAGCAAGTTTTCCTGAGGCTAAAATTCAAGCTCCAAAACTTGAAGATGAAAAAAAAGAAGAAGATGTAGTGCTTGATTTTTCTTCAAAAGCTAAGCAAAAACCTATTAATCCTTATTTAAATACAAGCAAAAAAGATGATAATTTTTTAAATTTAAAAAACAAGCTTTCTCAGGTTAGCTCAGAAATTAGCAAGGTTTCAAACTATCAAGATTTTTCTATGCCAAATCCAAATTATGATAAAAAAATTGAAGCCTTTGAAAAACAAATGAACAAGCTTAATGATAAAATGAATTTGCTTGTGGATATGATGTGGGATGATAAGGCAGATTTACGCAAAGAATTAGCTATACCGCCTGAGTTTGCAAGTATTTATAAGCAAGCTAAAGCAAGTGGTATGCAAGAAGCGCATTTAGAAGCGATTATGAAAGCGACTATTGAAAATATGCCAAGCACTATGAAAGCAAATCAAGAAGCAGTGCAAAGGTATTTTTACTCACTTTTGCGTAATATGCTTCCATGTCGTTTAGAAAGTGAAATTAAAAAGCAAAAAATTATGATGTTAGTAGGCCCAACAGGAGTGGGTAAAACTACTACTTTAGCTAAACTTGCTTTTCGCTATGCTTATGGAGATAGACGCTATAAAACCGGTATTATAACTCTTGATACTTATAGAATAGGTGCAGTAGAGCAACTTTTTCAATATGCTAAGATGATGAAGCTTCCTATCATTGATAGTATAGAGCCAAATGACTTAGATGATGCGATTAGAAGTTTAAATACTTGTGAGGTTATTTTAGTAGATACAACCGGAAATTCACAGTATGATAAGGCAAAACTTGAAAAAACAAAAGAATTTTTATCGCATTCTAATGCACAAATTGATGTGAATTTAGTACTTTCAGCAAATACAAAATATGAAGATTTATTAGAAACTTATAATAATTTTTCATTTTTAAATATAGACACTTTAATCATTACAAAATTTGATGAAACAAAAGTATTTGGAAATGTGTTTTCTTTGCTTTATGAAACTAGCACTCCGATGAGCTTTTTTTCCATAGGTCAAGAAGTACCTGATGATATAGAAGTAGCAAATAGCGACTTTTTGGTGCGTTGTGTGTTAGAAGGTTTTAGAAGGGATGAAAATGAGTAATCAAGCAGAAAAATTAAAAGATCTAGTAAAAAATGAAAACTCAAATGTAAAACATACCCATTTTATCGCAGTTACTAGCGGTAAAGGTGGGGTTGGAAAAAGTACTTTTAGTGCAAATTTGGGCAACATCCTAGCTAAAAATGGATATAAAGTAGGGCTTTTTGATGCAGATATAGGGCTTGCAAATTTAGATGTGATTTTAAATGTGCGTGTAGAAAAAAACCTTTTACATGTTTTAAAAGGTGAATGCTCACTAGAAGATATTCTAATAGAAGTCAAGCCAAATTTATGGCTTATCCCAGGTGAGAGTGGCGATGAAATTTTAAAATACAATGATAAAAATATTTATGAGAGATTTTTAAATCAAACAAGTATTTTAGATGATTTAGACTTTTTAATCATTGATACAGGAGCAGGTATTGGTGGTAATATAGGGAATTTCTTAGAAATGTCTGATGAGGTTATTGTCATAACTGTACCTGATCCTGCCGCAATTACCGATGCTTATGCTACTATAAAAACTACTTCAAAGACTAAAGAGAATTTATTAATGGTATTTAATGTAGTTAGAAATGAAAATGAGGCTTTAAGAATTTTTGATAATATTAAAAAAGTAGCAGATATTAACATTAAGCATAATTTAAATTTAGAATTTTTAGGATTTTTAGGTCAAAGTAAAGATATTAGTTCTAGTATTAAAAAAAGAACTTTATTTAGTGATGATGATACAAATGCAAGTGATGAACTCAAAGCCATAGCTTCTAAGCTTTTGTATAGGTTGGAACAAAAAGTGCTTAATAATGTGGGAGATAAAAGCATTATGAGTTTTTTCAAAAAGCTTTTGGATCGTTTTTAGATTGAAGGAAAAAGATGAGACCAGAAAATTTTGTTGCTTTTTTTACTGTTTGTGGTTTTTTTATAGGATTAATGTTCACCATAGTTAATATAGAAGATGCAGTAGAGATAGTTGTATATACTTGTTTGATTACTTTTGTATTTTATGTTTTAATCCATATAGTAATTATGATTTTTGTAGATGCAAATAAAATTAGTGGTAGAAGCTTTAATAAAGAAAAATATGAAAATGAAAATAATAGCTTTATAGCAGAATTAGCTGCAAGAGAAAAGAAAATGGATTACTTGCTTGAAAAACTTCAAGAAGAGCGTGAAGACCTTAAAAAACTTGATAGCTCTTCAAAAAGAAAAGTAAAACATGCAGCCGCATAATGCTTATGCTTCTACGCTAAAAAAAGAACAAGATGACTTAGTCATCTCTTATATGCCCGCATTAAGAGCTATGGCTTTTAGACTTAAAGAGCGTTTGCCTGCAAGTATTGATGTAAATGATTTAATTAGTATTGGCGTAGAAGAGATGATTAAACTCTCGCGTCGCTATGATAAAGAACAAAATGACAATTTTTGGGGTTTTGCAAGAAAAAGAGTAAATGGAGCTATGCTTGATTATCTAAGAAGCCTTGATGTAATGAGTAGAAGCAATAGAAAAATCATCAAAGATATTGACGCTATTATAGATGAGTTTTATCAAGAAAATGAAAAAGAACCTGATGATGAGTATTTAGCACAAAGATTAAATTTAGAAGTAGAAAAGGTAAAAGAAGCAAGAGCAGCTCATGCTATATCGCTTGTTATGCCTTTAGATGAACAGCTAAATTGTTTTAATGATAGTAATATCATAGAACAAATAGAAAAAGAAGAATTAATAGAAAAAATCAACGCGGTTTTGGAAGAATTTAAAGAAAGAGAAAGGCTTGTGATACAGCTTTATTATTATGAAGAATTAAATTTAAAAGAAATTGCAGAGATTTTAGAGATTAGCGAGTCAAGAATTTCACAAATTCATAAGCGTTTGCTTAAGAAGATTAGAGAAAGGCTAGTTTAATGGCTGAAATACTTTCCCAAGAAGAAATTGATGCTCTTTTAGAAGTCGTTGATGATGATAGCGATGATAGTGCTGCTTCTTCAAAATTAGAAGAAATAGAAGATAAAAGAGATATTGTAGTATATGATTTTAAGCGTCCAAATAGGGTTTCAAAAGAACAACTTCGTTCTATTAAAGGAATTCATGATAAATTAGCTAGAAATCTTGCTTCGCAAATTTCATCTATGATGAGAAGTATAGTTGAGATTAAACTACACTCAGTTGATCAAATGACTTATGGTGAATTTTTGATGTCTTTACCTTCACCGACAAGTTTTAATGTTTTTTCTATTAAACCTTTAGATGGAAATTGTGTTTTAGAGATTAATCCAAGTATTGCTTTCCCTATGATAGATAGGCTTTTGGGTGGTCAAGGTGAAAGTTTTGACACCTTAAGAGAGCTTACAGAAATAGAACTTAACTTGCTTGATTCTATTTTGCGTATTATTATGCAAAGACTTAAAGAAAGTTGGATGAATGTTACGGAAATTTATCCAAGTGTTGAAGCAAAAGAATCAAGTCCAAATGTTGTGCAAATTGTTTCTCAAAATGAGATTGTTATCATGGTGGTAATGGAGATTATCATAGGAAATTCAAGTGGTATGGTAAATATATGCTATCCAGTTGTGCATTTGGAAAGTATTTTGAGCCGTTTAGCAAATCGTGATATTATGATGGGTGAAACTTCGGCTAAAAAGTCAAGAAACAAAGAACTTAAAACTTTGATCGGTCGTGCTGAAGTGATTTATGAAGCTATGCTTGGTAAAACTTTTATCAATGTAAATGAATTTTTAGATTTAAAACAAGGAGATATTTTAAAACTTGATAGAAGTGCAGATGATAAAGCTATAGTAGCCATAGATAAAAAAGAAGTATTTTTAGCTCAAGTAGGACTTCATAGATTTAGAAAGTCGATTAAAATCTTAGAACTTATTAAAACTGATAAAGATGAGATTAAAGAAATGCTTGAAAAATATGAAGATGAAAGAAGAGCAAAGGCAAATTCTTATGATGAAAATGAAGAGTTAGAAGAGGAAGAAGATGATCAATGATTTTTTAGGCATATTTGTCAACGAGTGCATAAGCACAATAGAAGGCTTAACAGGGAAAAGTGCTGAATTTAGCGAGTATTATGAGTATGATGTAAATTCTCAAGATTCTATGACTCCGCCATTAGTTAGTGCTACTTTTAGTGTCAATAATGAGATGAAAATCAAAATCTTAGCAAGTGCGGTTTTAATGAGTGCAATTGGTGAGTGGATGATGGGAGAAGAAGAAATCTCTAAAAATAGTGAGCTAAATGAAGATGAAATGGACGCGGCTAAAGAAGCTATACAAAATATCATTTCAGCATTTTCTACAACCTTAGGTGCACAAAAAGAAATTCCAAAAATGGAATTTAGTTTAGAAAATTGTGAATTTGTTGCAGATAGTCTAGAACTTGGCGGCTTTCATAAAATATATTTATATAATGTAAAAATAGCTGATTTAGAAGAGAAAATTTCCTTAGTATTTGATGAGAAAATTTATAAAGTTTTAACTAAAACTGATTTAGAAGAAATTGTTACAACTCATGAAGAGCATACTCAAGACCATAAAACCTTAGCAAGCGTTGAAGAGTTAAGAAATATCGGCTTGATTATGGATGTGCGTTTGCCTATAAGAGTGCGTATTGGTAGTAAAAAAATGCTTTTAAAGGATGTTTTAACTATGGACATAGGTTCAGTTATCGAGCTTGATCAATTAGCTAATGATCCTTTAGAAATTTTAATAGGTGATAAAAAGATTGCCTATGGGGAAGTAGTTATTGTAGATGGAAATTTTGGAGTACAAATTACTGAGATTGGCTCTAAAAAAGAAAGATTAGAGCAATTAAGATGAAAAATTAGTTCTCTAATCAAAAAACAATAAAAATCAATATAAGCTAAAAGGCTTAAAATCAAAATGCAAAGATTTTGGAGTATTTAGCTTGAAAGGTTTTAACTCTTTTTTAGGAGCAACAATTAAAGCATAACCGCCTTTATTATATCTATCCCAAATACTAAAAATTGACTTTTAGAGCTTATGTATTCTCCATGGCTTGGATCAAGCACTTGTAAATAATTCCCCTTGTGATTAATAATTACCACAAAATGTGGGAAGCGTGGGTCATCTTCAATTTTTACAAGCATTGGAATATTTACAAGCTTGTCTAAGCTTTCTCTATTGATTTGGTATGAATTGCTTTCATAACCTAGCTTTTTAACCGCATCGCTTAAATCTGCAAAGCTTACCATATCCGTATAAAGCTTTTGTCTGCTCATGGTTTGTAAAAGTTTAAGCTCATCAAGCTTTTTATCATCAAGTATATCGATTAAAGTTGCCAAAGATGAAGCTCCGCAAGATTGCTCGTAAGTTTGTCTTATTACTCTTTCGTTTTTAATTTCTTGATAAGACTTGACTACCCATTCTGCTTTTGCATTCAAAGAAAGAATGGATAAAAATAATAAAATTTTTAAAATTTTCTCCATAAGCTTATCCCAAATATACTATCAGGCGAAGCAGAACTTCCCCCAAAACTAGCATTAACAGAAACTGCGGTATCTGAATTAATGCTATAAGTAGAACCTAAACTTAAAGTTGGAATAGAACGCACTTCAGAATTTTGATAGCCATTGATTTTTTGCTCGGTTTGAAATCTTTGCTCTGCTCCTAAATCCAAAGTAATCTTAGGACTTAGTATGATAGATAAATCCCCACCCACATAAATACTATTTCCATACTCTATTTTAAGGGTTTTAAATTTTCTTGATTGATTATAAATAAATGCTATATACAACAGGGTCGCTATATCCCCTTAAACTAGCTTGTAAGCTTTGTGATTTTAGATAAAAGTTTTTGGTTTGATTGATTGCTTTTTCTCTTTGAACGACTGCAGTTTGAAAGGTAATTTGTGGAATTAAATCTGCAATGCTATCGCCTGTATAAATAAAACCTAGTCATAAACTATCAAAGCCTATTCTGTTTTTACTAGAATACTCATTTGTAAAAAAGTTTGTATATTCAGCTCTTGCATAGCTTCCGCCACCTGAAATAAGTATGTCAAACTTAGGTGTTAGAGTGTAAATGAAAGTTTGAGTTAAAAACACTTGCTTTGTATCATTCCAAATTGTAGGATCTCCACCTACAATGATGTTAGGATAAAGTGTATAAGAATTTGCATTTCCTGTACTAAGCAAAGAAAAGCTTGTGATACTTCTTAAGCCTATTTGCTTTTTAAATAAACTGTCTATACTTAGTTCATCACTAGCAAAAACACAACTAAGTAAAACCATAAAAGTTAAGAAAATCTTTTTCATTGTTACCTTTCTAAATATTTTTAGATTTTTTCCATTAAAACAATAAATGTTTCAAATAACAAATTGATTTTAATATGTAATAAGTGATAATTCTCAAGGGGTTAAAGCTCTTAATTTAGATGAAATGAAACAAGTTAAGGGTGGGTATAGAGTTAGTTTTAAGCTAGTTGCAAATGATGAGCTTTTAGCTTTTGCCAAAACTACACCGAGTGAAATAGGATACTATGCAGATAACAATGGCGATACATATTATTGGGATAGCCAGGGATTAAGGCAATTTGGTGGAATGTGTGGTATAGAAGTCACAAATTGTATGGTAAATAATAAACATACATATGCTAATCAAAAAAGACTTTGGGAAACTATGAGCATAGTGGGCGATGATCCATACCACTATTATCTTGGTTATACAGTAAAAAGAAATATAGGTGTATCAAATTTAGGACAAAGATTTGTATATTTTTCCTATGGCATAGCTGTTATTAATGAGCAATTAGGTTCTTGGTATAGGGTGAATTCAAGTGCTGTTTTAAATAATTACCAAGTTATTAAAGAAATTAGTTCCAAATATAAAAATGATATGGAAATGGCTCTTAGTGGTAATTATTCGAGATATAGGAATAAGCCATGATAAATAGTATAAATTCAAATTTAAACTATAACTATAATACTTCAAAATTTAAGCAAGATAAAAATATTGACTTTAAAATAAACAAGCATGGAGTAGCTGTTGTAACAGGAGAAGGTGCTTTGCCTTATCGTGGAAAAAATTTGAGTATAATCCTAAAATATTCAGACTTGATGAAAATATTAGCAAAAAAGATATGCAAGAATTTAATAACTTTATGAAGTCAAATGCTTTAAAAGATCCAAATAAAATAGAAAAGTCTTCACTTAAAAATCTTGGTAAAGATGATAATTGGGATATAAAAGATGAAGATATTAAATTGATGAACTTTTCTTCTTACTCTCAAATGTTTAATCTTGGATCTGATATTACTATAAAAGCATCTAATTTTAGGAATGAATTTAATAAACTTTTACAAGAAGATTTAACCCTAGAAGAATGTAAAACTAAATATCTTGACTTCAAACAAAGACACGATGAGTTTGTAAAAGAATTTGAAATGACTATGGGCGATAAAATGCTACTTGCTAATAATAATGATATTAGTATGCAAGAAGACAAAGAAAAACCCTTTAAACCTATACAAGCAGAAAGTAAAAACAAAGAAACTTACAAAGATGATAATATAAGAAATGATCTTGTAAAAAACTATTAGAAGGTAAATTTAGTACAAGCGATGAGTTGAAAATTCTTTTTGGTGTTAAAATAGATGTAAAGATTTAAATAATAACGAATTTATTAAAATCTTTTTATAATTAAGTGTGCATAATATATAAAAGTGTGAATTTGAAAGTTTAGAAATTTAAAAAAATCTAATTTAATGCAGTTTGCAAAAGAAAATTATTTAAAAATTACATAAAAGATTATTATAAAAATTTAGCTAGAATGGAATTTATTTTAACTAAAGGTTATAAAATGAATGAAAAAATAATCCAAGATTTAGAAAAATTTGCTAACATGCCAAACCTAAAAAATGCTATAACTTTTTTTGGTTCTGCAAGATTAAAAGAAGACAATGAGTATTGTATTTTGACTTCAAAATTAGCCCAAAAGTTAGCAGATCTTGGTTATAGCATCATCAGTGGTGGTGGCGGTGGTATTATGCAAGCTGCTAATCATGGCGCTATGCAAAGTCAAACTTCGCACTTGAAATCTTTTGGATTTAATATACATTTACCATTTGAGCAAAAAGCAAATGACTTTTTAGAGTATAATATCACTTTTAAGAGCTTAGCCATTCGCAAAATGGCTCTTATCCAAAAGAGTCTAGCTTTTGTGATTTTCCCAGGCGGCTTTGGAACATTAGATGAATTTTTTGAAATTCTTACTCTTAAGCAACTTAGTTTTAAAAAAGATGTTCCTATTATTTTAGTTGGGCAAAAATTTTGGCAACCTCTTGATGAATTTATCAAAACTTCTTTACTAGAACTTGGAACTATATCTAAAAATGATGAGTTAAAGTATAGTATAAGTGATGATTTAGATGAAATTATAAGAATGATAAAGGAAAAAGATGAAAATTCTTGTTGCAATGAGTGGGGGTGTAGATAGCACTGTAACTGCTTATAAGTTAAAGCAAGCAGGACATGAGATTATAGGTTGTTATATGAAGCTTCATGGAAAAGCTAATTATCATGAAGAAAATATACAAAAAGTTGAAAAAGTTGCTAAATTTTTAGACATCAAATATCATATTTTAGACTTACAAGAAGATTTTAAAAATCAAGTTTATATGCCTTTTGTTAATACCTACAAAGAAGGAAAGACGCCAAATCCTTGTGCTTTGTGTAATCGCTTTATTAAGCTTGGCAAGCTTTTAGAATTTGCTAAGAGTTTGGGTTGTGAGAAATTAGCCACAGGTCATTATGCAAGGATAGAAAATGGTTTGATTAAAATTGCAGTTGATGAGAGTAAGGATCAAAGCTATTTTTTAGCAAATGCAGAGAAAGAGGCTTTGGAATATTTGATTTTCCCTCTTGGAGAGATGAGAAAAGAAGATGTGAAAAAATTTGCTTCTACAATTGATGTTTTAAAATCTTTTGCAACACAAAAGGAAAGTTCTGAAATTTGTTTTGTGGAAGATACTTATGTGCAAGTTTTAGATCAGTTTATGGATACTAAAATTCCAGGTATTGTAAGAGATAGTAGTGGTAAAGAAGTAGGAAAACACGAAGGTTATATGCACTATACCATAGGTAAAAGAAGAGGTTTTGAGGTACGCGGGGCTCATGAGCCACATTTTGTGTTAAAAATTGATCCTAAAAAAAATGAAATCATAGTAGGTAAAAAAGAAGAACTTAAGATAAGTGAATTTAATCTTGATAATATTAATTTATTTATCGATGCTAAAGAGCTAGATTGTGAAGTAAAAATACGCTATAGATCAAGATCGACCCCATGTAAAGTTTTGATTAATGAAGATAAAAGTGCAAAAATCATCTTACAAGAGCCTGTTTATGGGCTTGCTAGCGGACAAATGGCGGTATTTTACGATAAAGATTTGGTTCTTGCAAGCGGATTTATAAATTAACGCTAAAGAGATTACCCTAAAACCTCTGTCAAAAGCAGAGAGTTTTTTTTTAATATTAATATAAGCCTATTTTATTGTATTTGTTTAATAAAAAAAGAAAATAAGTAGTTTTGGCTACTTATTTTCTGAAGCAGCTATTATTTGATTTATTTTTTTTAAAACCTCTGGTATTTTTAAAAGCTCTTCAATGAAATAATTGAAATTTTCTTCCATGTCATTTTTTCGAATATTTATAATTTCTTGATAATCAATATTTAGCAATTGACAGAGTTCTTTGCCGGTCATAATATGCTCTAAATCAAATTCATTTTTCATTCCTTCTCGAATAATTTCTTTGTTGTTTTGATTAAAACAACAAACATAATAATCTGTAGAAAATGGTATTTTTGCTCCAAATTTTTCAGAAAATGTTACAAGATTAGTTTTTTCACCTTTCACTTTTTTTGTATCAAATGTATCCCCATCTTTTAATTCTATTATCTTACACAATCTATAATCACTAACGATAAAAATTATCATATCTGGTTCAATACCTTTTATCACATGTTTATAATCTTGTGTTTTTTTTTAAAATTTTTTTAGTGCAAAGAAAGGTTCCTCGATTTATCTCGCTTCTTGTGACTTTTTCGATAAATATGTCTATATTATCAATTGTAGAACATCTATTAATCAATAATTTTTCTAACTCATTACCATTAGAGATTACACAAGCTTGAACTCTTGAAAGAAGTTGTCCTAGCGCATCATTTCCGATAGCTCTTGTGTATCCAGATACTCCACTCTTTTGAACATTTCGTCCTTGCTGATTTGATATTTTACTCATATAAGTCTCCGAATTTTAAATCACACCCTAGAAATTTTCGATTGGTTTCTTCGCAAGCTCTTAAAACAGAGTAGCCTCCGCTAGCAGGATCAACAACAATATCTTCTTCTTGTGTCGTTGCTAAAATTAATTGTTTTTGAAGCTCTACCGGCTTTGAGTGTGTATGAATTTTGTTATTTATCTTTTCACCCCAGACATCTGGAATATTATGAATATTCCAAGTAGTTTTAGCTTTTCTCGGGCTTTTTTGAATTATAATTAGATATTCACATCTTCTTCTAGAGCGGTATCCCATACCAATTTTTTGTTTGTCCCAAGTTATCATATCTACTATTTCAATGGATTTAAAATTGCCTATCCAATCTTTACATTCGAACAAATGAAATTTATCTACCCATAGAAATAAATATCCATTAGGTTTTAAAATTTGTTCTATTTGGTTAATAAAAGTTAATATAACTTCTTTTGTCATTTGAGGTAATTCGGAACGTTCCCTGCCTCTACTTTTTCCTTCATTGCCATAAGAAAGTTTGTCTAAAACACCTCTGTATTGTGGATCAAAAAAACTACTTTTATACTTTCTTTGTCAATTAATTTTAATAATTTTAAGCCATTCATTTTATTTTTTTTATTCATAATAGCTTTGTATGACATTAATGATTTTCCTTTAATTTTTCAAATAAATACAATAACATTTGTGGAGCTAAAATATCTCCATAATGCTTATATCAAACCATAAAAGATCAAATTTAAGTAAAATTCCATAAATCACTGCACTAAATAATCCTGCGAAAATTCCTGCTAAAACATCATCTAGCATTACACCCAAACCACCTTTAGTTTTTTTGTCAATTTTACCTATGATAGAAGGTTTTGTGATATCAAAAAATCTAAATAAAACAAAAGAAAGCAAAAAAGTAAAAACACTCTGTCCGCAAATTGCCAAGGCTAAAAATACCCCAACAACTTCATCTATTACAATATGCTTATCATCGTGTATGCCTGTTTGTTTTTCATATTGATCGATGATTTTTATAGAGATTAAAAAAAGTAAAATTGCAAGCAAGATCAAAGTTCCTATGCCCAAATACCTTAAAATAAAAAAAGCAGGGATTAGCGCTGCTATCGTGCCAAAAGTTCCTGGAGCTTTATTAACACTACCTGAATAAAAAAAAGTTAAAAATAATTTTTGCATGATTACACCATATATGACATTTGATGAAGTTTTATAAGTTGCTCATAAAATTCTTTATCGCTTCGATACTCTAAAATACCATGTGTAGGGAAAAGATTACTATAGATATTTTGTTTATTATGAAAGCGATTTGGGAAAAGCTCAGATAAAATCAAAGCTGAAATTTCTCTTCTTATAAAAACTGCTGGTGGAATGATACCAAGTCTAAGTAAATTTTTTAAAGAATCACCATGGTATTTCATATGATGATGAGCTCCATGGGGACATGATTTGGTACTTACTACCATTTTACATTCATCACAAAATACAAATTCAGGAAGTATGGTAACTTCTATATTATAATCTTTTGCAAAATCATCAAGCACGGTAAAGGTTCTGTTTTGATTAAAATACATCCCAAGTCCTGCATGATTTTGTCCTACAAAAAGTTTATTGCAATCAAAACTTTTAGCCAAAGCACACTCAAGCACAGGGTTTAAATGCGAGGCAAAAATTTTGATATTATGTAAAGGTATAAGTAAAACCCTAGAAGATGGTAAGTAATTTTGCGCAAAAACATCAAAACAACGCTTTTTGAGTTTTAAGCTCAATCCGTTGTTTTCATAGGATTCTATAAGGAAAATAATCACTAAATCAGATTGTTCTATAGCCCATCTTAAAATTCTCTCATGTGCTCTATGAAAAGGATCAAAACTTGAAACAATGGCTGTGATATTAGAAGGATTTAATCTTTTTTTGATTTTTTCAAAATCTTCTTTAATGGCTTTGATATTATTGTGATAAATTTCAAATTCGCCACTTATACAAATTTTTCCAAAATCTTGGATCAAGCAAGCATTAGGTCTAAAAATATCATTGCTATTTTTATCATTTTCAAATTTGCTTTCTAAAATGATATGTCCTATGGGTTTATCATTGCAAATAAAGTCTATTTTATCGCCAACTTTTGCATTTTCTAAAGCAGTATTATTTTCTTTTGTACTTGCAGGTGCAAAGGTGAGAGTATAAGGAATTTTTTGTTTATGTATCATTCCTGTGGCTATAACTTCATCTCTTTCTTTTTGATTCATTAATTTTGTAAAAGAACCAAAAACTCCTTCTTTGATAAAACATAAAACTTCGTATTCTTCTTCTGAGATTGTAATACTATTTTTTCTTTGTAATGCCATATTTTTTCCTTTTTTCCCATAAAGATTTTCTAGAAATTCCTAATTTTTTTGACAAATCTGTATCAGGAAAGACATTTTGATAACTAATGATAATATGTTTAACATAATCATCAATAGTTAAAATTCCATTACTTTCGAAGTTTTTCTCATCCTCGCCTAGTTCTAAAATTTGAAAATCACTATGTTCAACATTTGTACTTGTATGTATAATAACAGCTTTTTTTAAAGCAAGGTTTAACACTTTTTCTTTGTCTGATGATTTTAGAGTTTGGAAATTTACAAGATAGTATAAACAATTATCTTTAAAGATTTTATCTAAATTTTGTTGATGTGAAAGATCTATATAAATATTTGCGACATTATGCTCATTGGTATAGTTAAATACAAAATGATCTGCAAAATTTTGATTATTAGTTTTTAAAATTAAAGGCAATTTGAATTTTTTATAATCAAAAGTTGGTAATTTGGCTGTCTCAAATTTATGTTTTAAATAAGACTGATAAGTATGATTTAAAATATTTATTTTCTTAAATTCTTGAAAATGTTTGATTTTTCGCGTTAATTCTTCTATCATAAAAGGCTTTTGTATATAATCACTCGCACCGGCTTTTAGTGGCGCTAAAACTGTATCTGAGCTTATATAAGATATAAGTAAAATAATAATTTTATGCTTAAAAATTTCTACAATATGTTCAAAATTAGCCATACTAGTAGAAAGCAAAATGATTTCATAATCATGATGAGCAAGCTCATTAACATTTGCAATAATATCACAATCATAACCTATAGAATTAAGTTTTGAACCTATGCTTTGGGCTAAATAAAATTCATTTTCTACTATTAAAACTTTCATAATTTCATCCAATCAAAATATTTTAAATTCGCACTTACTAAAACAGCAATTCCTTCTTTTCTTCCTACAAAACCTAAATGCTCTGTGGTGGTGGCTTTGATATTGATTTTATTTGGTGTTACTTTTAATATTTTGGCTATATTAAAAGCAATATCTTCTTTAAAATCTTTCATCTTGGGCGTTTGTGCAATGATTGTAATATCAGCGTTCACAAGCTCAAATCCATAATTTTGCACCAAAGTATAAGCATTTTGCAATAAAAGCATAGAATCTGCGTTTTTATATTGTATATCATTATCTGGAAAAAGTTCTCCAATATCTCCAAGTCCTGCTGCACCTAAAAGCGCATCAATTAGTGCATGAGCTAGCACATCTCCATCAGAATGAGCTTTCAAGCCCATATTTTCATGTACTTTTACTCCGCCTAAAAGTAAGGCTCTTTGCTCTCCAAATTCATGCACATCAAAGCCATTTCCATTAAAAATTTCCCAAGATGGTTTTGGTAAATTTAAGCTTTTTAAATCTTCTTTAAAGGTAATTTTTTTAGCTAACTCATCACCTTGTACATACCAAATCTTACCACCAATAGCTTGTATTGCTGTGCTATCATCGGTAAAATTTGCATTTTGCTCTAAAGCTTTTTTGAGCATACTTGTGCGCGAAAGTTGAGGGGTTTGTATGAGTTTTATTTTATCTCTGTCGATAACTTCTTGAGCATAAATTGCTGTATCGCTTACTTTTAAAACAGGTGTAATACAATCTGCTTTATCGTAATTTTCTATAATATTATTAAAAAGGTTTTTAGAGATCAAAACCCTTGCAACATCGCTAACTAAAACATATTCACTTTGTACTAAATTTAAAGCATTAAGTAATGATTGTGCTCTTGTATTACCGCCTTTAACAAAATGATACTCAGGTGCAAATCTTTTCATATAAGAAATATTACCAGAAGTAACAATTACTTGTTTAAAAGGGTAAAAAGAACTTAAATTTTTAGTTGCATAAAGCCATAATGGATGTTCACCTAGTCTTAAAAACTGCTTTTTTACTGGAGCATTAAATCTTGATGACTCCCCTGCTGATAGCATAACCAAGGAAATATCTAACATTTGTTACACCTTAATTTTTTATTAATGTTACGATATTATACACCATAAAAGCCAAAATTTATATTTAAGTTAGTAGAATTAATCATTTTAAACAACAAGGAGAAAAATTGAAGGAAAAAATCGAAGAAAGACTAAAACAAGTTATATATCCGGGATTTAAAAAAGATATAGTAAGTTTTGGTTTTGTAAAAAAGATTGATTTGAATGAAAAACAAGCTCATATTGTAGTCGAAATCGTTTCGGCTAATGCTCAAATTGCACAAGAACTTAGACTAAACATTGCAAATGTTTTAAAAGATTTAAATTTAGAGCTTAATTTAGAAATCATACAGCCAAAAATTCCTGAAGAAAAAAGCAATTCAAGAAGTGGTAAAAATATCGCTCCGCAAATTAAAAATTTCCTTATGATTTCAAGTGGAAAAGGTGGGGTAGGTAAAAGTACTACAACTTTAAATTTAGCGATTTCTTTGGCTAAAATGGGTAAAAGGGTAGGGCTTTTGGACGCAGATATTTATGGACCAAATATACCAAGAATGCTAGGTGAAAGTAAAAGCAAACCTGAAATTGTAGGTCAAAAAATTCGTCCTATTTTATCTCATGGGGTTTATATGATGAGTATGGGTGTGTTGATAGAAGAAGGTAAGGGTTTAATGTGGCGTGGCTCTATGATCATGAAAGCGATTGAACAACTTTTAGCTGATGTGCTTTGGCCTGAACTTGATGTATTATTGCTTGATATGCCTCCAGGAACAGGTGATGCACAAATTACCCTAGCTCAAAGCGTGCCAGTGAGTGCGGGTGTGTGTGTAAGTACTCCTCAAGTAGTGTCTTTAGATGATAGCAAAAGAGCGCTAGATATGTTTGAAAAATTGCACATTCCTGTTGCAGGTATTATAGAAAATATGAGTGGCTTTTTATGTCCTGATAATGGTAAAGAATATGATATCTTTGGTAAAGGCACCACAGAAGAAATGGCAAAAGCTTATAAGTGTGAAGTTTTAGCTCAAATTCCTATCGAAATGAGTGTAAGAGAAGGTGGAGATAGCGGTAAGCCTGTAAGTTTTTATATGCCTGAGAGTGTAAGTTCAAAAAGATATTTACAAGCTGCTGAAAAAATCTGGGAATTTGTAGAAAAGGTTAATCAAGAAGGTAAAGTAGATAATTCAGCTATTCAACCTATAATGAATGGCAAAAGCGCGTGCTCGCAATAAGGAGGAAAATATGCCAATAGAAAGTAAAGAAGAATTTTTAAATTTAATCAAGCAAATCGAACAAAGGATTAATTATAAAAAGCCTAAAGCTTTTGCTATAGCAAGACTTGATCTAAGTCAAGTTGATCCTAATAAAAAACTTCAAGCTAATTTTGGTGTGATTAATTTTGAGCAAAATTATGCCGCTGCAGCTGTTATGTTTGAAGCTTTTTTTAGAAGAGGGGTTGATGTTGATTTTAATGAAAGTGAGTTTGTAGCTACTTTGATTAAAGAAGATTTGGACTTTGCACTTGAATGCTTTGCGCCATTTTTACAAGAGCAAGGTCATAAAAATATAGAAGCAATCAAAGCAGCAAAGGAAAATTTTAGAGAAAATGCTTTTTCTTTTGTTTGTATTTTTGAAGATGAAGCACCAAAAAGCTTAGAAAGTGTGTATTTAAAACTTTACTTACTTTCAAATAAAAAAGTACCTTTGAGGAGTTTAAATTTAACAGGTGCTTTTGGGATTTTACCAAATGTTGCATGGAGTGATAATAAGCCTATTGATTTGGACTTTTTAAGAGAAAATGAGATTGATTTAAAAATGAGTGGAAGGTATCCAAGGATTGATTATGTAGATAAATTTCCAAGATTTTTAGCTCATGTTATTCCTGAGGATAATACTAGAATTTTAGAAAGTTCTAAAGTAAGAATGGGGGCGGTTTTAGCTGCAGGTACTACTATCATGCCAGGGGCTGCTTATGTGAATTTTAATGCAGGTACAACTGGAGCTTGTATGGTAGAAGGGCGTATTAGTTCATCAGCTGTTGTGGGCGAAGGTAGCGATGTAGGAGGCGGTGCTTCTATACTTGGTGTTTTAAGTGGTACAAGTGGTAATGCTATTAGCATTGGTAAAGCTTGTCTTTTGGGTGCAAATTCGGTTACGGGAATTCCTTTAGGGGATAATTGTATCGTTGATGCAGGCATTGCTGTTTTAGAAGGGACTAAATTTGCTTTAAAAAATAAAGAAGAACTTCAAAAAATCAATCCTGATTTTAAATTTGACAAAGATATATACAAAGGTTTAGAATTAGCAGGGCTAAATGGCTTGCATTTTAGACAAGACTCTCAAAGTGGAGTGATGATAGCAGCTTTAAACAAAAAAGCTGTAAAACTTAATGAAGATCTACATTAAATTCTTAGCCCTTATGGGTTAAGAATTTTAAAACTCATGTTGTAGATTTTAAATTAAACTATAGATATTATAAAAATGATTTTTAGTATTTAGCTTTTTTTAGTGAAAAATCCTACATAAAAGCTTGAGCTGAATACTTATCTAAATAATATTTTGTGATGATCATTTTTCAATGATATATTTTTGTTTAAAAATACATTGAGTTGCTATAAACTATAATTATAAAATAGTACTTAAGCGAACTTGGAATTTTATAAGAGTAGTTTCTCTTGGGAAGTTAAATTTGTTTTTTGACTTAAAGCAATAAAGCTTTGTAAGTCAAAAAACATTATAAATTCTTACATAGAGCAAGTATTTTGGATAGTTGAATTAAGCATCCAAAGAACTTTTTCATATTTTGCGATATTTTCTTGAGCAAATGCCGCAGTTGTAGTATCGCTTGCTTTTTCAGCTTCTTCATTTAATTTTTTAAATTCAGCTAAAAGATATTTATAATCTTCTCTAATAAGCTCTAAAACTTCTACAGGAGTAAAGCAATCTTTACCATTTTCTAGTTTTGGGCTTTTTGCATTTTCCATTAAAACTTTTTGGCAAGTAATAGCTTTTTCTCCAAGTTGTAAAACTCTTTCAGCGCAATCATCAAAAAGTTCTGCCATTTCTTCATAAGCTTTTTCTGTATATTCATGAATTGAAAAAAACTGTAAACCTTTTACATTCCAATGATAATTATGAAATTTAACCCATAAATGATGAGCATCTGCTTGTAATTGTAATAATTGTTTTGTTACTGACATGTTATCTCCTTTTTTTATTTTTAAAATTATAACATAAAATTCTTAAATAATAATTATTATTATCTAATAAATTTTAATGTTAATAATTATTATATTTTCATTATACTCTTTTTTTGCAATAAAGCAAATTTATTTACTTAATATATTTTTGAGTATTAATTTTCCCACCTCTACGCCAGGTTGATCATAAGTGTTAATTCCAAGCATAATGCCACATGCAGAAGTAAATAACTCATAATAATACATCAAATACCCACAGTGATAAGCATCTAATTTCTCAAGTTCTATTACATCAACACTTAAATTTTCAGCAATTAATGCATGCATAGTTGCATCGCATTGCGCGTTTAAAAGATTATGTAAATTAACTTCATTAGTAAAATCACAATTTTGTAAATGATTAAAGCTTATATTTGGGATACTAGGAGATTTTTGACTATCTTTGATTTTTAAAAAAGTAACAGTTTTATCTTTGGGTCCATCCATGATAAGTTGTAAAAAGCTATGCTGATCTCTAGCACCAATTAAAGCAATAGGAGTTAAACCTATGCGTTTAAAGCCTTGTTTTTTACCTAGACTTTCAGCAATTAGTTGAATATACCATTCATTAAAACCTTTAAAAGCATCCCCATAAGAAAAAAGCACATTAATATGTGCACTTTTATGTGTGCAGTAATGATAAGCCTTTTGCAAAATTTGATCACATTTTTTCTCAAAAAAATCCACATAACAAGCTTTTGCACCTTCTAATAAGGCTTTAGTATCATAGCCACAAAAACTCAAAGGAACAATACCAATAGCAGATAAAACACTAAATCTACCACCGACATTTTTAGGTATAAAA
Organism: Campylobacter sp. CNRCH_2015_1657; assembly: GCF_025772685.1. Lineage (NCBI taxonomy): Bacteria > Pseudomonadati > Campylobacterota > Epsilonproteobacteria > Campylobacterales > Campylobacteraceae > Campylobacter > Campylobacter sp. CNRCH_2015_1657. The sequence continues at coordinate 191,778 of NZ_JAKMSO010000002.1, read as the reverse complement.
AAACATTTTATGTTTAATTCTTCTCCTAGTTTGTGAAGTTTTGACTCAAAATCAGTAATAAACACAAAATTTTTGTGTAAATTTTCATTTTTAAAATCAAAATGAGCAATGATGAGTTTAAATAAAGAAATCACTTCTATAGTTGTGCCTGATTTGCTTGCTATGATGAAAAGTGTTTTTTGGGGATTTATTTTTTGCATAGTTTGGGTAAAAGTATGTGAGGAAGTATTATCTATAATGAAAAGTTTTTTTTCTTCTACTTGACCAAATAAAAGCTCTTTTAAAGCTTTAACCCCACAACTTGATCCACCCATGCCCACTAAAACGATATTTTCTATATGAGTTTTAGTTGCGATAAATTCTTTACTTTCTTTGATTAAATCAAAGCTTGTATCTACTAAGTGATAATACCCTATATCGCCACTTTCTAACTCATCATTCATTCTATTTGCATAAGCGGTAATTTTTTTAAAATCTTGGGTTTTAAAAAATAAAGTATTATTTAGCATTTTTACTTTTCTCATAAAAATAATTTGTCGCCTCAACAAAGCCTTCTACGCTTCCACAATCAAACCTTTTTCCTTTAAATTTATAAGCTAAAACCATATTATTAGTTGCTTGTGAAAGTAATGCATCAGTTAGTTGAATTTCTCCGTTTTTACCTGCTTTAGTATTTTCTAAAATACCAAAAATATCAGGCGTTAGAATGTATCTTCCTATGATAGCTAAGTTGCTTGGAGCATCTTTTGGATCAGGTTTTTCTACCATAGAATTTACCATGATCAAATCCTCTTCCACAGCATTTCCTGCTATAACCCCATAGTTTGAAACTTGATCAGCTTCAACTTCCATCACAGCTATAACAGAGCAGCGGTATTTTTCATAAATTTTTACCATTTGAGCTAAGACATTTACCCCATCTTCATTTACACATAAATCATCTGCTAAAATAACTCCAAAAGCTTCATCTTGCACTAAAGGCTTTGCTTTTAAAACCGCATCTCCTAAGCCTTTCATTTCATTTTGTCTTGTAAAAGTAAAAGTGCAGCGATCTATGAGTGTTCTTATTTCATTTAAAAGATATTCTTTTTTAGTACCTGCGATTTGGTGTTCAAGTTCATAAGAAATATCAAAATAATCCTCCAAAGCTCTTTTTCCACGCCCTGTAACAAAGCCCATGGTTTCCATACCAGCTTCTAAAGCCTCATCTACACCATAATGAATTAAAGGCTTAGTTAGTATAGGTAGCATTTCTTTAGGTAGGGTTTTTGTAGCAGGTAAAAATCTAGTACCATAACCTGCTGCAGGAAAAATACAAGTTTGAAGCATAGTTTATCCTTAAATTTTTATAAGTTGTTTTGATTATAATTTTATTTAAATATTATAACTAATTTAAGGAAAAAATGAAAACTATTGATCAAATTTATCAAGCAACAATAGAAATCAAAAAATCAACTTTTTTGTCTTTTTTATGTCCTTTTGAAGATTTTCAAACTTTAATGCAAAAGCTAAGAAATGAGCATTTAAAAGCCGTGCATTTTGTATATGCTTATAGGTATTTAAATGAATTTGATCAAATCATAGAAGATAAAAGCGATGATGGTGAGCCAAAAGGAACTTCTGCTATGCCTTGTTTGAATGTCTTAAGAGGGGCTTTGCTTATTAATTGCGCAGTGATTGTGGTGCGTTATTTTGGAGGGATTAAACTTGGTACAGGTGGTCTTGTAAGAGCTTATAGTGAAGCTACAAATGAAGCTATTTTAAATGCGATGCTTTTAGAATTTGAAGCTAAAAATATTTTAAGTTTAAACATTCCTTTTTATCTTTATGCAAGATTTGAGCATTTTTTAAATAAAAATAACATTTCATATGAAAAAAAATTTCAAGAAAATGTTGAATTGATTTTAAGTGTTAATACAAAAGAAGAAGAGGAATTTAAAAAATTTGCAAAAGAGTTTGAATTTAGCGGACTTGTTTGGAAGTAAGCGTTTGCTTACTTCTTTTCATAAAGAATTTAAAAGATCTTTTACCATATCTTTTTGGGGCTCTTGTTTTTCTTCTATATTAGCTTGCATAGGAGTTTCGTTTTGTCCTCTAAAACGATAATTATAAATATTTGACATATTTGAGCTAAAAATTCCTGTGCTAAATTGATCTTGACTCATGGCTTTTGAAAAAAGCTCATCAAGTTTTATACTTTGCTCGTTTAAATTTTCGCTATTGTTTTGACTAAGTAAAGACATAAAGTCTTCATTAGCTCCTTGAGTGCTTTTATAGGCACTACTTTGACCATATCCATACTCTTTAACCGATAAATTATCATGGTTAACTTGCATGTTTTCTCCTTTCAAAATATTACAAGGAAAAAACAAGCAAAAATCATTCCTTAATCACCATGAGTTGGGTAGTATTCAGCTTCTATTTCATTGTTTTTGATAAACTCTTCTCTAGCTTTGTTACAGCGCTCATCTCTTAGTTTTCTATAAGCATTTCTACTTTCTAATTCTTGAGAAGTTAAAGGGCGATCTTCTAAAAATGAAATGTGAAAATAAGTATCATCTTCTTTGCTGAATTTTTCATAAAATTCAACATAGTCAAAATAATCTTTTTCACTTTGAAAATCAATACTTTCTTCTACATAAATAGTTGGGCCAAAACCTCTGTGATTTTGAGTAAAATGTCCAAAACCAGCTGCATATTTTATCTTAAACGAATTCATTCTAAACCTCCTAAAAATTCGTCATAACTTCCTTTAAAGTCTGTTAATTTCCCATCTTCTAAAAACCATATACGATTGGCAAAAGCACTAATTAGCTCTCTATCGTGGCTTATGCATATCACACAACCTTTGAAATTATACAAGGCTTCACCTAATGCAATGATACTTTCAAGATCTAAATGATTATCCGGTTCATCTAAAAGCAAGAAATTTCCGCGTTCTAACATTAATCTTGAAAGCATTAAGCGGTGTTTTTCACCTCCACTTAAGCTAGAAGCCATTTTTTCTTGATCACTTCCGCTAAAGAGCATTCTACCAAGACATTTGCGAATTTCATCTAAATCTTTGAATTTTTCACTCATTAACCATTCATAAAGTTTCAAATTTTCATTGATTAAATTTGTCGTATCTTGTGAAAAATATCCCATTTCTATGGTAGCGCCAAGGTGGATGTGGCCACTATCAGGTTCTAATTTTGATGCAATGATTTTAGCTAAAGTGCTTTTTCCAACACCATTTGCTCCGATTAAGGCTATTTTATCACCTTTTTCTAATTTTAATTCTAAATTCTCAAATAAAGTTTTATCATAAGCTTTGCTAATACCTTTTAATTCTAAAACTTCATTTCCTATTTCTCTATTTGTTCTAAAAATTATACTAGGATCACGCCTACTTGAAGTTTTAATCTCTTCAAGCTCAAGTTTTTCTAAAGCTTTAGCTCTACTTGTAGCTTGTTTGGCTTTTGAAGCATTAGCACTAAAACGGCGTATGAAATTTTCTAATTCTTCTCTTTCTTTTAAGGTTTTATCGCGTTTGAGTTCAGCTTGTTTAGCAAGCAAGGTTGAAGCCATATACCAATCATCATAATTTCCAGCAAAATCGCGTATTTGTTTAAAATCCACATCTAAAATTCTTGTACAAACTTTATTTAGAAAATGTCTATCATGGCTAATTACTACTAAAGTTCCCTCATGTCTTAAAAGTTCATTTTCAAGCCAAGAAATAGCTTCTAAGTCAAGGTTGTTTGTAGGTTCATCTAAAAATAATACATCAGCACCTAAAAATAATACTTGAGCTAATAAAACTTTAAATTTATCTGCACTTTGTAAAGTGCTCATGAGAGCATTAAAATCTTTAATATTTAAAGAGCTAAGAATTTTTTCACATCTAAGCTCGCAATCATAGTTTGGATCTTCTTCTGCTGTTATGATTTCAAGCTCGCTTAATCTATCATTGATTTCATCGGTAAATTCTTCACTCATATAAAGTTTTTCTTTTTCTTTTAGTGCATCATATAATCTTTTATTTGCACACATTACCGCATCTTTGATAGTGTAGTTTTCAAAAGCAAATTGATCTTGTCCTAACACTGCGATTTTTAAATTTGGATCTATGCAAATTTCTCCACTGCTTGATTCTATTTCGCCTGAGAGAATTTTTAAAAAGGTTGATTTTCCTGCGCCATTTGCACCTATAAGTCCATATCTTTCACCACGGTTTAATTTTAAATTTACATCTTCAAATAAAAGTTGATTTGCAAAACGCATAGTGAGATTTTTTACTTCTACCATAATTTTCCTTAGAATTTTTACTTATAAAAATTTTTAAGAAATTGTAACAAAAAAAGACTTGAAATTAATTGAGTATAAATTTTGCTTGGCAATAAAATAAAATTTCATTGCCAAAATAAACTAATAATCCAAAAGTTCTACAAAAACTTGTTTTTTATCATCGCTAAATTGAGCGCTATATGAAATTTGTACTTCATGCTCTCCCCCATCAAATATAATTCCTTTTAAAGTGCCTCTTGCATAATTTTCTCTCATATCATCTGGTATTTGTGGGTAAGTTAATTTCAAACTAGCTCTACAAAAACTTGTTTTTTTATCATTACTATCTTGAGTTATAAAACTACTAAAAGAAGTATAACCTACTTCATTAGCATAATCTTTTAAGTCAAATATAGGTTTTAAATGAGCTCTTAAAATTCCAATGGTATCGGTAGATAATATAGCCTCTAAATCCCTTATATCCATGCCATTTAAGCTTATTTTTAAGGCCTTTAAAGACTGCTCACTTAGTCCATACTCAATATAAACCCACTCATCATCATCTAAAATACTTTTTAATGTAAGCTGAACAACCTCATCATCGCATTTTGGCTTATTATTAAAACATCCTGTAAATAACAAAACCATTATGAAACTTAATAAAATATTTTTCATTGCTTATTCGGTTATTATTTTAATAAACTTGATAATTTCACTATTATTAGCCCCATCTTGGCTTAAAAGATTTTTTAATAAATTTAAGCTAAGCTGTGGCGGAAATATAAGATAAGAATTTTTAGGAAAATCATTTGATTTTAAACCTATGCAAAATTTTTCATCTTTATTTGTATATGTTTTTCCAGCGACAATTTTAAAAGTATTTTTCTCATAAATCAAAGTGGGTTCTGTTTCAAAAGGTGCGTGTTTTTCATTCATTTTATCTCCTTAAATAAGTAAAAATTGAGAATATTTTCTTCCACAAATATACTAAGATTTTATATCGTCTATAATTAAGTTAATTTTTTCAAGATTTTGATTTCTAAGCAATACGCCAACTATAAACAAATCTATAAACCAAATACCAAAATTACCATAATTGATTATATTTGAAGTAGCTATCCAAAATGAATCATATGAGGAATCAGCAATAAAGCCAATTATCATAGCAAGCAAAGTTAAAACTAATCTAAAAATTCCCCACCCAATTTGACCTATATAAAATCTTGCAACACCAAAACCACCTAGTAAAAAATTATAAACCCAAAAGACTAGAGTTGGGTTTTTGAGCTTGGTGTATTGAAGTCTTGTATATACTTTATCCAACTTATCAGAACTTAAAGTTTCAAATTTCTTTTTTAAATCTTCATTTGACATAATAGGATCAGAATATTTATATCCTCGACTTATTCTTTTTCTAAAAGATCCATATTCTTTTGGTAATTTATTTTTTATTGATAAAAATAAACTCGTAGCATCCATTCTTTCGCTCCTTAACTTAAGATAACTTGAATTATTCCACAATTTAGCTTAATTAATATTGAAATAATCAATATTAATTAAATAAAACATAGAATATTTCAATTGTTTTTAATAAAGAATTTTTAATGTAAAATCAGCCCATAAGTATTTAAAAATTTAGGGTAGCTTATGGCAAAAAAGAGCAAACGCGATATGGCATATGAATTAGATATTGATGTTAGCACTTTGTATAATTGGAGAAAATACAAACCTAATTTATATCGCATCGTTATGCTTGGCTTTAAATTTGATGAACTTTTGGAAAAAAATAAAAAAAATTATGAAGAGCTACTTGAGATAAATCAAACCATACAAGATGAAATTGCAAAATTTAAATAAAAACAATTTAATGATTTTAATATATTTATTAGCTTTTTAATTTCATAAAGTTTTATTTTAAAAGTTTTTTCGTGTTATCATTTGTTGCTTTGAAATTTAACTATCTAAGATAAATTACATTATTTTTTACTAAGCATATTTCAGGCATATTTATTTTAATTTCTATTTTTATTTTACTTATAATATGTATTAAAAAAATAATTCAAAATTGTTGTATAATTTTTAAAATTATTTTTAAATTAAGGTTATTTGATTGAGTTTAGTTTTATTATCTTTTTTACCTTCTTTTAGTTTTGTTTTGGAATTTTTAGCTTTATTTTTAGCTTATTTTTTTAAGCAAAATAAGATTTTTTTCTTGCTTTTGTTGATTTTATGTGCTAGGGCTTTATCTTTAGTGGCAAGTGAATATCAAGCGCATTTGTTTATCTCGGTATTTTTACCTTTTTCTTTTGTGCTTTTTGTGTTTTTGCAAGATAGTAAGCTTGTTTTTGAAAGAATTAATTTTATTAAATTTGCGTATTTAGCCTTTATGGGTTTTGTAGCGTTAATACTTAGCACAAGTACTAATTTTAATGCAAGCATTACAAGTGAAATTTTCGGCCTTTCAACGCAATTTTTTAAGCCTATTAGTGAGTTAAGCTTTTGTGTATTTTGGGTAGGAATGATATTTTTATTATTTTCATATTTTAAAAATAATGATTTTCATTTTTTGCTAGCTTATATGGGCTTGAGCGTGCAATTTTTATTTTACAATAGTGTTGATTTGGGTTATTATGAATTTGCTTCTTTGGTGTTGATAGGATTTTTAGTGTATAAAGCTTATAAAATAGCCTTTTTTGACACTTTAACCAATTTGCCAAATTTAAAGGCCTTAAGAAGATATGCCCAAGGACTTGAAAATTTTCATTTAGCCTTGATTGAAGTAAAAAATATCAATGAAATTTATCATCAAAAAGACTCAAAAATGGGCGAGTTTATAATGCATGAATTTGCTAGGATTTTAAAAAAAGCTTTACATGCTAGGGTTTTTAAAGATGATAAGGATTATTTTATTATTGTATTTGAAAATGAAAATATAGCCTTTGTGCAAAGCAAGCTTCAAATGCTTGAAAATTTTATGCAAAAATATTGTTTTGAATTTAAAGAACAAAATGTAAAGTTAGAAATTAAACTTTGTTTATCAAGCAAAAATGAAAACATAGAAGAAAGTTTAAAACAAGCAAAATTAGAACTTAGAAGACAAAAGGATTAAAATGTTAGATTTGATTTTTAGAGAGTATGATATAAGAGGGCTTTACCCAAGTGAGTTAAATGAAAAAAGTGTAAAAGCTATAGGCTATGCTTTGGGTTTAGAAATGAAAACAAGGGGTTGTGAGAAAGTAAGCGTAGGCTACGATGCAAGATATAGTGCAAATGAACTTTTTAACTATTTAATCAGCGGTTTAAATAAAGCTAATATGCAAGTTTTCAATATAGGCTTAGCACCAACTCCTATGGGGTATTTTAGCTTGTTTTTTGATGATATTTTTGATGCAAATATCATGATAACAGGTTCGCATAATCCAAAAGAATACAATGGCTTTAAAATAACGATTAATAAAGAAAGTTTTTTTGGTGCTGATTTGAAAAAGCTTTCTTTAAAAGTGCAAGAGTATTTAGAATTTGAAATCAATGATGATTTAAGATATGAAAATTATGATATTAAAAGCTTATACATAGACTTTTTAGCTAAACATTTTTCACATCTTAAGGGCTATAAAGAAAAAATCATTATTGATTGTGCAAATGGAGCTACTGGAGTGATTATAAAGCCTTTGGTGGAAAAATTAAATCTTAATGCACAAATTTTATTTGAAAATCCTGATGGAAATTTCCCAAATCACGCGCCCGATCCAACAGAGCTTGAAAATTTACACGCATTGCAAGTTGCGCTAAAAGAAAATGAAAATGCAAAAATGGGCTTTGCTTTTGACGGAGATGGAGATCGCTTGGTGGTTACAAGTAAAGATTATGTATTTAAGGGCGATGAGCTTTGCTATTTATTTGCTAAAAATATAAAAAATCCTAGAGTTTTAGGTGAAGTAAAATGCTCTAAAAACCTTTTTGATGAGGTAGCTAAATTTGGTTTTATCATGATGGGTAAGACTGGACATTCTAATATTAAAAAAATGATGAAAGAACAAAATATCGACATAGCAGCAGAGCTTAGTGGGCATATTTTCTTTAAAGATAGATATTTTGGTTATGATGATGGAATTTATGCATTTTTAAGAACTTTAGAGCTTTTAGTAAATGGTTTTGATATAGAAAAATTAGTTAAAGAATTACCAAAACTTTATGCAAGTGAAGAGATTAAGCTTAAGGTTAGTGAAGAAAATAAATTTCAAATCATAGAAAAATTTAAAGAAAAAGTAAAAGCAAATGCTTTTGAAAATGTGCTTGATTGTAATGAAATTGACGGAGTTAGAATTACCTTTAAAGAAGGCTGGGCGCTTTTGCGTGCTTCTAATACAAGTCCATATCTTATCATGCGTGCTGAAGCTACAAGTGCTGAATTTAAAGACTTTTTAGAAACAAGAGTAAAAGAACTTTTTGAAGAAATCATAAAAGAGCTTGCATAAGTTCTTTTACATCAATATTTTTTGTGTATAAATATGCTCTTAAGAGTTTAGGGATTTTTGCTTTTCTATAAATTTCTTTAAATTCTTTTGGCATTTTCTCACAACTTACAAAAGGAAAAATCAAAACTTTTTCTTGTATGTAAACAATGCCTATTTTATGCGAAATTACTCCATCGCCTTTTAAAGTTTCTTGTCTTTGTTTAGCACTTAAAAGTATTCCAAGTTTTTTAAAGCATTTTGCGATTAAACTTTCATCTTTATGAGTAATGTAAATATTTTTAAATTCACAAATATTTTCTTCTTTTAAGTCTTTTTCTAGGTATTTAAAGCTCTTTTTTACTCCATTTGGATAAAGCTTTAAAAACTCATTGGCAAAATTTTTGCGTATGAAATTTCTAAAATATTTTTCATCATCATTACTCTCATCATGAAAATAAGCGATATTGTTGTCTTTTAGGTAGTTTGAAATTTCTTCTTTTGGAATTTCAAGCAAGGGTCTTATGATAGTAAAATATTTTCTTTTTTCAATATCTTTAAAGCCAAGCAATTCTCTAAGTCCTGCGCCTTTGGAAAATTGCATTAAAAACCATTCTAGTTTATCATTTAAATGATGAGCTAGTAAAAGATTATCATAAGAGTGATTTTTGCAAAGTTCTTCAAAAAACTCATAACGCAAAGCTCTTGCGCAAGCTTCGAAATTTTTTGTTATCTTGGGTGCAGTTTTGATGTAAATTTTTTTATGAAAATGCTTGGCTAATTCTTTGGCACTTTGTTCTTCTTTATCACTATTTTTACGAGTTTTGTAGTTTATAAAAGCAAGGTCAAAATCTATATTTTTTTCTAAAAGCATGAAAAATAAAGCACTAGAATCACTCCCATGAGAAAATGCTAAAAGATTTTTCCCTTGCTTTAAATGATTTAAATATTTGCTATCAATCATCAAACTTTCTTAAGGCTTTTGCAATGAGTTTTTTATCTAAGCTCTGCGTGATTTCACACTCATAAAGCTCGCCCATTTCTAAATTTCCACAATCACTTTCATTGATGAGAATTTCTCCATCAATATTTCTATCCCAACGCAAATCTTTTGCACCGATGAAAAATTCTCCTTCAGAGCTTTGACCTTCACAAAATGCTAAGGTTTTTTTACCAATTTGTTGATTAAAGCTTTTTTCTATGCAATCATCAACAATTTTTTCTATCACTTTTAATCTTGCATTGATGATTTTATTAGGAATTTGTTCCATTTCAAAAGCTGCGGTATCTTCTTCTTTAGAATAAGCAAAAACACTAATTCTATCAAAACCAAATTCTTTTATAAAAGCGCATAATTCTTCAAAATCCTCATCACTCTCTCCAGGGTGTCCTACTATAAAACCTGTGCGTAAAAATGAATTTGGAGCTTGTTTCATTAAATTTAAAAGTTCGATTAGTTTTGCTTTATTAGCCCCGCGTTTCATGATTTTAAGCATATTATCACTGATGTGTTGTAAAGGCATATCAAAATAATTTACAAAAACTTTTGATTGAATGATTTTTTCTATCACTTCTTTACTAATGCTTGTTGGATATAGATATAAAATTCTAGCAGCTTTTATACCTTGGATATTTTCTATAGCTTCAATAAGCTTTAAAAGTCCATCTTTTTGACCTTGATCAAATAAATACGAACTTGTATCTTGAGCGATAAAAGAAAAGTCTTTATAGCCTTTTTTAACAAGTTCTTTTACTTCATTTATAATACTTTCTAAGCTTCTTGATTTAAGTTTGCCTTTAAAACTTGGTATAGCGCAAAATGAACATTTTTGATTGCACCCTTCAGCTATTTTAATAAAAGCGTGATAATTTGATCCTGTGATCACACGATTGGTATTTTTATCTTGCAAGTAAGTAGAATTTGAAAAAAGATTAGTTTTTTTAAGTATCATTTCATCAATCTTTTCATAATCTCCCACACCGGTAAAAAGATCAACTTCAGGTAGTTCTTTCATTAATTCCTCGCGGTAGCGCTGCATTAAACATCCTGTTACAACCAGCAACGAGTCCTTTTTTCTTTGCTCGTGTAAGTCTAAAATCGCATTTATGCTTTCTTTTTTAGCGCTATCTATAAAACCACAGGTATTTATAATCAAAACATCAGCTATGCTTGGCTCATCACAAATTTCATAATCACTTAATCTTCCAAGCATGATTTCACTATCGACTAAATTTTTATTACAACCTAAAGACATTAAAAAAAGTTTTGGCATATTTCTCACTTTAAATGTTTTATTTTTTTGCTAAAATTATAAGATTAAATTATATCAAAATTAGAAAGAAAATTTTTATGGATAATTACGAATACAGCGAACTTTTAAAAAAATTAAAAAACAAAGTTGGAAATATCGCTTCTATTATTAAGCCTGAAGAGATAAAAGCAAGATTAAAAGAAATAGAAAATTTAGAAAATTCCCCTTCTTTTTGGAGTGATGTAAAACAAGCAGGCATTATAGGTAAAGAAAAAACTAAAATTTCAAATTTACTTAAAAATTATGAAAATGCAAATAATGCTTTAAATGATGCAAGCGAGCTTTTTGATCTTGCTAATAGTGAAAATGACTTAGATACTATAGAAGCTTTATTTGAAGATGCAAACAAGCTAGAAGATCTTATTGTAAATCTTGAAATTTCTATGCTTTTAAGTGGGGAAAATGATGGTAAAAATGCTATAGTTTCCATTCACCCAGGAGCGGGTGGAACGGAGAGTAATGACTGGGCTAGCATGCTTTATAGGATGTATTTGAGATTTTGTGAAAGAGAAGGTTTTAAAGTAGAAACGCTCGACTTTCAAGAAGGCGAAGAAGCAGGGCTTAAAGATGTTAGCTTTTTAGTAAAAGGTGAAAATGCTTATGGGTATTTAAAAGCTGAAAATGGCATTCATCGTTTAGTAAGAACTTCTCCTTTTGATAGTGCAGGGCGTCGCCATACGAGTTTTTCTAGTGTGATGGTTTCACCTGAACTTGATGATGATATAGAAATAGAAATTGAAGAAAAAGATATAAGGATTGATTATTATAGAGCAAGTGGGGCAGGTGGACAGCATGTTAATAAAACTGAATCAGCAGTGCGTATAACTCATATGCCAAGTGGTATAGTGGTGCAATGTCAAAACGATAGAAGCCAACACAAAAACAAAGCCACAGCCTTTAAAATGTTAAAATCACGCCTTTATGAGCTCGAGCTTATGAAACAACAAGATGAAGCAAATTCAAGCGAAAAAAGTGAGATAGGCTGGGGTCATCAAATCCGCTCTTATGTGCTTTTTCCTTATCAACAGGTCAAAGATACACGCTCAAATGAAGCTTTTTCACAGGTTGATAATATCTTAGATGGGGATATTAAAAAAATCATAGAAGGTGTTTTAATAGCGCAAAAAGCGCAAGATTGATACTACAAAAGGATATTAAATGGAAAAAATTCTAGTTTGTGTAGATGTTTTAGAGCCTTGTAGGGAAAGTTTGCATTATGGGGTGTATTTAGCTAAAAAGCTAGATTTACCTTTAATGTTTTTATATACCATAGAACCAAATTTTACTAATGCTGAATTAGCTTGTAGTTTTGGCATAGGTGCTAGTGGGTGTGTGATTGAAGATTTAGTAGAAGAGCAAAGCCAAAAAAATGAAAATCTTTGTAAAAAAGGGCAAAGAATTTTAGAAGAATTTTGTGCTTACGCAAAAGAACAAGGCGTAAAAGAATGCTTTAGTGTGCAAAGAGATGGAGATTTAGAAGAAGTTTTAAAAGAATATAATGATCAAATAAGATTAGCCATAGCAGGTTTAAAAGGCGGAGGTAAGAAAAATAAAATAGGTATTCATACAGAAGAATTAGTAAGAGCTTTAAATGTGCCTATTTTGCTTGTAAATTCTGCTTTTAAAGAGATTAAAAGCGTGATGATGGCTTATGATGGGAGTAATTTGGCTAAAAAGGCCATAGAGCAAGCCATTAAAAGACCTATTTTTAAAGAAGCAAAGCGTTATGTAGTAAATGTTTCTAAAGATGAAAAAGCTTCTTGTGAGTTATTAGCTCAAGTAGGTCAAATTTTTAAAGAAGCAAATTTAAATGTGCAAACACAGCATTTAAGTGGAGAGATTACTCAAGCTTTATTTGATTTTGGTGAGCAAAATGATATAGATTTATTGATTATGGGGGCTTACTCACATCACTGGGTAAAAAGTATTTTATTTGGTAGTTTGACAAATGATATTTTAACTAAGGCTAAAAAACCTTTATTGTTAATTCGCTAACATTAATCTATTTTGATTAAAAATTATAAAATAAATACATGAAGAATTTTCATGTATTTATAAATTTAATAATAAAATAAAACTAATTGATATAAAGATTAACCATATAAAAAGAAAAAATGCCATTAAAAATGGTTTAAAACCTGCATTTTTTAAAACATTTTTATGGATATTTACTCCTAAAGCTACCATAGCCATAGAAAGCAAAAGTGTGTCTATAGTTTGTATGCTTGGTTTTATATAGTTAAGCGCAAAATCTGTATTTAATATTTCAAGTGAGCTAATACCGCATGCAAATAAAAACCACAAAGCAAAATAAGGAATATTTGCTTTAATGGAGATTTTTTCATTATTTTTACTTAGAAATTTCAATGAAAAAAGACTTAAGAAAATCAAAAAAGGCACTAGCATTAAAACACGCATCATTTTTTCTATGACAGCACCATCTCCTGCTTTTACAGCTTCACCTGCTGCAACAGCATGTGCAACTTCATGTAAGCTTGCTCCCATGAAATACCCCATTTGCTTTAAATTAAAAAAATCAAACCAACCTAAATTCCAAGCCAAAGGATATAAAAACATCCCTAAAGTTCCAAACACAACCACAGTGCAAACTGCTACGCCAACTTTAGCAGAGCCACCTTTAACAATGCTTTCACTAGCCATCACAGCAGCTGCTCCACAAATGCTTGAGCCACTACTTATAAGTATGCTTTCTTTAAGATTAAGTTTGAATAATTTTCCTAACAAAAGCCCTATAAAAAAGGTAGAAAATACCACTAAAAATGCTAGCAAAATCCCATTTAATCCAACTTTTTCTAAATCATTAAAAGTAATTCTAAAACCATAAAGTATAATTCCAAGTCTTAAAATTTCTTTTGTTGCTATGCCTAAAACTCCTGATTTTTTGAGTAAATTTGCATTTTGATGAGCTAAATTTCCTATTAAAGCTCCTAAAATCACGGCTATGATTAAAGCTGAAATTCCAAGATTTTTAAAAAAATTAAGCTCAGAAATAGCAAAAGCACAAAAAGCAAGAGTAAAAAGCAGTAAAAAAGCTTCAAATTTTCTATGTTTATATATATTTTTATGCATGAATTTTTCCTTTTTTTGTTTTTTGTAATCTTAATGATTTTTTTGTGATAAGTAAAATTAATTTTATTTGATATAATGATTAAAAATATTTATCAAAAGAGTGCTTATGACTTTTAAACAAATAAAATATTTTCAAGCCTTGTGTAGAAATTTAAATTTAAGAGCTTGTGCTAAAGAATTAAATATAACTCAATCTGCTTTGTCTTTAGCTATATTTGAACTTGAAAAAAGTTTAAACACCAAGCTTTTTGATAGAAATGCTAAATTTTTAAGTTTAAATGAAAAAGGAAAAGTGTTTTTAAAACAAATCACTCCTTTGATTTTAGAATTTGAACGCATAGAAAAAGCAATGCAAGATGATCAAAGCTATGAAATAAGTATGAAAGTTAGTCAAAATGTAGGTACTTATTTACTAGGAACTTTTTTGGATCAAAAGGCAGAAAATATCAAATTAAATTTGTCTTTGGATAATAGTCAAAATATTATCAAAGATATTTTAGATAAAGAAATCGATATAGGTTTGATTGAAGGGATTTGCAAAGATAAGGATATAAAAAAGATTAAAATTTGTGATGATGAGCTTATTGTGGTGAGTAAAAATGACTTCAAAAAAGAATTTTTCATAGATGAATTAAAGGATTTTAAATGGCTAAGTCGTGAGCAAGGTTCAGGTGCAAAAGAAGTGTTTTTAAATGCTTTGCCTAAAGATGTAAAGCTTAATTTGGTTTATGAGTTAAACTCAACTGCTATGATAAAAGAGTTGACTAAAAAAGGTAAATTTTTAGCAGTTTTACCTAAATTTAGTGTTAAAGAAGAGCTCGAAGCTAAAAGTTTATTTGAAGTAAGATTAAAAAATTTTAAAATTTCAAGAGAGCTTTGCTTGATTTATCATAAAAATAAAGAACCAAGCAATAAATTTATAAATTTATGTGAGTTTTTAAAATTTTGCATTCAAAAAGATTTAGCTTAATTCTTGAATACATTTTTTAAAAAGCTCTCCTCTTTCTTCATAAGACTTAAACTGATCTAAGCTTGCACAAGCAGGGCTTAGTAGGGCTACTTCATCATTAGTTAAGTTTTGATTGATTTTTTCTACCGCTTTAGGTAAAAACTCACAAAAATGTGCTTTTAAATTAGCATTTTTAGCATAATCAAGTATTTTATTGGTGCTTTTTCCTATGGCATAAAGCTCTATATCAAGCTCTTTCATAAAAGCAAATAAAGCACTTAAATTCACTCCCTTATCATCCCCACCTATGATAAGATGAATTTTTTTATCCTTATAGCGTTTAAGAGCAGCTAAACTAGCATCAAGATTAGTCGCTTTAGTATCATTTACCCAAAGTCTATTTTTATGATCAAATATTTCTTCAAGTTTATTTTTTTCTATTTTAAACTCATTTAAAAGCTCATAAGAGCAACGATCTAGTATGATTTTTTCTATACTTAAGGCAATAAGAGCATCAAGCAAAAAAGGGGTTTTAAAATGAATTTTTTCTAAATCAATTTGCATTTTTTTAGCTAAATCTTGCTCATCTTCATAGCTTATAACATAAGCATGGGTTGGATAAGCCTCATACTTTTTAGGTAAAATTACCACATCATTTTCATTCATTCTTTCAAGCACGCTAAGCTTTGCTTGCTCGTAGTTTTCAAAGCTTTTATGCCAAGAAAGATGATCAGGTGTGATAGGTAAAAGTGCATAAATTTCAGGTTTAGCTACTTTGGTGTAAAAAAGCGAAAAAGATGAACTTTCCAAAATCCATAATTTAGCACTAATATCCATTTGTGCTAAAGGAGTTCCTATGTTTGCTCCCATTTGTGCATTGATATGTTTTAAAAGATGATGTGTCATTTGGGTGGTGGTGGTTTTGCCATTTGTTCCGCTTATCCAAACACTTTTTGGCATGCCATCATAAAAAAAATCATACTCACTGCTTAAATTTTTTGCTTGCTGTATGAGAAAATGATCATTTGGAAAGCCAGGACTTGGAATTTCTAAGTCACTTTTTAAAGGATCAAATTCACAAGGCGGTAAAAGTGTATTGTTAAATTCATCTTTACTTATACTTGCAAAATGATCATCATAAATATCGCAATTTCCAAAACGCTGCGCAAAAGCTTTAGTTGTTTTTCCGTATCCAAAAAGTGAAATTTTCATTATCTTAACTTTATACTAATTAATGCAATGATATTTGCAAGTAAGGCTATCATCCAAAAACGCACGATGATTTTATTTTCCACCCAACCTATTTTTTCAAAATGATGATGAATAGGTGCCATTTTAAATACTCTTTTATTAAAGATTTTAAAACTTCCTATTTGTAAAATCACTGAAATAGTTTCTAAAACAAATACAAAACCTATAAGCAAAAGCAAAATTTCATTTTTACTTACTATACCAAGATAGCCTAAAAACGCCCCTATGCTTAAACTCCCACTATCTCCCATAAAAACTTGTGCAGGATAGCAGTTATACCACAAAAATCCCATAAGCGCACCAACTAAAGCCGCACTTATTACCACAAGTTCTCCTAGACCTTGAATTTTAGGTAAGAATAAATAAGAACTATAAATAGCATTTCCACTTAAATACAAAAAAGCACCAAGACTTAAAAGAGAAAATATAGAAGGCACGGTTGCAAGACCATCAAGCCCATCGGTTAAATTTACAGCATTAGAGCTTGATACAATAACTAAAATCCATAAAAACAACATAAACATACCGCCATCAAAAATAGCATGTTTGTAAAAAGGTAAATAAAATTCAGTATTTATATCAAATAAATACAATAATCCAACACAGATAAAAGCAGCGCTAAATTGCCCTAGTAGTTTCATTTTTGGGCTTAATCCTGCGTGATTGTCTTTTTTTAAAATTTTCCCCAAATCATCAACTAAGCCTATAGTACAAAATAATACTAAACATAATAATCCAACGATTATAAAACTATTATTTAAATCAGCGCTTAAAACACTTGCTATGATAGTAGCAAAGATAAAAACAAGCCCACCCATAGTAGGGGTATGAGATTTAGCTTGGTGTGATTGTGGAGCGTATTCATAAATAGGTTGATTTGCTTTTTTATTTTGAGCCCATTTGATAAATTTTGGCATTAAATACAAACTCAAAAATAAAGCAATAAAAAATGCAAAACCAGCACGCACGCTAATATAAGAAAAAAACATATAATTTGTATATTCTGTAAGATAAAGCAAAATTTTAACCTTATATTTGTTTTTTAAAAGCATAATTTTAGTAAAATCACATAAATAAATTATAAAAAAGAGTAAAAAATGAGTCAAAAATGTATTTTGATAATCACAGATGGTATAGGACATAATACAAATTCAAACTATAATGCTTTTTTTCATGCTAAAAAGCCAACTTATGATAAGCTTTTTGAAAATACCCCTAATGTTTTGATAAAAACAAGTGGCTTGGCGGTTGGCTTACCTGAAGGTCAAATGGGTAATAGCGAAGTAGGGCATATGTGTATAGGTAGTGGACGCATAATCTATCAAAATTTAGTCAAGATAAATAAAGCCATAGAAAATGACACTTTAAAAGACAATAAGGCTTTAAAAGAATTGTTGCAAAAATGCAAAAGAGTGCATATTATAGGGCTTTATAGTGATGGCGGGGTGCATTCTATGCATACACATTTTAATGCACTTTTAAAAATTTGTAGGCAAGAAAATAAAGAAGTTTTTGCGCATGCAATTAGTGATGGTAGGGATTGTCCTCCAAATTCAGGTTTAGAATTTATAAAATCTTTACAGGAATTTTGCGAAAAAGAAGGGGTTAATTTTGCTTCTTTATCGGGAAGATTTTATGCTATGGATAGAGATAAGCGCTATGATAGGGTTAAGTCTTATTATGATGCTTTATTTGCTAAGGCACCAAAGTGTGATGATTTTATGCAATTTATACAAAAAAACTATGATGAAAATATCACAGATGAGTTTTTAACCCCAGTTATTAGTCAAAACTTTGATGGAATTAAGGCTGAAGATGGTGTGATTTTTATCAATTTTAGAAATGATAGAATGCGTCAATTAGTCGCTTCTTTAACCCAAGAAAGTTTTAATGAATTTCCAAAAGAAGTGCTTATAAAAAATGCCATTACTATGAGTTTGTATGATGAGAGTTTTAAACTACCTGTGATGTTTGAAAAAGAAGAGTTAAATAATACTTTAGCTTCTGTGATAGCTAATGCAAATTTAAGCCAACTTCACACAGCTGAAACAGAAAAATATGCTCATGTAACCTTTTTCTTTAATGGGGGAAAAGAAGAATTAGAATGTAATGAAACAAGAATTTTAATTCCAAGTCCTAAAATAAAAACATACGATGAAAAACCTCAAATGAGTGCTAAAGAAGTCACAGATGAGGTGCTTAAGGGTATAGAAAGTGGTATGGATTTTATCGTAGTAAATTTTGCAAATGGTGATATGGTAGGACATACGGGTGATTTTGAAGCTGCGATTAGTGCGGTTGAATGTGTAGATGAGTGTTTAGGTAGAGTTATTGCTAAAGCAAGAGAGTATGATTATGCTTTTATTATTACTTCAGATCATGGAAACTGTGAAGCGATGAGGGATGAAAAAGAAAATATGCTCACTAATCACACGACCTTTGATGTTTTTGCTTTTGTTGAAGCTAAAGGAGTAGAAAAGCTTAAAGAAGGCATGGGGCTTAGTAATATAGCACCAAGCGTGCTTAAAATTTTAAACTTACCTATCCCAAAAGAAATGGATGAGGCTTTATTTTAATTTAAAGGAGAACAATGAAATTTAGTGGAAAAAATGTTTTAATAACAGGTGCAAGTAAAGGTATAGGTGCAGCAATAGCCAAAGAATTAGCAAGTTATGGCTTAAAAGTTTGGATTAATTATAGAAGTAAGCCTGAACTTGCTGATGCACTAAAAGAAGAGATAGAAAAAAGTGGTGGTTGTGCGGCTGTGATTAAATTTGATGCAAGTGTTGAAGAAGAATTTACAAGCGCTATTGCAACTATAGTAGAAAGTGATGGTGAGCTTAGTTATTTAGTTAATAATGCAGGTATTACTAATGATAAATTAGCACTTAGAATGAGTATGGATGATTTTTCTTCAGTGATTAATGCTAATTTAAATTCAAGTTTTTTAGGTTGTAGAGAGGCATTAAAAACTATGAGTAAAAAGCGTTTTGGTGCGGTTGTAAATATTGCTTCTATAGTTGGAGAAATGGGAAATGCAGGCCAAACTAATTATAGTGCTAGTAAAGGCGGTATGATAGCTCTAACAAAATCTTTTGCTAAAGAAGGCGCAGCAAGAAATATAAGATATAACTGCATTACCCCAGGTTTTATAAAAAGTGATATGACTGAAGTTTTAAGTGATGAGATTAAACAAAATTATATTAACAATATCCCTTTAAAGCGTTTTGCAGATGCTAGTGAAGTAGCTCAAGCTGTGGCATTTTTATTAAGTGATCATTCTTCTTATATCACAGGAGAAATTTTAAAAGTCAATGGCGGGCTTTATATGTAAGCAAGGTTTTAACCTTGCTTAGTTTCTATAGCTACTACTGCTATAGCAAAACCCCCATCATGCGCTACGCTTACACTTGCTGATTTAATTTTGAATTCTTGCATGACTTTTTGAGAAAAACTAATGTGTGGAGCATTTTTGTCATCTTTAGAGATGGTGATGTCAAAAAAAGAACATTCTTTAGAAATTCCAACCCCCAAAGCCTTAGAGGCAGCTTCTTTAATAGCCCAAAATCCGGCTAGAGTGTTGGTATTTTTTATATAACTTTGCTCTTTCTTGGACAAAAATTTATCCAAGAAAAGTGTTTTATGTCTTTCATAAATTTTTTCTATGCGAGAGCATACGACTATGTCACAGCCTATCATTAAGATACTACAAAGTCGGTAAAATAAATATTTTTGATAAAACCATCAGTTAAAACTTCATTGATCTTACCGGTTAATTCATCTTTTAATCTTTCTTTACCCTTTGTAGTGCTTACTTCTTCAAAGGTTTTTGATGTTAAAGTTCTAATGATAATATCTCTAATAATAGCAACTTTTTTATCAAGTTCAGGAGTTAAGGTTTCAACATTTTGTTCAAGTTGAATGGTGCATTTTACATATCTTGATCCACCATCACTTAATAAATTTAGCGTAAAAGGTGCTAAAGGATACATCACGCCAATATTTGCATAATCACTCCCTCTAGCTGCTACTGCATTTGTTTTTTTAGGAGCTTGTGCAACTTGTGCGCTTTCTTCGGTTTGCGGGGTAGGATTTTCTTCAGAGCCGCCACTAAACATTAGATAAGCAATTGCTCCTACAATAACAAGTAAAAATACAAATAAAAATACAACGATAATGATTACTAAAGTATTCCCGCCTTTTTTCTTTGATTCACCTTGTTCATCCATCATATCATCAGCCATATTTTTCCTTTTATAAAATTTTAAAATGTTATTGTATCAAAAATTATATTTTTTTTAAATTATGATTATTTAATCTTTTGTAAATGTCTATAAACACTAGGTTCTGAAATATTTAAAAGCTCCGCAACTTTAGGAATAACACCTTTTACATTAAATACGCCTTTTTCATATAAACTAGCTATCATTTTTTGTTTTTCCTTCGGTTTTAAACTTTTATTTTTAAAACTTTCAATATCTATCCCCGTAATATCTTCAACGATTTCTTCTAAATCAAGTTTTATGTATTCTTTATTTTCTTGTTCAGGACTTTCATAAGAATTATCATAAATATTTCCAAGATTTAAAATTTCATCAGAGATTTTTTTAAATGCTGAAGTATCATGATTAATACAAAGCAAACCTTCAAGTTTTTCATCTTTTTTAATAAAAAAAGTAGAGCCTGACATTACTTGTGAGCTTTTAGCTGAAGTTTTATAATGTGTTATATAATCACGCTCTAAATAGATTTTGTTTTTAATCATTTCAATAGCAAAGCCTGTTAGAGGTGAATTTATAGTTCTTTTGCTAATATGATTATTAGCTATTTCTGCTATATTAGTACCATCTTCACTTACATCATGCAAAACTATTTCATAATTTCTTCCCAAAGCATCAGCAAGAAATTTCACTAATTTAATATAGTAAGTTCTTGTTTCTTTATCCATTAAACTCTCCTTGTTTTATTAATTTTGTAGTAAAAATATTTAAAATAAGAGCACTTATTCTTATTTTTCAACAATTTTAATACAAAATAAAAATAATTATGCTTAAAAAAAGATTATTTTTTCAAAAATAATAATTTTTATTGTTTAATTTTATTTTAATAATATAGGGATATAATTTATCAAATAATAAAAATTATTATTTATAAAAAGGAGAAAAGATGAAAAAACTAACCAATGATTTCGGAAATATCATAGCCGATAATCAAAATTCATTAAGCGCAGGTGCTAAGGGTCCACTTTTAATGCAAGATTATATTTTGTTAGAAAAACTTGCCCATCAAAATAGAGAAAGAATTCCAGAAAGAACTGTTCATGCAAAAGGGAGCGGTGCTTATGGGGAGCTTAAAATCACTAAAGATATTTCTCAGTACACCAAGGCAAAAGTTTTACAGCTTGGAGAAAATACACCTTTATTTATAAGATTTTCAACCGTTGCAGGCGAAGCAGGTGCAGCTGATGCAGAAAGAGATGTAAGAGGTTTTGCTATTAAATTTTATACTAAAGAAGGAAATTGGGATTTAGTAGGTAATAATACTCCGACATTTTTTATAAGAGATGCATATAAATTTCCTGATTTTATCCACACTCAAAAAAGAGATCCAAGAAATCATTTAAGAAGCAATAATGCTGCATGGGATTTTTGGAGCCTTTGTCCTGAAAGCTTACATCAAGTTACTATTTTAATGAGTGATAGAGGAATTCCTGCAAGCTATCGTCATATGCATGGTTTTGGAAGTCACACTTATAGTTTGATTAATGATAAAAACGAAAGATTTTGGGTGAAATTTCATTTTAAAACCAAGCAAGGTATTAAAAATTTAACCAACGAAGAAGCAGCAAATTTAATAGCAAATGATAGAGAAAGTCATCAAAGAGATTTATATGAAGCTATTGAAAAAGGAGATTTTCCAAAATGGACTTTCCAAATTCAAGTTTTAAAAGAAGATGAAGCAGAAAAATTAGGTTTTAATCCTTTTGATTTAACTAAAGTTTGGCCGCATAGTATTGTGCCTTTAATTGAAGTAGGCGAATTAGTACTTAATAAAAATGTACAAAATTACTTTAATGAAGTAGAACAAGCTGCATTTAGTCCAAGCAATATTGTTCCTGGTATTAGTTTTAGTCCTGATAAAATGTTGCAAGCTAGAATTTTTTCTTATCCTGACGCACACAGATACCGCATAGGAACAAATTATCATTTATTACCAGTTAATCGTGCAAAAAGTGAAGTAAATACTTATAATGTAGCAGGTGCTATGAATTTTGACACTTACAAAAATGGCCTTGCTTATTATGAACCAAATAGTTATGATGATAGTCCAAAAGAAGATAAAAATTACCTAGAGCCTGACTTAGTACTTGAAGGTAATGCGCAAAGATATGCTCCACTTGATAATGATTTTTACACCCAACCAAGAGCCTTGTTTGATATAATGAATCAAGATCAAAAAGAGCAATTATTTAAAAATATAGCAGCTTCTATGAGTGGGGTTGATGAAAAAATTATTGCTAGAGCATTAAGTCATTTTGAAAAAATTTCAAGTGAATATGCAAATGGCGTTAAAAAAGCTTTGAAAATGTAATTTTTACTTGCCACTTTAAAAGTGGCAAACTAAAGATTATAAAGGAAAAATATGTTTAGTAATGAAGAAGAAAAAAGAATTCAAGAGCTTTGCACTATGGCTTTTGATTACGCAAGACAAAATGATTTACAAAATTTAAAGACTATGATAGAAGCGGGTTTGAGTGTGAATTTAAAAAATCATAAAGGCGATAGTCTTTTAATGCTTGCAAGTTATCATAATGCTTATGAATGTGCTAAGTTTTTACTAGAAAATAATGCTAGGGTAGATGAGAAAAATGATAGAGGACAAACTCCATTAGCAGGGGTGTGTTTTAAAGGATATTTACCTATGTGTAAGCTTTTGGTAGAACATGGAGCAAATATTGATGAAAACAATGGTCTTGGTATGACACCTTTTACTTTCGCGTTGATGTTTGGGCATAGAGATATAGTAGAGTTTTTAACAAAGCATTCTAAAAAAAGTTTTCTTAAAAAAATAGCTTTTAGTGTATTAAAAATTTTCAAAAAATAGTTAAAAATTTATAATATATTAAAAATATATTTTATTTATTTAAAATTATCAAAAAATTCTATTATTAAATTATAAATTTTTAAAATTTTTTATTATAGAAATAAAAATTTTAAGCTAAATTAAAATAAATTCAAATAAAATTACCCCTAATTTTTTAATGAAAGGATAACAAATGTCTAACAAAGCAGAAAAATTATGGGGTGGGCGTTTTGATTTACCTACAAATAAATTAGTTGAAGAATATACTGCTTCACTACCAGTTGAGCCAAGACTTGCTCCTTTTGATATACAAGGTAGTATAATTCACTGCACCATGCTTGCAAAACAAGGTATTATAAAAGACGATGAAGCAAAAACTATCATTAAGGGCTTAGAACAAGTTAGAGAAGAAATTCAAAATGGAACCTTTGTTTTTGATATAGCTGATGAGGATATTCATATGGCTGTAGAAAAAAGAATGACACAAATCGTAGGTCCAGTAGGTGGAAAACTTCACACCGCAAGAAGTAGAAATGACCAAACTACACTTGATTCAAAAATGCATATGAGGGCAGTTATTAAAGAAATTTTAGGTCAAATTATTGCTTTAGAAGAAGAAATTATCCATCAAGCTCAAAAAAATATCAAAGCTATTATGCCAGGTTATACGCATTTGCAAACGGGCCAGCCAGTGCTTTTTTCACATTGGATTATGGCGTATTTTTGGATGTTAAGTAGGGATTATTCTCGTTTTGAGGATTTATATAAAAGAATGAATGAGTGTCCTTTGGGAGCAGCTGCACTTGGCGGAACTACATTTAATATAGACAGACATTTTTGTGCCAAAGAACTAGGCTTTACTAAACCAACAGAAAATAGCATTGATAGTGTAAGTGATAGAGACCACATGGTTGAATTTACTGCTATTGCTGCAATGTGTTTCATGCACCTTAGTCGTTTTTGTGAAGAGCTTATACTTTTTTCAAGTCAAGATTTTAAATTTATAGAATTAAGTGATGATTTTTGTACAGGTTCAAGCATAATGCCTCAAAAGAAAAATCCTGATGTAGCCGAAAAAATGCGTGGTAAGACAGGTAGAATGTATGGTAATGTTATGGCAATGCTAACTATTATGAAAGGTATTCCATTAGCTTATAATACTGATATGAGTGAAGATAAGGTTCAAGTTTATGATTCTATGGATACTTTAATGGCAAGTTTAAAAATTATAACTCCTATGATAGAAAAAATGCAAGTAAATACTAATAATACAAGAGCAGCAGCTGCAAAAGGATTTTCAAATGCCACAGATATGGCTGATTATTTAGTAAGAAAAAATATACCATTTAGAGAAGCTCATAGTATAGTAGGTTCAGCTGTGAATTATTGTATTAAACACGGAAAAATGCTTGAAGAGCTTAGCATGGAAGAATTCCATCAATTTAATGAAAATATCCAAGAAGATATTTATGAAGCAATTGCTTTAGAAACTTGTATAGACGCAAGACTTTCTTATGGCGGTACAGGAACTAAAGTTGTATTAGAGCAAATTGAACATGCAAAAGAATTGTTGGATAAATGTAAAAAATAAACAATAAGGGCGAAGATTAGATGGATATTATTTTTATACTTCAACTTTTTATTATTTTTTCTATGATAGCCATAGGTGGTAGATATGGTGGTATAGGACTTGGGGTTGCAGGTGGGCTTGGTATGTGTATTTTGGTGTTAGTTTTTGGTATGCAACCAGCTTCACTTCCTGTGAGTGTTGTGTTTATTATACTTGCTGTGATTACTTGCGTGAGTGTTTTGCAAAGCGCAGGCGGGCTTGATTTGCTAGTAAAAATAGCTGAAAAAGCATTAAAGAAAAAACCTCAAGCTATTGTTTTTATGGGCCCATTAATCACATCCACATTTACAATATTTTGTGGTACTACTTATGTGGCTTTTTCTATTTATCCAGTGATTGCTGAAGTAGCTGCTCAAGCTAAAATTCGTCCTGAAAGACCACTTTCGGTTTCAGTTATAGCAGCAGGTATTGCAGTGGTGGCTTCTCCTATGAGTGCAGCCACTGCAGGTATGGTAGCCATTTTAGCCATTAGTGGTGTAGGACTTGTTCAAATATTAGCTGTGGTAATGCCAGCATTTTTAATTGGCGTTATATGTGCTTGTTTGAGCGTTTTTAAAAGAGGAAAAGAGCTTGAGCAAGATGAGGAATTTCAAAGAAGAGTAAGAGCAGGGGAATATCAGTTTTTAACTCAAGATAAACAAGAAGATAAACAAGAAACAGATCCTAAAGTAAAAAGAGCTTTATTAATATTTGCTTTGGGGATTTTAACCATTATTTTCTTTGGGACTTTTACAAATTTGTTACCTCACTATGAGCTTGCAAATGGTAAAATAGAAAGACTTTCTACCCCAAATTTAATTCAAATGATCATGCTTGCAACAGCTTGTTTAATTATGCTTTTTGCTAAAGTTCCTGCTAATAAACTTGGTGAAGCTTCTGTATTTAAATCAGGACTTATAGGCGTTGTAGGGGTTTTTGGTATAGCTTGGATGACAGGGACATTTTTTGAAGCTTACAAGCCTTTATTTAGTAATTCTTTATCACATATTGTAGAAGATTATCCATATTTATTTGGCGTGGCTTTATTTGCCTTTTCTATGGTGATTTTTTCTCCAGCTGCAACAGTAGCTGCTTTGATGCCTTTGGGTGTGAGTTTGGGAATTCCTCCTCAAATTCTTATCGTGCTTTATCCTTGTGTGAGTGGAGATTTTATAGTTCCAGGAGCTAATCAAATAGCTTGCGTGGCTTTTGATAGAACAGGCACAACAAAAATAGGAAAATTTGTGATCAATCACTCTTATTTAAGACCGGGTTTTTCTTTAATCATTGGTGCTGTTGTGAGTGCTTATTTTATATCGCAAATAGTTTTTTAGCTATTAAAGGCTATTTTTAAATTTTTGCAAATATCTATAGACGCTAGGTTCTGATATATTAAGTGACTTAGCAACTATAGGTATACTTCCTTTTATATTAAAAATTCCCTTTGAATGAAGCTTTTTAATAATCTCATCTTTTTGTTCAGTGCTTAAGCTATATCCTGAATTTAAATATTTTAAGTCTATGTTTTCAGCTAGAATATCTTCTATAGAATGACTAAGTGTTTCTATATTACTCACATTGTGTAAATTTACATTGTTTTGATTGTGAATATCTAATAAATCACTAAAATCATTAATTTTTTCTAGTTCTATGATTTTACTAATAGCATTTCTAAGTTCTGTGGTGTCGTGATTTATACATAAAATTCCTACAATTTTATTTTGGTTTTTTATAAAAAAGGTTGATCCAGTAACGATCTTAGACTTTCCAACCTTTGCTTTGTAATCACATAAAAAATCTTTATTTAAATACTCTTTTTCTTGTACAAGCTCACTCGCAAAAGAGGTTAATGGAGAATTGATTGTCCTTCCGCTAATATGATTATTTGCAATGGCTGCTATATATGAACCCTCAGGTGAAATCACATGAAAAACTATTTCATACTGATCTCCAAGAACTTGCCCTAAAAATTGAGTGAGTTTGATAAATAATTCTTTTTGTTGTTCATCCATGATCTAGACCTTTTTGTTGTTTTTTGTTATTTTACAAAATATTTTCATCAAAGTTGTTAATATTTACAACAATAAAAAAAATTATTATTATGATAAAAAAATATTGACAATTTATTATTATGATGATAATATTATATTATGATTTCATTTAAACACAAGGAGTATACATGGCAAATTATCCAAAGGCTATAGGACCATATTCAGCTTATAGAGAAGCTAATGGTTTGTTATTTATTTCAGGACAACTTCCTATTAATCCACAAAGTGGAAACATAGAAAGTGAAGATGTAAAAGAACAAACAAGACAATCATTGTTAAATATCAAGGCTATATTAGAAGAAAATAATCTTTATTTTAATAATGTAGTTAAAACGACTTGCTTTTTGGCAAATATTGATGATTTTTTGGCTTTCAATGAGGTTTATTCTGAATTTTTCGCAGCTCCATATCCTGCAAGAAGTGCTTTTGCGGTAAAAGATCTTCCTAAGGGAGCAAAAGTGGAGATAGAGGTTATTGCTCATAAAGGATAGAGCATGTTGGGTTTATTTTTTGCAGGATGTTCTGTATTTTTACTTGTATTTATGCTCTATAAAAAAATCAACGCCCACATGGCGTTGCTTTTAAGTGGTTTATTCTTGTTAGCTTTAGCAGGAATTTTTGGACTTTCTCCTATCATTAGTGAAAAACAATCTTTACATTTAGGTCTTTTTGATATTTTCCAAGTAGTAAATACTAAAATGTCAAGTACTCTAGCAGGTCTTGGACTTACTTTAATGTGTATAGCAGGATTTTCTGCTTACATGGATCATGTAGGTGCAAGTTATGCTTTGTTTAAAGTATTTGAAAGACCTTTAAAAGCTGTGAAATCACCTTATGTTTTATTGTTGGTTTCATATTTTGTGATCCAGTTTTTAGTGCTTTTTATACCTTCACATGCAGGTTTAGCACTTTTGCTTATGGTTACAATGTACCCTATTTTAGTGCGCTCAGGTGTTTCTAAGCTTTCTGCGCTTTCGATTATTGCTATTTGTCAATACATTGACCATGGCCCAGGAAGTGGTAATGTAATTTTAGCTGCAAAAACAGCTGAAATTGATCCTGCGGTATATTTTGTGCATTATCAGCTTCCTACAACTGTGCCTATTATCATAGCAGTGGGTATTGCGATTTATTTTTGCTCAAAATATTTTGATAAAAAAGAAAATTTCATATTTAACCGTGATGATGTTGAAAAAGAATTAGCAGAACATGATGGCAAAAGTGAAGAGCTTAAAAAGCCACCTAGAATTTATGCGATTTTACCTATTATACCTTTAGTGTTAATTTTGGGCTTTAGTAGTGTTTTAGATAGCATTATGGTGTTAATGGGATTTACTACCATGGAAGAAGTTAAAGCAGCTTCATCTACTGCAATTAGAATGAATGTGCCAGTTGCTATGATGATTTCAACTTTTATAGCAATTATTTTTGAAATCATTCGTTATAAAAGTTTAATTGATACTTTAAATTCTATCATGGTATTTTTCAAAGGTATGGGACATTTGTTTGTAATCACGGTTTCTTTGATCGTTTGTGGCCAAGTTTTTGCAAGTGGCCTTTTATCGGTTGGTTTTGTAGATACTTTAATAGATTTTGCAAAAGATGCAGGTTTTGGAGTGCTTGCTATCATCATAGCAGTTTCTATTTTACTTGCTGTGTGCGCATTTTTAATGGGTTCAGGAAATGCAGCATTTTTTTCTTTTGCACCACTCATTCCAAATATAGCAAAATCTTTTGGAGTTGAAACTATAACTATGATAGCACCTATCCAAATCATGACAGGTTTTGGTAGATGTGTTTCACCTATTGCACCAGCTATTTTGGCAATTTCAGCTATGGCTAAAGTAAATCCATTGCAAGTTGTAAAAAGAACAGCTATTCCTATGCTTGTAGCTGCTATTGTTAATGTGATTATGACTTATGTTTATTTGTAAAAAAGGACTTAAAATGAATAATAAAACTAAATTAATCCACCTAGGAAGAGGCGATCAAAGCGCTGAAGCAAGATCAGTTAATCCAACCTTAATGCGTGCATCAACCATACTTTTTAAAGATCATGCTACTTGGCAAAAATACCGCGAGCTAAGAAAAAATGAGCGTGTTTTAAGTTATGGTGCTAGAGGAACAGCTACAAATTTTGAACTTGAAAAACTTATTTGTGAGCTTGAGGGTGGTTATAGAGCACAACTTTTCCCAACAGGGCTTGCAGCATTAGCTATGGTGCTTTTAAATTATGCTAGTAAAGATGCTCATTTTTTAATCACTGATGCTATTTATGGACCTGTTAGAACAATTTGTGATTTATTTTTAACTAAAATGGGTGTAGAAATTGACTTTTTAAAAGCTGATGCTTCTGATGTAGAGGAAAAAATCAAACCAAACACAAAATTAATCCTTTGTGAAAGTCCAGGTTCTATACTTTATGAAATCATAGACTTACCAAAACTTTGTGAAATTGCACACAAACATAACATACCAGTAGCGATTGATAATACTTATTCAAGTGGGTATTTTTTAAATCCGCTTGAGCTTGGAGTGGATATTTCAGTAATTGCAGCGACTAAGTACTTAAGCGGGCATTCAGATGTTACTATGGGTATAGTAGTGATTAATGAAAAAGAATGGAAAAATTTTGACAAATTACCAGAAGCTTTAGGATTTACTACAAGTCCTGATGATGCTTATTTAGTGCTTCGTGGTATGAGAACTTTAGATGTAAGAATGAGGGCTCATGAAAAAAGTGCAGATGAGGTAGTAGACTTTTTACAAAGTAGAAAAGAAGTTAAAACAATTTTTTATCCAAAATTAAAAACTCATCCAAACCATGAAGTTTTTATGCGTGATCATAAAGGCGCTAATGGTATGGTAACAATTGAATTTGCAGATGGCATTTCTAAAGAACAAGCCGTTAAATTTGTAGATAATTTAGAGTATTTTTCAATCGGTGCAAGCTGGGGTGGATATGAGAGTTTAGCTACTGTTACTACTCCGCCAAGAACAGCAACAGATTGGAGTGCTAGAGGGCCTTTTGTGAGATTTCATATAGGTCTTGAAGATAGTAAGGATTTGATTGCTGACTTAAAACAATCATTTGAAAAAATAAATTTTAAAGGATAAAACATGGGTGTGAGTGTATTTGATATGAGGTTGCTTCAAGATTCTTGGAGCACTCCTGCAATGAGAGCTATTTTTAGCGAGGAAAATAGGATTCAAAAATGGCTTGATGTAGAAGCTGCCCTAGCAAAAGCTCAAGCAAAACTTGGCATTATCCCTAATGAGGCAGCTACAGAAATAGCTAAAAAAGCGCATTATAAATTTATGGATATGGATTTTATTTTTGCTGAGTTTAAAAAGACTAAACACCCTTTAGTGCCTACTGTTAGAGGTTTGGAAAAAGCTTGCGAAAATGGTCTTGGCGAATATGTGCATTTTGGTGTAACAACACAAGATATCATTGACACAGGCATAGTTTTACAATTTAAAGAAGCTATGGCTTTAATCAAACAAGATTTAAAAGATATAGCTAAAAATTTAGCAAAAATCGCAAAAGAGCATAAGAACACTGCAATGATGGGAAGAACCTTAGCTTTACAAGCTTTACCTATAACTTTTGGACACAAAGTTGCAATTTGGCTAAGTGAGCTTAATCGTCACTATGAAAGAATTATCGAACTTGAAAAAAGATTATATGTAGGATTAATCGTAGGTGCAGTAGGAACCAAAGCAAGCTTAAGTGACAAGGCTAATGAAGTAGAAAAACTTACTTTAGAAAGCTTAGGTTTAGAAGTTCCTGACATCTCATGGCAGCCAGCAAGAGATCGTTTTATTGAGCTTGGTTATGTTTTAGGTAATATCAACGCAACCTTTAACAAAATTGCACATCAACTTTTAATCTTAGCTCATAATGAAATCGATGAAATTGCTGAACCTTTTGGAAAAGGTCAAGTAGGAAGTTCTACTATGCCTCATAAAAGAAATCCCGCAGTAAGTGAAAACGCAGTGACTGTAAGTAATGCCCTAAGAGCTAATATTGCAATTTTAAGCGATATAGAAAGACATGAGCATGAAAGAGATGGTCAAGTTTGGAAAATGGAATGGAAGCTTTTACCAGAAGCATTTTTAATGCTTTCAGTGGTATTAGCAAATATGAAATTTGTCTTTGATGATTTAGAAGTTAAAAAAGACAAAATGTTAAAAAATCTTGATACGCTTAATGGCTTTGTATTGGCAGAACGCGTGATGTTTGCTTTGAGTGATCATTATGGTAAGCAACATGCACATGAAATTGTTTATGAAAATGCTATGAGAGGTATAGAAAATCATAAAACTTTTAAAGTTGTTTTACTTGAAGATGAGCGTGTAAGTAAGGTTTTAAGTGAAAAAGACATTGATGTTTTAATGGATGCTACAACTTATGTAGGTTATGCACCAAAATTAGTTGATGAGTTCTTAGAAAAAATCGCTAATGCACCAATTCTAAAGTAGGAAAAAATGTATTTAAGTGAAAAACTAGCCGAATTTATCGTAAATTTAGACTATGAAGCTATCCCTAGTGAAGTAAAGCAAAGAGCAAAAGAGCTTATGCTTGATGCACTAGGAACAGCCCTAGC
Source organism: Campylobacter sp. CNRCH_2015_1657 (assembly GCF_025772685.1). Taxonomy (NCBI): domain Bacteria; kingdom Pseudomonadati; phylum Campylobacterota; class Epsilonproteobacteria; order Campylobacterales; family Campylobacteraceae; genus Campylobacter; species Campylobacter sp. CNRCH_2015_1657. The sequence goes on along the minus strand of NZ_JAKMSO010000002.1, from coordinate 160,100 downwards.
TGCTAAAAATGAAGCTTGTGTTTTAAATGCAACTAAGGCTTTTGAAGCTTTAAGTGTAAATCCTAGTGAAAAAATTTGGAGTGGGGGTAAAAAGCTTGATGTAATTTATGCTGCGATGGTAAATGCTATTGCAGCGCATGCCCTTGATTTTGATGATACTCATACTGAAGCTATTTTGCACGCTAGTGCTATTTTAACTCCACTTTGTTTAACTTATGGATTTAGTGTAAGTAAAGATGGAAAGAAAGTTTTAAAAGCCTTTATTATTGGTTGGGAAATTGCTGCTAGAGTGGGTATAGCAAGCAAAGGAAGTTTCCACAAATGCGGCTTTCATACTACAGCTATAGCAGGAATTTTTGGTAGTGTGGCTGCAAGTTGTGTTTTGCTTGATTTAAACAAAGAACAAATCATCAATGCACTAGGTTTAGCAGGAAGTTTTGCAAGCGGGGTAAATGAATTTTTATCTAATGGGTCTAATTCTAAAGTTTTACACATAGCTAATGCTTTGAAAAATGGAATTTTAGTAGCAAATTGCGCAAAAGCTAATATGAGTGGTCCTTTGAGTATATTTGAAGGAAGGGATAATGTCTTTAGAACTTTTGGCTTAGAAGATGAATGTGATAAAAATGAACTTTGTAAGGGTTTGAATGAAATTTGGCAAGTAATGCAAGTTTCGTTAAAACCTTATCCAAGTTGTCATTTTGCACACGGGCTTATTGATTGTGCTATGAGTTTAAGAAATGATGGCTTAAAAGCACAAGATATCAAAAGTTTGCATTGCTTTGTAGATGAGGTGCCAATTTCATTTATTTGTGATCCAATAGAAGCAAAATACACTCCACAAAGTGCTTATGCGGCCAAATTTTCCATGCCTTTTTTAATGGCCTTGGCATTTTTTGATGGCAAAATTACTTTAAAATCTTATGAAAATTTAAATAGAGCTGAACTAATAGAATTTGCTAAAAAAATTAGCTATGAGAAGAAAAAATCTAGCGGTTTCCCTAAATACTTTCCAGGACATTTAGAAGCTGTTTTAAATGATGGAAGAGTAATTAAAAAAGATGTGTTTATAAATAAAGGAAATTTTGATAATCCTTTAAGTTTTGATGAATTAAAAGATAAATTTCTTTCTAATGCTAGCATAGCACTTTCTTTAGAAAAGGCTGAGGAATTAGTCAAAAAGCTTCAAAATTTAGAAAATCTAAATGATTTTGATTTCTAGCAATCTCATTTTTTGAGATTGCTTATTATTTTAAAAAATAAATAATTGAATTTTTTATATAATGTCTTATCTTAGTTTTTGTAAGGAAAAACATGACTTTAGATACATTAAAAGACAATGAAGAAGCCTTTATAGTAGGCTTTGAAGCAGATAAACAACTCCAAGCAAGACTTTTTAGTTTTGGTTTTGCAAAAAACAAAAAAGTTAAAAAAATTCGCTCTTCTATAGCAAATTCTACTATTATGGTAGAACTTGATACAACTTGCGTGATTTTACGCTCAAGTGAAGCAAAAATAATACAAATTTCAAAAGAGTTTTAATGAAAGAAATCATCGTTGCTTTAGTAGGTCAGCCAAATGTTGGTAAAAGTTTATTAATTAACGCACTTTGTAAAGCTAATATGAAAGTTGGAAATTTTAGCGGTGTTACAGTTGAAAAGGCTGAGGCTAGATTAGTTTATAAAAATTATGAGTTTAAATTTATAGATTTACCAGGAACTTATGCATTAGATGGTTATAGTGAAGAAGAAAAAATTACAAAAGATTTTTTAAAAAAGGGTAAATTTGATCTTGTAGTAAATGTGCTTGATTCTACAAATTTAGAGCGTAATTTGATTTTGAGCGCATCTTTAATAGAAGCTAAAATCAAAATGATTATGGCTTTAAATATGCAAGATGAAGCTAAAAATGAAGGTTTTAGTATAGATTTTAAAATTTTATCCCAACTTCTAAATACACCTTGTCTTGGCGTGTGTGCTAAAACTAAAGAAAATCTAAATGCACTTTTGGATTTAATCATTTCAACCCATGAAGCTAAATTTGAAGCTAAAGAGCGTGTTTATAGCGATATCATAGAAGAAGAACTTGCAAAAATAAGTGAATTTTTAAATCAAAATGAAATTACTTATTTAGATTTTTCTACAAAAGATTTGGCACTTGCTTTACTTAAAAATGAAGCCAATATAGTCATTTCGCACGCTTTGAGAAAAATACTTGATGAAGCTTTAGAAAAAATTTATATGGCATATCATAGCAAAGATATGGAAAGTATTTTTAAAGAAGAGCTGATTGCTTTTGCAAATGGTATATGTGTTAAGGTTTTAAGCAAGAGTGTTAAGTATAAAAATCATACCAAAGAAATAGATTCTATTTTAATTAATAAATTTTTAGGAATTCCTATATTTTTGTTTTTTATGTGGGCTTTATTTCAACTAACCTTTACTTTAGGGCAAATTCCTATGGATTATATAGAAATGTTTTTTGCTAATTTAGGTGATATGGTAAAAAATAATATTAGCAATGAATTTATCGCTTCAGCCTTAGCTGATGGTGTTTTAGGTGGGGTTGGTGCGGTTATAACTTTTTTACCAAATATTATGATTTTATTTTTTGGTATAGCCTTGCTTGAAACAACTGGATATATGGCTAGGGTTGCATTTTTATTAGATGGAATTTTATACAAATTTGGCTTACATGGTAAAAGTTTTATCCCTTTAATCACGGGTTTTGGCTGTTCAGTACCTGCATTTATGGCTACAAGAACTTTAAAAAATAAAAAAGATAGACTATTAACTCTTTTTATTATTAATTTTATGAGTTGTGGCGCAAGACTTCCTGTATATGTGCTTTTTGTTGGAGTGTTTTTTCCTGCTGATGTGGCGGGAAATTATCTTTTTGGGATTTATCTTTTGGGTGCGTTTTTGGGTTTGATTGCAGCTAAGATTTTAAGAATGAGCGCTTTTAGAGGACAAGATGAACCTTTTGTAATGGAAATGCCAAAATATAGAATGCCAAATTGGAATTTGGTATGGTTTATGGTGTTTAACAAAGCCAAAATGTATTTAAAAAAAGCAGGAACATTTATTTTGATAGCTTCTTTGCTTATTTGGTTTGCGAGTAATTTTCCTGCACAAGAAAATAATACTCAAGATGCTTTAACTCAAGAGCTTCAGATAGAAAATAGTTATCTTGGACAATTTGGCAAAGCAATAGAGCCTATTTTTGCACCACTTGGCTTTGATTGGAAACTTAGTGTATCTTTGGTAAGTGGTTTAGCAGCTAAAGAAGTGATGATTTCTACTATGGGCGTGCTTTATTCTTTAGGCGATGAAGTTGATGAGACAAGTTTAAATTTACAAGAGGCTATAAAAGAAAACATCCCTTTTAGCACAGCAGTAGCTTTTATACTTTTTGTTATGATTTATAATCCTTGCTTTGCAGCAACTATAGTTTTTGCTAAAGAAGCAGGAAATAAAAAGTATGCATGGTATCTTTTTATATTTACATCTTTATGTGCATATTTGGTTGCTTTTGTAGGGATTAATATTGCTAAATTGATAATTTAATCATCTTTATGATGATTAAATTTCCATTTTTTGCTCTAAAGAGTGTTGCCAAAAGGCCGCTTCAAGTCTTATAGTAGTATAAAAAATTTCGTTTAATTTTTTAAATTTTTCTTCACTAATGCTATTTGTATAAGAATTAAAAAAGTCTTTAAATTCTTTAATTTCATCTTGAAATTCTTTACCTGCATAGGTTAAAATCCACTCTTTGTAAGGATGATTTTCTAAGCTTTTTTCATTAAGTCCTTTATAAATTTCTTCCCCTATATATGCATAACCTATAGCACAAGCACTCAAAGCACACAGCATATCCAAATAATCTCCATTTTGTCCCACACTTAGTAAGTATCTTGTATAAGCAATATTAGTTAAACTTTCATCTTTATAGTCAAGTTTTTCTACATCAATGCCCAGTTTTAAAATACTTCTGTGAAGTTCCAATTCTCCTTCTAAAGTGTAGTTTTGATTTTTAATAGCAAATTGAATTTCTTTAGCGTTATTTGCATTTAAAGCAAGCAAAGCATAGCATTTTGCATAATTATTTAAAAAAATATAATCTTGTTTAAGATAAAACAAAAATGTATCTTTTTCTAAAGTACCATTTTGAAGTTTTTTTACAAATTCATGATAGATGTATTGCTCCCAAGTTTTTTTATTTTCTTTTATAAGTTTATCCAAAAGCATAAATTTCCTTTGCTAAAATTTAAGCTTTTATTTAAACACAGATAATTAAATTTTTCGTAATAATCTTTAATTTTTAACTTTTTAAACAAGAAATTTATTTTTTTATTGTAAAATGCGTTTTAATTTTTTAAACTAGGAGATAAAAATGGCAATTTTTGATGATGTAAAAAAAGTAGTTGTTGAGCAACTTAGTGTTGATGAAGATGCAGTTAAAATGGAATCTAAAATCATTGAAGATTTGGGTGCTGACTCTTTGGATGTTGTTGAATTAGTTATGGCTTTAGAAGAAAAATTTGATGTGGAAATTCCAGACAGTGATGCTGAAAAACTAGTAAAAATTGAAGATGTTGTTAATTATATAGAAAATCTTCAAAAATAATTTTAATTTTTAATAAGGAGTGCGGTTTGAAACGCGTTGTAGTAACAGGTATAGGAATGATCAATGCTCTTGGCTTAGACAAAGATAGCTCATTTAAAGCAATTTGTGATGGCAAAAGTGGCGTTGATAAAATCACCCTTTTTGATACCACTGATTTTCCAGTGCAAATTGCTGCTGAAGTAAAAAATTTTGATCCTTTAAGTGTCTGTGATGCTAAAGAGGTTAAAAAAATAGATCGTTTTATACAACTTGGTATTAAAGCAGCAAGAGAAGCTATGGAAGATGCTAAATTTGATGAAACTTTAAACAAAGAAGAATTTGGTGTAGTTTCAGCAGCTGGTATAGGTGGTTTACCAAATATAGAAAAAAATTCCGTTACTTGCGCACAGCGTGGACCACGCAAAATAACTCCTTTTTTCATACCATCAGCTTTAGTTAATATGCTTGGTGGGATTATTTCAATCGAGCATGGATTACAAGGACCAAATATCTCATGCGTGACTGCTTGTGCAGCAGGAACTCATGCTATAGGCGAAGCTTATAAAAGCATAGCTTTAGGCAATGCGGATAAAATGCTTGTAGTAGGTGCTGAAGCAGCCATTTGTGCTGTGGGTATAGGTGGCTTTGCTGCTATGAAAGCTCTTTCTACTAGAAATGATGATCCAGCTAAAGCTTCAAGACCATTTGACAAAGAAAGAGATGGTTTTGTAATGGGTGAGGGTGCTGGTGCTTTAGTGTTTGAAGAGTATGAGGCTGCTAAAAAGCGTGGAGCTAAAATTTATGCTGAGTTGGTAGGTTTTGGCGAAAGTGCGGACGCACATCATATCACTTCGCCTACTTTAGAAGGGCCATTGCGTGCTATGAAAAAAGCTTTAAAAATGGCAGGAAATCCAAAAGTGGATTATATTAATGCACACGGAACTTCTACTCCGGTAAATGATAAAAATGAAACGGCAGCTATTAAAGAACTTTTTAAAGATCAAATTCCTTTAGTTAGTTCTACAAAAGGTCAAACAGGCCATTGTTTGGGTGCTGCTGGTGCTATTGAAGCTGTTATTTCTTTAATGGCACTTGATCAAGGTGTATTACCGCCAACTATCAATCAAATCGTAGCAGATGAAAATTGCGATCTTGACTATATACCAAATACTGCAAGAAAAAGCGAAGTTAATGTTGTAATGAGCAATTCTTTTGGTTTTGGTGGAACAAATGGTTGTGTGATTTTCAAAAAAGTAGATTAATATGGCTTCTTATTTAGATTTTGAAAAAAATATTCAGCAAATTGATGAAGATTTAGCAAATGCTAAAATCAAAGGTGATGATGAAGCAGTAAAAATTTTAGAAAAAAACCTTGAAAAAGAAACTCAAAAAGTTTATAAAAATTTAAGCGATTACCAACGCTTACAGCTTGCAAGACATCCTGATCGTCCTTATGCGCTTGATTATATTCAAGCTATACTAAGTGATGCTTATGAAATTCATGGTGATCGTGCTTTTAGAGATGATCCTGCTATTGTGTGTTATGCAGGTTATATAGGTGGGAAAAAAGTTATTGTTATAGGTGAGCAAAAAGGTAGAGGTACTAAAGATAAACTTCATAGAAATTTTGGTATGCCTCATCCTGAAGGTTATAGAAAAGCTCTAAGAGTAGCAAAAATGGCTGAAAAATTTGACATACCGGTATTGTTTTTAGTGGATACTCCGGGTGCTTACCCAGGAGTGGGTGCTGAAGAGCGTGGTCAAAGTGAGGCTATAGCTAGAAATTTATATGAGTTAAGCGCCCTTAAAACAATCACTATAGCAGTAGTTATAGGCGAAGGTGGAAGTGGTGGTGCTTTGGCTATAGGAGTAGCTGATAAACTTGCTATGATGAAAAATTCAGTTTTTTCTGTGATTTCACCTGAGGGTTGTGCTGCTATTTTATGGAATGATCCATCAAAAAGTGAAGCTGCTACTAAGGCGATGAAAGTAACTGCTGATGATTTAAAAACTCAAGGTTTAATAGATGATGTTATCGAAGAGCCAATGAGTGGAGCTCATAGAGATAAAGAAAACGCGATTAAAAATTTAAGTGATTATGTCTTAAAAGCTATAGAAGAGTTAGAACAATACGATAAACGCGAATTAGCTGCATTAAGAATGCAAAAAATCTTTAAATTTGGAGCTTTTGCTGAATGATTTGCATTTTTATGCAAATTTCAACTTTTTTTAAAAAAACTATTGTATAATTACAACTTCAATTCAGTGGTTGGATAGCTCAGTCGGTAGAGCAGCAGACTGAAAATCTGCGTGTCGGCAGTTCGATTCTGCCTCTAACCACCATCTTTATTTTCTATTATAAAAATCATCTAATTTTTGAAGTTCATTTTCGTTAAACCCTGCTTGTATTCTAGCTGTTTTGTTATATACTTTTCCTAAAAGATTAAATTCTTTATATTTGGCACAAAGATCAAGGTAATCGTCATTTTCATTTTTTGCATAATTCCACCAAAAATCTCCTTTATTTACATGTTTAATCTCATCATTTAATATAATGGTGAAAATTTCACTAAATAAACTTTTTATAGGATGATTAGTTGTGTTTAATTTTTCTAAGACAAAAGGATTGGCATCAAGTCCTTTTGCTTCAAGTCCTCTATGTACTATGCCCATTCTATGAGCAAGATTATCTTTGGTTAAAAATAAGGCTTTTTCAAGATTATCATGAGCATAGAAATTTCCATATTTAAAACCAAGTTCATTTAAAGTTTTTTCTAAAAGTAAAAAATGCTTAATTTCCTCATCAGCTACTTCAAGCCAATCTTGATAAAATTTCAATGGCAAATTTTTAAATCTATAACTAGCATCTAAGGCCAAATTTATAGCACTATATTCTATATGTGCAACTGAATGTAATATTTTAGCTAAAGATAAAGTACTATTTGCTTCTTTTGGACGCCTTATTTTCATAGGATGAAGGATTTTAACTTGTGAGTTTTCACAAATGATCGCTTCATGGGAATGATTAAAATCATATAAATTAGCTTTAAAATTTTCATAAAATTCATTAAATAATTCAATCTTTTTGAAAATATCTTTATGATATAAAATTTTTTCTAATTCCTCAAAAAAATTTCTTTTCATTTTTAAACCTTGTTAAATATTATATAAGATAAAAAAGTATAATATAAAAATTTTGAAAATTTAAAAAGGTTTGCTAAAAATATGTTTAATGTCATACATGCTCTTTTTTTTAGAGAGTTAAAGACAAGATTTGGTATTAATAAATATTTGGGCTATTTTTGGGTAATCGGAGAGCCTATGATGGTAGTTTTGGTAATCACTTCTATTATAACAGCTATTAGAGAATTTCATCATCAAATCATGCCTGAAGGTGTTTCTATCTTTTTGTTTTTAGCAGTAGGAATTATACCTTTTTTTATGTTTAGAAGTATTATTACTCAGCTTTTAAATGGCATAAGTGCTAATCTAGCTCTTTTTGCTTATAAACCTATTCGTCCCATACATGTTTTTATTGCAAGAGCACTGCTTGAGTTTTGTATTTATTTTACTATTTTTATTTGTGTAATGTTTTTGGCAGGTTGGTTTTTACATATGCAAGTTATACCTAAGCATTTTTTAGAAGTGATGTTTTCATTCTTTTTGCTTGTAATATTTGGCTTTGCTATGGGGATGTGTTTTGCTATAGCAGGACATTTTGCAGAGCCTTTAAAAATGGCTTTAAATTATTTGAATATAGTTTTATACTGGACAGCTTTGGTGGTATTTCCTATATGGATAGTTCCAAAACCTATTTTAGACATTTTATATTACAATCCACTTTTACATATTATGGAACTTTTAAAATATAATTTTTTTCAAAATTATCCATTGCTTGATGATTATAATTACTATTATCCTATTGCATGTTTAAGTGTGATTTTGTTTTTGGGATTGTTTTTTTATTATTTTACTAGAGAAAAGTTGATAGCGGTGCGATGATAAAATTAGTTAATTTAACAAAATCTTTTCCTTTACGCAATGGTGAAAGGCATTATGTTTTTAAAAACTTAAGTTTTGAGTTCCCTGAAAATTGCAGTATAGGTTTAATGGGACGCAATGGTGCTGGAAAATCAACCTTAATGAAACTTTTAAGCGGCTCCTTGCTTCCTGATAGAGGTAAGATTATAACTAATAAAAAACTATCTTGGCCATTAGGCTTAGCAGGTGCGTTTCAACACAGACTTTCAGCAAGAGATAATGCACGCTTTGTGGCTAGAGTATATGGTTATAAAGGAAAGGCTTTAGAGGAAAAGATTAAATTTGTTGAAGATTTTGCTGAACTTGGAAAATTTTTTGATGAGCCTATGAATACTTATTCAGCAGGTATGAGTGCTAGAATATCTTTTGGCTTAAGTATGGCTTTTGATTTTGATTATTATTTAATTGACGAAGCAGGTGCTGTGGGAGATCCTAAATTTAGAGAAAAAAGCTCTAAAATCTATAAAGAAAAATTAAGTAGGTCAAAAGTTATCATGGTTTCACACAATGTAGCTGAAATTAAACAATGGTGTGATAAAATTATATTCATGCAAGATGGACAAGCTACTATATATGATGATGTAGATGAGGGTATAGCGGTGTATCAAGGAAAAATAAATGCAAAATGAGTTATTAAAAAAACTTAAAAATTTAGAAATATTTAATTCTTTTAAAATAGTGTTGATTTTGACAGTATTTGTTGTATTCTATTATGTTTTTATAGCAGCAAATCGCTATGTGAGTGAAAGTGTTTTAAGTGTGAAATCAACGACAGGAGATAGCGGAGCTATTACTGGAATTGCCGCATTTTTGACTAATAATTCTTTTTCAAGCGAGGATATTAATTATTTAAAATCTTATATTCATTCTTTAGATATGTTAAATATCTTAGAAGAAAAAGTTCAAATTCGTGAGTTATATCAAAAACAAAAACTTGATTTTTTTTATAGTGTTTCCTCATCAGCCAATCAGGAAGAGTTTTTAAAGTATTATCAAAACCGTGTTAAAATTACTCAAGAAAACTCAGCTAATGGGCTTTTGCGTGTAGAAGTTGAAGGTTTTGACCCACAAAGTGCACATTTGATAGCTTCAACTATAGTTAAAGAAAGTGAAAAATTTATCAATGAAATTTCACACAAAGCCGCAAGAGATCAAATGCAATTTGCCGAAGAAGAACTTTTGCAGTTTAAAAAAAGATATCAAAAGGCTAAAGATGAGCTTTTAGCTTTTCAAAACAAATATGGAGTATTTGATCCACTCAAACAAGCAGAAGGCACTCTAAAACTCATAGCTGAACTTGAATCAAAAATAGCAGCCAAAGAAGCTGAGCTTTTAATGATGCAAAGTTATATAAACGATAATGCACCACAAATTGTTACTATAAAAAGTGAAATCACAGCTTTAAAAAAACAACTTCAAAAAGAAAAATCCAAAGTTTCATCCCCAAAATCCTCTCAAAAACTCAACGATCTTGCAGCTAAATTCCAAGATCTAACCATAGAAGCAGGTTTTGCAGAAAGTGCTTACACAGCTGCATTAAAAGCTTATGAGAGTGCTAGGATAGAAGCTTTAAGAAAGATAAAGCAGGTGGTTATAGTGCAAAGTCCAAGTTTACCTCAAAGTGCTAAATACCCAGAAGCTTTGTATAATATACTCACAGCTTTTATGATTTTATCTTTGATTTATGGAATTGTTAAATTTATTAAAATGATTATAGAGGAGCATAGATACTAATGAGAAAGATATTTTTATTTTTACTTTTACCTTTGTTTTTATTTTCAGCGGTAGATGTTTCTCAAATCGCAAAAACACAAGCAGATAGTATAAAGCAAATTCAAGATAAAGAATTTTTACAAAGTGATTTAAATAAAACAGCAATTATAAATGCTAAAGTTTTTGGTGCACATTTGTTTAATGGAAACTTTACTAAATTTACCCAACATGTTTATAATCCTGATTATAAACTAGCAGTAGGCGATAGGATTAATGTAAAAATTTGGGGTGCGGTAGAGTTTATACAAACCTTAACAGTAGATTCTCAAGGAAATATTTTCATACCAAAAGTAGGTGCTATTAATCTTTTGGGTGTGAAAAATAGTGCTTTGGTACAAGTTATTACAAAAGCTATTAATAAAATTTATAAAAGCAATGTCTATGTATATGCAGATATGGATATTTATCAAAATGTATCAGTTTTTGTTACAGGAAATGTGAATCAACCAGGCCTTTATCAAGGGTTAAGTTCAGATTCTATTATACAGTATTTAGATAAAGCAAGTGGAATTAATTTAGAATATGGTAGTTTTAGAGATATCCAAATTTTAAGAGATAATAAAGTTATTAAAAAAGTAGACTTGTATGATTTTTTACTTAAGGGTCAGCTTGATCTTTTTCCTTTTAGAATGGGTGATGTGATTTTAGTGGGTAGTGTGCAAAAGTATGTTTTTGTAGAAGGGGATGTACAAAAACCTTTTAGATTTGAACTAAGTAATGATATTTTAAATTTAGAAGATATAGCCAAAGTTGCAGGAGCTAAACCTATAGTAACTAATGCTGTGGTAAAAAGCTATAGGGATGATCATAAATTACATGTGGATGCTTACAGCAAAAGGCAGTTTTTAGGTGTGAAGTTATATAATGGTGATGAGATAGAGTTTAGACCTGATTATACTGCGCAAAATATTAGTATTAGTATAGAAGGTGAGCATAGTGGTTTGCACTCAGTAGTGATAAAAAAAGGCACAACCTTGGCTGAACTTGCTAAAATGATTATAGTTAATGATCAATCAAACATTAACGCTTTACAGGTTTTTAGAAAAAGTGTAGCAGCTACTCAAAAACAACTTATTGAAGCCCAACTTAAAGAGCTTGAAACACTAGCTCTAACAAGCTCTTCGGTTAATGCTGAGCAAGCTAGCATTAGAGCTACTCAAGCTAAAACAATTTTAGAATTTATTGCGCGTGCAAAACAAGCTCAACCAAAAGGACAAATCGTTATAGACAATGTCAAAGCGTATAATTCTATAGTATTAGAAGAAGGTGATGTGGTAAATGTACCTAGTAAAAATAATCTTGTCTTGGTTCAAGGTGAAGTTTCTATACCAGGTGCATTTGTATATATGGATAAAGAAAAATTAAGATATTATATTAACCTAGCGGGTGGTTTTAGCGATAGGGCTGATATATCAAGAGTTTTAGTAATTAATGCTAATGGTAAAGCAACTAAATACAGCGGTAGAAGTTCAGCAGATATAAAAGCAGGAGATTCTATTTTAGTTTTACCAAAAGTAGATAGTCAAAATCTCCAAATTTTTAGCATGCTAACACAAATTTTATATCAAATAGCTATTGCAACTAATGTAGTGTTAAATATATAGGAATTTAGATGAGTCAAATAGATGCGATTAAAATAGCCAAAGAAGTTTTTGAGATAGAGTCAAAAACGATTTTAGACTTATGCGATAATTTAGATGAAGGTTTTAATAAAGCCATTGAGCTGATTTTATCTATCAAAGGTAGATGTGTAGTAAGTGGAATGGGTAAGTCAGGTCATATAGGAGCCAAGATAGCTGCGACCTTAGCTAGCACGGGTACCCCGAGCTTTTTTATGCATCCAGGTGAAGCATTACATGGAGATCTTGGTATGCTTACAAGCGAGGATGTGCTTTTGGCTATTTCAAATTCAGGAGAAACTGAAGAGGTTTTAAAACTCATACCAGTGATTAAAAAAAGAAAAATTCCTTTGATCGTCATGGCAGGAAATCAAAACTCTACCCTAGCTAAACAAGCAGATATTTTTATAAATATAGCAGTAAAAAAAGAAGCTTGTCCGCTTCAACTTGCTCCAACTTCTTCTACTACGGCTACCTTAGCGATGGGTGATGCTATAGCAGTAGCTTTGATGAGAGCGAGGAATTTTAGACCTGATGATTTTGCTTTATTTCATCCAGGGGGAAGTTTAGGTAGAAAGCTTTTAACTAGGGTGGGTGATTTGATGGTGTCAAATAATCTACCCATGGTAAGCCCTGAGAGTGAATTTAATGAGTTAGTTGATGTGATGACTAGTGGCAAGTTAGGACTTTGCATAGTACTTGAGAATAAAAAACTAGTTGGAATCATCACAGATGGAGACTTAAGAAGAGCATTAAGAGTAAATGATAAACCAAGATTTGATTTTAAAGCTAAAGAAATCATGAGTGAAAAACCTAAAACTATAGAGGCAAGTGCTATGGCAAGTGAAGCAGAAGAGCTTATGCTAAAACATAAAATCAAAGAAATAGTTGTCACTCAAGATGAAAAAATAGTAGGTATTATACAACTTTATGCGATAGGAAATGTGTGAAGCTTTCTATTGTTATACCTTTTGGTTTAAGTAAAGAAAGAATTTATATAAAAGATCGTGTTAGTCAAAAATCATGCGAGTTTAAAAGTGATGATAGAGTTGAATATATTTTTGTTGAAGGATATTCTTCTTTAGAAAATGATTTAAAGTGTATCATCGAAGAAAATGGGCATATTTATCTTAAAGATGAAAGTCAAAAGGAATTTTTCTCACAAGGAAAATGTCGTAATCTCGGTGCATCTTTTGCAAATTCAGATGTAGTGATGTTTTTAGATGTGGATTGTTATTTTTCTACAAGATCTCTTGAGCTAATTTTACAGCTTATAGATATAAAAAATATCGCACAAAATATTAATGAGTTTTTAGTGCTTCCTGTTGTTTATCTTAGTAAAGAAGGCGGTGAGTTTATTTACACGCAAGAAAAAGATTTATGGGATGGTTTAATTAAGAATGATTTAATTAGCGGAAAAAGAGAGTGGATTAAATTTTATTCTTTAGTTTCAAGTAGTGTGGTTTTAAATAAACATAAATTTTTAAGTCTTGGCGGATATAGTGAGGCTTTTATAGGACATAGTTATGAGGATTTTGATTTTTTAGCAAGACTTATTTATAGTGGAGTTGAATTTCAAAAAATTCCAAAAGCATTGCCTTATGATGAGGCAAATTGGGAGTTGAGTTCATTTAAGGGTTTTAGAGTTTGGTTTTCTTTGTTAGGCGAAGAAATGAGTTTTCATGGAGTTTATATGTATCATTTTTATCATGAAGAACCAAATCAAAATGATTATATGAGTAACCGCCGAAAAAATCATAAACTTTTTTATAAAAACTTATCTAATATAAAAAACTATCATTTAAAATCTTTGCTTGATAAACATATCATAGAATATAATAAATTTAATTTCACAAAAAAATATATTCCTTTGAAATCTTTAGTTTATACTAGATATTTATATGAAATCAAGCATTTTAATGTATTGAATGTTTTTAATTGTTTTTTGGTAAAAATATCTCACACTAAAGTTTATAGATTATTAAAAAAGAAGTTAAATGCAAACTAAAACCATCGGTGTAGTAATCCCCATATATAATGTAGAAAAATATTTAAAAGAATGTTTAGATAGTGTAATCAATCAAACCTATACTAACTTAGAAATCATACTAGTAAATGATGGTAGTACAGATGAAGACTCACTCAATATTGCAAAAGAATACACTTTAAAAGATAAAAGAATCACTCTTTTTGATAAAAAAAATGGTGGTTTAAGCAGTGCTAGAAATGTAGGTATAGAATATTTTAGTGGAGAATATAAACTCAAAAACAAAACTCAAACTATAAAAGAAAATTCTTTAATAGAATTTAATATAGAAGGTAATAATCCTTATGAAATATACACTGTATATAAAAGCTATAAAGCTTTTAATGATGAACAAGATTTAACTAGCTTTACTTATCCTATTATAGATTATATTATCTTTTTAGATTCTGATGATTATTGGGAATTAAACTGCATAGAAGAATGTGTACCTAGAATGGATGGGGTGGATGTATTGTGGTTTGATTTTAAATTTTTATACGAGACTAAAAAAAGAGACAACAAAAGCCAGATGTTTTATTTTGGATACAATGATGAAAAAATTATTACACCAAGAGAATGGTTGAAAAGAGCTAAGGAAAAAAAACTTTTTTATTTTTGGTTTGCTTGGCAAGGTATGATCAATTTTAATTATCTTAAAAAAATAAAATTAAAATTTATTGATGGAATTTTTGCGGAAGATTGTCATTTTGGAGTGATATTGTTTGCTTTATGTGAAAATATTTACATCCTTCCAAGGCGATTTTATATATATCGCATAAGGGAGTCAAGTTTAATGAATTGCTCTAAGAAAAAATATAATATACATCCTAGTTCTTATTTAAAACAAATTGATGTTTTTCAAAATGAAAATATAACAAGAAATTACCATGAAGCGGCAAGCTGGGCACAAATAGCATTAAAATTTATAAAATTTATTAATTCAAATCATTATTTTGGTGAGGATATAAAAACACATTTTTTACCAGTGGTTTGCAATAAAGCTTTAACTTTGCAAATATTTAATAAGGACCCTTTATTTTATAAAAAGAATATCAAGATACTTAAGCAATATATTCAAAATCAACCTTTAGGTGCAGTTGAAAGAGTGAAAGGTTATTTTGTTTATAAAATGCTCAAACAAGTATCTAAAAATAATGGAATAAAAAAAATTTTATTACCATTTAAGATAGCTTATTTGAGTTTTGATTTTTATAAAAATAGGAAAAGATATAAAAAGGATATTAAAAAAGATTTATCAAATAAAAAATTACCATTAGAGTATTACAAAGATTATCAAAAAGCAATTAAAATAAAAAACAAACTAGAACAGATTTGTTATATCGATTAGGAAGTGAAATGTTATTTATGAAAAAAGACAAATACGACAAACCGCTTGTGAGTGTTATAATGCCTACTTTTAATAGACAAAACTATATAGGTTTTGCTATAGAATCAATTTTAAGTCAATCATATCTGAATTTCGAATTTATTATTATTGATGATTGTTCAACTGATGCAACATATAATATAATTCAAGAATATGCCAAAAACGATAAAAGAATTGTTGTTTTAAGAAATGAAAGAAATAGAGGAATTGTTTATTCGCTAAATAAATGCATGGGGATATGTAAGGGAAAATATATTGCTAGAATGGATGATGATGATATATCTTTACCAGAAAGAATAGAAAAACAAGTTGATGCTATGGAAAGAGATAATAGTATTGTTGTTGTTGGGTGTTATTTTAAACCTATAGGTGAAGATACAGAGTTTTTTGGTAATTGGGTAAATGTCTATGAGTATGATATGATCAAGTTAAAAATGATGTTTGAATGTTCTATATGTCATCCTACAGTTATGATTAGAGCTGAATTTTTAAAAAATCATAATTTAGCTTATTCTTATAAATATCAGTATGCAGAAGATTATAAGCTATGGACTGATATTATTCAAAAAGGTGGTAAAATTATTAATATTCCAGAGACTTTATTATTATATAGAATAAGTAATTTTAGCATTAGTAGGAATAAATTGACATCCAGATTGCAACGGCATAATTCCAAGTTAATAGCAAAACATTATAGACAATTTATCTTAGGCGATACAATTAAAAATACTCATTTGATAGAGAAATGCTCTCCATTAGAATTTTGTAAAAAACAGTATGTTTATAAATTAATAGAAGAAATGCAAACTAATGGTTGTCAACTAGATAATGAAAAAATCCAAGAATTTATGCAGTATTTTTGTGGCTCAGATTCAAATATTCATGTTTGTTTTATATATAAAAATATGCAATTATATGATCTTGTTGGTAGTATATTTTCTATTTTAAATAATTCTATCTCACTTGATCATTTTTGTTTCTATATCTTACACGAAGGGGATTTTTTAAATGAGCAAAGTATTTTACATCTTCGAAAAATTAAAGATTTTGAAATCAAAATAATTGATATTAGAAATTATAAAAGCAATTTTAAAAGTTTTTATTTTAAATGTTTGTACACTTTAAAATACATAAATGTCAAGAAATGTATTTTAATTGATTCTAAGATTATAGCCAAGGATAGTTTAAATCAAATGTGGAATATAGACCTTGAAGATAAAGCAATTGCGGCCGTTGCTGTTCAAAATCAACTTAAATCCGATTTTATATATAGAGAATTTATGCATAAGAATTATTTTGAGAAAAATATATTGATAGTTAATTTAGAGCGTTTGTTTGGGGATAATCTATTGAATAAAATATTATTTTTAGAAAATACTATTTTTATTGAAAATGATTTAATTTCCAAAGATGAAGTTATAATGAATATTGTGTATTATAATCATTGGAAAAATATTTCTCTACGGTATAATATTTATAATCAGCTGTATTTAAATAAAATGAAACTTTATAATGTGCAGCCTGTTTTGATTAGCTATTTAAAATCAAATTCTTGTAATGATAATTTTTTTATTAGTTATGTTAAAGAAAATCATTGTGAATATATAAAGCAGTTTTTAGAGTATGATATAAATAATAACGAATACACTAGCGCAGTAGATGTTGTTAAAAATAGTCTTTCTTATAAAATAGGTTTAAGAATAATACAATCAAAAACAGTTGGTAAAATTTTAACCCTCCCTTTTTCTTTAATCAATATTATTTATCAAGATCATATTGAAAAAAAGATTGGAGATAAACTTAAATCAATAAATGTCAATTTTGGGAATCAAAGTATAGATGAGTGTTATGACTTTATCGAGAGCGAGAAAATTAAACGGCATTTAGCTTATCAACTAGGTGAATGTTTTTTAAAACATCCTATTATGTTTATATTTTACTCTGTAAAAATTTATATTAAATGGAAAAATAATGAGGGGAGATAAAATAATAAAATTACATGATAAGAAGGTTTCGATTGTTTTTTCTGTTGATGAAAAATATCTCCAATATGTTTCTGTTGCTATAAATTCTTTAGTGAAAAAAAGTACAAAGTGTTATATATATGATATTTATATTATTTATACAGGTATTGAGTTAAATAGGTTACACAAATTAAAAAAAATAACTAAATCAAGAAGTAATATAATTATTAATTTTGTTGATATAAAGTATTATTTGGAAGATGCAATTAAACAACATGGTAATATTTTTTATGAAAAATCCTACTTTACAACAGCTATGTACTATAGATTTTTTATTCCTAAAATTTTTTATAATTTTGATAGAGTAGTATATTGTGATAGTGATATGCTTTTTAAGAAAGATATATCCGAGTTGTTTCATATAGATTTAAAGGGTAATGCGATAGCAGCTTGTAAAGACATTGCAGTTTTATATTCTTATAGAAAAAGAAGTGAAATATGGCAGCAAAATATCGGATTAAACCTTGATAAAATAGGACTTTTTTTAGTTCCTAATTATATTAATTCAGGGTTAATTATATTTGATATTAATAAATGTAATAAAATTCAATCTGTTGATCGGTGTTTAAATGTTCTTAAAAATTTTAATAATTTATATTTACCAGATCAAGATGTTTTAAATATTGTATTTCAAAATAATATCTATTTTTTGCATTTAAAGTGGAATTTTTTATGGACAATTGACATAGAATGCAAACAAAAACCATTGTATTTATCTCAGCAAGCTATAAAAGAAATCAATGAAGCAAAAACAGATCCTGGTATAATTCACTATATATCTGAAACAAAACCTTGGAAAGATAAAAATAAATTTTTTTCAGAATGGTGGAAAATTGCTCATGAAAGTATATTTTATGGTGAAATATTATATAGTAAATTAGCAATTCAAAATAGCTATATAAATATAGCACAAAATGATTATATATATGTTGATATTTTGGATTACTTGTTATTGCTTCCATATTTTAATTTAGATGATTTATACAGATTTATAGAACAAGTGTATAGTCTTGAAAATTTTGTTTTATATAGAAAACGAGCAATTAATCAAGCTACGGTTTTTTATCAAAAGAAAACATTCTTTTTGAGCAATGAAGAAATTTATTTTTTTATGATAAAAGAATTTGCACATATTAAAGATGTAGAAGAGAGATTAATTAAACAGTGTTCTTATCTAAATCAAGAGTTGTTTCAAATCCTAAAATTCTTAGATAGCTTAGGGAAAAAGATAATTTTAATCAATAATAGCGTATATTCAAAACAAGACATTACTGAAGTATTACAAAAGAATGGTTTTGATTTTTATGAAGATATTTATTCTGCGGAAAGTTTTCAAGAAAAAGATCATGATGTATTTTTATATTTTGGAAAATTTTTATTTGATATTCAAAGAATTGATCCTAAAAAATATCATTTTAGATATGCTAGCCCTAAAGATGAATTTTTAAAACACAACCCTAAGCTATGTATGATTTATAATAATGAAAGCTTAGAGGCGAGTATTGTTTTAGGATTGTATATAAAAAAATGGATTTTAAACGATAAATATATTGATAATTATTGGGAAGTTTTTGGTTATTTTTATGGTGGGCCGCTTTGCTATGGTTTGGCTAGTTTTGTATATAACCAAGCAATTAAAAATGATTTAAAAGAATTTGTTTTTGTTGCGAGAGATGGTTATGTTATTGAAAAAATTTTTAACTTTTTACAACAACAGTTTAAAACAAATATCAGGACTGAATATGTATATGCCTCGAGAGCTTTAAAGATTTTATCGGATATTGATTTGAGAGCAGATGACTTGCCTTGGGATAATAAAATATCAAGTTTATTTGATTTGTGCGTTGAAGCGTTAAGTAGTTTTAAAAAGTATAAACACAAAGTGTTATCTAAAAAAATACAACTAGATTTACTTAGATCTAATTTGTATACTATTAGAAAATTATCTATTGAAATTGAAAAGTCATTTGTTAAGTATATAGATAATTTTAGTTTTAAACAAGGTAAAATAGGAATTTTTGATTTTGTTTCTTTTGAATTTAGTTCTTTGAGAATTTTGCGGTCTGTTTTAAAGAAGAATTTTTTTTATGCATATTATTTTTATATAATGCCAAATGCTAAAAAGACTTTTTTGTTTAACTTTGCTAAGACATGTTCTTATTCACCGGTATTTTTTAAAAATCATCTTATCGGAGAATTTTTAGTAACAGCACCGGAATTACCTATAAGTTTTATTAAAGATGAGCAGATAAATAGAGTATATAATACATACGAACGACACAAAGTTGAAATTTATAAGATTATTTCTAAATATGAATTGGAATTTTCAAGGGATTTAATTTCAACATTTGGAGATTTTAAAATATCTTTTAGAAGTAGCAAGGTGATTGAGATAATAAATTGTTTTATTGATAATATGGATTATAAAGATAGATATTATTTTAAGGATATATATCATTCTGAAAATAGTGCTCACACTAAATATGTAAAAATTTTTAACGAATACACTAGCGCAGTAGATGTTGTTAAAAATAGTCTTTCTTATAAAATAGGTTTAAGAATAATACAATCAAAAACAGTTGGTAAAATTTTAACCCTCCCTTTTTCTTTAATCAATATTATTTATCAAGATCATATTGAAAAAAAGATTGGAGATAAACTTAAATCAATAAATGTCAATTTTGGGAATCAAAGTATAGATGAGTGTTATGACTTTATCGAGAGCGAGAAAATTAAACGGCATTTAGCTTATCAACTAGGTGAATGTTTTTTAAAACATCCTATTATGTTTATATTTTACTCTGTAAAAATTTATATTAAATGGAAAAATAATGAAAAATAGTTTTTTATATGATGCGGATCAGTGGCTTTGTTTATCCTACGCGTTTAATTCAAAAAGGAAATTCTATAAAGATAAAACGGGGATTGTAAACAATAAGGAGGCGTACTCTCAAGGGTTTATCAATAGAGAAACAGATTTTTTTCTTAATTCGCATATGAATACACATATTGATTTTCCTGCTCATTGTATTAAATCGGGAAATTTTGGCGAGGAATATCCTATAAATTTTTTTTATTCCCGAAAAGTTGATGTAGTTTTTTTTGATTTAATTAAAGATGTAGATCCAAAATTAACTTGCGAACATTTTTGTAAAAATAACATGATTTCAAACCAAGTGGAAATCTTGCTAATAAATACCAATTTTCATACTATTAGGGATAGTATGCAATATATTTGGAATTCTCCTGTAATTAGTCAAGATTTACCATTATTTTTGAAAAAGCAATATCCAAAATTAAGAATTGTAGGTTTTGATATTATTTCTTTAACATCTCAGCTTGATCGAAGTGAAGGTAAGATGTGTCATTTTAATTTTTTAAGCAATAGTGGTGGCAGAGAGATATTGGTGGTAGAAGATATGTATTTTGGCTGTTTAAAAAGAAATGTTATAATCGATGAATTGTTTATTGCACCCTTTTATTATGAAAAAATGGATGGAGCATTGTGTACTGCAATGGCAAAATGTAGGAGGAAATAATGAAAAATATAAAAGATTTTACAGAGGAATATATTTTAAAATTAAATCAATTGTTAAGTGAAATTGATGTGAATATTGTTGCTGATATTGTTAATTTATTTGAACAAGTTTCAAAAAATAAAAACACGATTTATATTATAGGAAATGGAGGTAGTGCAGCTACTGCTTCGCATTGGGCGAATGATTTTTCCGCTGGATTAAAAAGAAGAAATATATTAAGTATTAATATAAAAAGTTTAGCTGATAATGTACCAGTTTGCACAGCTATAGCAAATGATATAGGATATGAGAATATTTTCAAACTCCAATTACAAGATGTATTAAAAAAAAGTGATGTTCTTTTTGCTATATCTTGTAGTGGAACTTCACCAAATATTATTAATGCAGTAAAGTATGCAAAAGAAGTTGGTGCAACGGTAATAGGAGCCACAGGATTTGATGGTGGAGATTTGTTAAAGCTATCTGATATTAAATTTCATGTTCAAACTCCTAAAGGTGAATATGGACTGGTAGAAGATGTGCATATGATTCTTGATCATATTATATATTCATATTATATGCAAAAGGCGTAATTTATGATCAAAATTGGTATTGCAGGTTTTGGAAAGATAGGCCAGTTAAGAGCTCAAAAAATTTTAGAAAAAGATTATGGTAAAGTACTTGCGGTTTATGATATTAAAAAACCTTCAAAATTAAGTAATGATATAATTTTTTGTCATAGTTTTGATGAGTTATTGTCGCAAGATATCGATGTTATTTTTATGTGTACTTTTGTGGATTCTTTGGCTGAGTATACCAAAAAAGCACTATTGTCAGGTAAGCATGTTTTTTGTGAAAAACCACCTTCTAGGACTAGTAAAGAACTTCAAGAAGTAATTGAAATTGAGCATAAGACTAAAATGATTTTAAAGTATGGATTTAATCACAGATATCACTATTCAGTTATGGAGGCTAAAAAAATTATAGACTCTAAAACTATGGGAAGGCTTTTATGGATGAAAGGTACTTATGGAAAAGCCGGAAGTATTGATTATCATAAAAATTGGCGCAATTATAAAAACAAATCAGGTGGCGGAATACTTATAGACCAGGGAATTCATATGCTCGATTTAATGCGTTATTTATCTGGTGAGGAGTTTGAAAAAATTAATAGTTTTGTAACAAATGCTTATTGGGATATTGAGGTGGAAGATAATGCATTTGCTATTATGAAAACTTATTCAAATACTATAGCAATGTTGCATTCTAGTGCTACGCATTGGAAGCATAAGTTTTTATTAGAGATGTATTTTGAAGAAGGTTATATCAATCTTGATGGTATTTTATCTGGGACCAGAAGTTATGCACCAGAAACATTGGTTGTAGGAAGAAGAGAATTTGAAGATATAACTTTTGCAATGGGTAAACCTAAGGAAAATATTACTTGGTTTGAAAATGATGATTCTTGGGAAATTGAAATAAAAGAATTTTTAGATGCAGTGGAGGGTAAAGTGAGTGTTAAAAATGGCACTAGCGCTGATGCTCTTC
Organism: Campylobacter sp. CNRCH_2015_1657; assembly: GCF_025772685.1. Classification (NCBI taxonomy): domain Bacteria; kingdom Pseudomonadati; phylum Campylobacterota; class Epsilonproteobacteria; order Campylobacterales; family Campylobacteraceae; genus Campylobacter; species Campylobacter sp. CNRCH_2015_1657. Next base: position 137,559 of record NZ_JAKMSO010000002.1, on the reverse strand, counting down.
AAACCATGTTATTGATTGAGAAAATTTATAACAACTCAGGATTTTACAATGACTAAAAATAAATACATTGCAGAAATTCCTGCTAGATTAGGAAGTCAAAGAGTAAGGCAAAAAAATTTAAGACTTATCGAAGGGGAGCCTATGATAGCTTATGCTATAAAGGCTTGTAAAAATGCAAATAGTATTTCTGAGGTGTATGTAAACACAGAAAGTGATTTAATAGGACAGGTTGCCTTGGATTATGGTGTAAAATATTATAAAAGGAGCCAAGAATTAGCTCTAGATCATATTGTGTCAGATCAATTTAATTATGATTTTTTAAAAAAAATAGAATGCGAAGCTCTAGTCATGGTTAATCCTGTTTCGCCTTTAGTCGAATCAAGTGATATAGAAAATGCTATCAAATTTTTTGAAACAAATCAATTAGATTCGATGATATCAGCTAAAGATGAAAGATTGCAATGTTTTTATCAAGGAAAGGCATTAAATTTTAATAAAGATGGGTTATTACCTATGACACAAAATATTGATCCGGTTCAAGTATGTGTATGGACAGTGTGCATTTGGAGAAGGGAAAGTTTTATTAAATCTTATGAAAAAAATGGCTATGCTGTTTTTAATGGAAAATGTGCTTTGTGGCCTATTGATCCTATAAAATCTATTAAAATTAGCTATGAAGAAGATTTTTTACTGGCAGAACAATTGTTAAAAGCACGAAGATATTGCGGCAAAAATGAGGTAAAATACTATGGAGAATAAAAAAATTGCTGTTACTACGGTAGCATTTTCTAAAAATCAATATTTAAGAGAAAAACTAAATTCATATTTTAAATGTGTGCAATTTAACGATTCCTTAAAAAGATTAAGCCAAGATGAGTTAAAAAGTTTTTTAAAAGATGCTGATGGTGCTATTGTTGGGCTTGATGAAATAAATGAAGATATTTTAAAAGAAGTTAACAATCTTAAAGTAATTTCTAAATATGGTGTTGGATTAAATAATATTGATTTTAATGCCGTAGATAAATATAAAGTGAGTGTTGTTTATCCTCAAGGAGTAAATAAAAGATCGGTTTCAGAACTTGCTTTGGGAAATATGTTATCGTTGATGAGAAATAGTTATATAACTTCAAATAAATTAAAAAAACAAGAATGGGATAAAAATGGTGGAATTCAATTAAGTGAAAAAAATGTTGGAATTATAGGAGTTGGAAATATTGGTAAAGATCTTATAAGTCTTTTAAAGCCCTTTAATTGTACAATATATGTTAATGATATAATACAGCAAGATGAGTATTATAAAAGAAATAATTTGATTGAAACAACAAAGGAAGAAATTTATAAAAAATGTGACATTGTTACTATCCACACGCCTTCAACTAGTTTAACAAAAAATATGGTTAATAAGGATGTTTTTGCTATGATGAAAAAAGAAGCATATTTTATTAATACTGCTAGAGGAGATATTGTTGTTCAAGAGGATTTAAAATGGGCTTTAAAAGAAAAAATCATAGCTGGAGCTGCTATTGATGTTTATGATCAAGAGCCACCCAAGGATTATGATTTTATTTCTTTGCCAAATTTAATTTGCACCCCACATATTGGTGGTAACGCTAAAGAAGCGGTTTTAGCAATGGGGGAAAGTGCCATTAAAAATTTAGTAGACTATTTTAAAGAGATTTAATGGCAATCATCACTAATGTGCATCAAGTTCACAGCTTTTTAAAAGATCAAGTAGCTTTAGAATATCTTTATTCTGTATGTAATAGTACACATCAAAATCGGCTCCGAATTTTAGAATTACCATTAAAAAGTTGCAAAAAAGAAAATATAAATGAAACTTTTTTTGTTTTGGAGCAAAATTATATAACAAAACCAAGAAATGAATGTTTTTGGGAGAGTCACAAAAAATATATTGACATACAATTGCACTTAAAAGGTATAGAGCAAATGGAGTTTATTAATGTAAGTCATCTTGAAATTTCAGAAGAATATAATCAAGAAAAAGATTTAATTATATATAATGATAATCGTTACTCAAATAAAATTATAATGCAAAAAAATGATATAGCTATTTTTTTTCCAGAAGATGCACATTTGGGAATGGCTATGTATAATGAGAACCCATCGAATATTTTAAAAACAGTTATTAAATATCCGTTAGGATTATGGAAATGAAAGAATTAGAAATTGCAAAATTGGCATGTTATAAAGCGGGTGATTTTTTATTAAACTTAAAAGAAAAAAAAGTAAATTCTAATGATAAAAAAGATATCAAATTACAAGCAGATTTAGATTCTGAAAAAATTATATGTAAAGTTTTATCTGACGCTTTCTCATATCCTATTTTAAGTGAGGAAAGCTATCGGGTAAGTAATGAAGAGAAAAAAGGTATGTTTTGGATTATTGATCCTTTAGATGGGAGTCTAAATTTTAGCCAAGATATTCCACTATGCTGTATTAGTGTAGCTTTATATGAAAATGATAGGCCTGTATTAGGTGTAATATATGATTTTAATAGAGATGAAATGTTTAGTGGTATAGTTGGAGTTGGTGCTTGGTTAAATGATAAAAAAATTATTCCATCTGATAATATAAAAGACAAAAGTCAAGCTATTTTGGCAACAGGTTTTTCTTCTTATATGAATTACGATAAAGATGGACTAATGGAATTTATATCGAATATTCAAGAATTTAAAAAAATCAGGTTGCTTGGTAGTGCGGCTTTATCTTTAGCTTATGTGGCATGCAGGAGAATTGATGCTTATTATGAAAAAGATATAGCTATTTGGGATGTTGCAGCAGGAATAGCAATACTTGAAAGTTTAGGAAATATAACATATAGTTTTTTTCAAAATGAATTGAAATGCTTAGTTAGGGTAGAAAATAAATTAAAGGAAAAAAATGACATTAGAGCAAATTAGTGAGCTTGTAAAATCAGAATCAGTAAAAATTGTTAGTTTTGATATTTTTGATACTTTGTTGGTTAGACCTTGTATTGTTCCTTCTGATATGTTTAAAATTGTGGCTACAAGAGCAGGTTATGATGAATCTTTTGTAAAGATTAGACAATTAGCTGAACAATACGCAAGAGAAAATAAACCATTCTATGAGGATGATATTACTATAGACGATATTTATAAATACTTACATTTAAATTTTGAATTTTCGGTAGAGGAGTGTGAAAAACTTAAAACAATAGAGATGGAAGTCGAGTTTGATTATTTGTACCCTAAAAATTCAATCCAGAAACTTTTTTTTGAAGCATTGGAAAACCATAAAAAAGTTATTATTGTTTCAGATATGTATTTACCAAAAAAATTTTTGGAAAAAGTTTTAGAAAAAAATAATTACAAAGGCTACAATGAACTGTTTGTTTCGGGAGACTTAAAATTATCTAAAGGTAGCGGAAGATTATTCGATTTTATAATTGCTAAATTTGAAAAAATGGGGTTTGAAAAAAATAGTATTTTACATATAGGTGATAATCCAAGAGCTGATGTAAATATACCTAACTCCAAGGGAATTAAGGGTATTAGAATTGTTAATTCTTCAGATAGATTTAATATGTTATATTTATTAGATTCTATTCAATATTCAAAAATGGTATTTACAGATAATAGATTTATATTGGGTTTTATGATTAACAAGGTTTTTGATCATATTTCAAGACCATATGATAAAGATCATTCTATGTTCAATGGTGAGATTGAAAATTTTACAAATTTATTGTTAACACCTATTTTTTATGCTTTCACTCAGTGGCTTTTAGAAGATTGTAAAAAAAATAATATCGACACTTTGTTGTTGGTTTATAGAGATGGTTATTTGATAGAAAAAATTTTAAATATTTTTTTAAAGGATAAAAATACTCAGATCAATATAAAGCCTTTGAGGCTTTCTAGAAAAGCTTTATATGTTTTTGATGGTTTAAGTAAAAAAGAATGTAAAAAAAAGTTAGTTGCAATACCAGCAAGTACTACTATGACTATTGAGAGTTTTTTAAAACTAAGGTTTTTAATGAATGATTCTCAAGTTACTGAAGTATCAGAAAAATATAATTTTGTATTAGATTCTTATGTCGGAGATGTCAAAAATCAACTGATAATTGCTGATCAAGTATATGAATATTTTTTTAATAATGCCAAGGAAAGAACTGAAATTATAAAAGATTATTGTAACCATGTTGTAGCTGATGGTAAAAATATTGCTGTATTTGATGTAGGGTATAGTGGAAGAATTCGTAAGTTTTTAAAAGATGTTTTAAATGTTGAAACTACAGCCTATCATATGTTTAAACATTTTGGTTTCAAAGGCGATGATGGTATAAAAACATATTTTGACTTTAGTAACACTTTTTTTCAGCATATTCATGTAATTCATAATCAAATATTTGAAGATATTTTAAGTGAGCCTGTTGGAACATTGCAAGAAATTATAAAGAAAAATGATAAATTTGATTTTATACTCGATGATAAATACCAGGCACAAGATGAAATTCTAAAAATTCAAGAAAAAATTTTAAGTAATATTGAAGAATTTTATGATTTATTTAAAAAAGATATTGATACATTGAATATACACGGTTTTGATTTTTATCATTTATTGACACGGTTTTTATGGCAACCAAAAGCTAGGGATATGAATGTCTTTAAAAATTTAACTTTTAAAGATGATTTTATAGTGGGGGATAACAATATTGGCTATGATCGATGGTTTGCGAGTAAAAAAAATTTTCAAAAACCAAACGAATACTGTACTATAAGAAAAATAATTAAGCGATATTATAAAAAGTTTAAAAGTTTCTCATTTTTTCAAAATTTCAAAGATAAATTAGAACTAAAAAAACAAAAACAAAGTCTTCAAAAAAATATACAAGATTTATTTGAATTTTCTACTAAATGCTTTGATGATGCATTAGAAAAAAAAGATTTTCTTTTTGTGGGCCATTTTGCTTATTTTGATAAAGGGGTATGTCGTTATATTTCTAATGCAGCTCAAAGCAAGTCCGCGTTAGTGGTATCTACAACCCCTTGGTTAAAAAAAGAATTTGTACAAAATAAATTAAAAATGCCAAGCATTATAATCCCTAAAGCTACTTTTAATAGAGGATATGACAGAAATGTTGATCTTAATCTTACAGAGTCTGAGAAATATATTTTAGAACAAAATCCAAGATTAAAAGAAATTAGTTTTAGAATGAAGTTGCAATATAAAGATATGGGTAAAAATTATCCAGATAAAATGGTTGTATTTTTATTTCAATATTTTGATGTTTTATTGGAAAAAACTTCTCCAAAAAAGGCTTTCATATGGAATAAATTTAATGCAACGCATGAAATTTTCTACCTAGTTTGTCTAAAAAGAAATATACAATGTGTTTTTATGGAATTTGGAGTAATCCCTGGTACATTTAATTTTGATTTGCAAGGGCAAATGGGTGAGAGTTGGATAGCAAATCATACATCAGATTTTAATGATTTAACAATTAACTCAAATGATCTTGAAAATGCAAAAAAAGTTTTAGAATATATTTGCAAAGAAAAACTATGTAGAAATTTACAACCTAAAAATAATCTTATTGATAATATTAAGAAAGAAATAAAAAAAGATCGCCCAACGATTGTGTATTTTGGGCAAAATGATTTTGAAGCAGGGATGATACCCTATAATCAGCATGTGGTTAAATATCATTCTCCTTGGAGTGTTGACTCAAATGATGCTTGTAGAGTTTTAAGTGAAATATGTATTAAAAATGATTGGAATTTTATTTACAAGCCGCATCCTAATTTAGAATGGTTAGAAGAAAAAAAATCTGAAATCATTGATGCTAGAGGTGTAGATATTCATGAGCTTATAGGTTTGGCTGATGTTGTAGTAACTATACTATCTCAAAGCTCTTATGAGGCTTTGATGCGTGATAAACCTGTTGTTATGTTAGGATATACACATTTAAAACATAAAAATTGTACCTATGAAGCATTCACTAAAGATAATTTGGAGCAAGTTCTTGATAAGGCAATAAAAGATGGTTTTACAGAAGAAATGAGGGAAAATTTTTATAGTCATATCGCTAGACTCTTAAAATATTACCTATACGATGATTATGTTGCAAGAAAATTTAAATACGGAAAAAAAATTGAAGAATTTCAAAAAGAGTTTTTGAGTTAAAGGTTTATTTGTGTTTCAAAGTGTTGATGAAAAAATACAAGAACAGTTAAGTCTGTGGAATTTTGATGCAGTTGAAATATTATATGAAAAAAAATTAGATTCACTTGAAAATGAATATGTTGATTTTTTATTTCAAATTGGAAAATTTGAAAAAATTTATAACTTTCTTAAAGTTTTTCAAGAAACACCTACTTGGTGGGAAATGACAAGGATAAGTAAAGATTATAATTTTTTTTCTTTTCGAGAAAAATTATTGCAAGCAGTGCAATTTGATTTTAAAGCTACATGTTTTAAAAAGAGATATTTGGCATGTTATATTTTAAATTCTAAAATTTCAAAGCAAGAGTTAAATGGAAAATTTTGTCATGAGCTGTTTTATACTTCAATTGTTTATATGGAAAATAATAAATATAAGTGGGGAGCTTATAAAGAGGCTTGCGGTGTAATTTCAACTGCTTATTATATAAAAAAAAGTACTGATTATTTTTTTTACAGTAATGATGATGATTTTTTGGATCGAATGCAAGATTATATGTTTATTTTGCAAGATTATATGAAACAAAATTTTTACGGAGCTTCAATCTGTTATGAGCAAATAAGTTTTTTATTGAAAAAGAAGAAATTAAATATTGTTTATACAATGCCAAATGTTGCAGTTTTAGTAACAGGGGCTATTAGAGGAAAAAAATGGTTTGAATCTTTAAAATTTTTAAAAGATCAAGTTGTAGATCCATTAAATGCGGATATTTTTTTATTTTCTTGGAACAAAAAAATGTTGTGGCCAAGTATTAGAAATAGAAGTAATTGGGTATATAGAAGAATTCCGGAAGTTTATAATGATACTCCTGAACAAATTAAAAACTTCAATGAATTCACAAAATGTTTTCCGAATGTATATAGTAAATTAAGCGAGGATCTATCTATTCCTTTTTCTGAAGATGAATTGGAGCAATTAAATGTTTTTTTTAATGATATTTATTTAGAGGATGAAAGAAGCTTTATTGCTTTTCATCAAAAATATGGCGAATTGAATAATTTGCATAAAATGTTATATGGTAGAAAAATAGCTTTTGAATTAATGGAAAAATATGAGAAGAGGTTTCAAAAAAAATATGATTTTGTATTGATTGTTAGACCGGATTTAGATTATCCCAGAATAGATTCGGCTATACTTGAAAAAATAAATATTGGTAATGTTATTGCTACACACGAGTTGTGGCCGCACCATAAAGAGGTTTTGGATTACTTTTTTATGGGAAATCGTGAAGTTATTAAAAAGATTTGTGACATTTGGGATGCTATTCAAGATACAAGATTGGATTTTTTTAGGGATTCATTTAGAAAAGATTTTCACGCTCAAGAAGCACTACACAAGTGGTTGGTATTTAATAATATAAAATCAATTGAACCACATTTTGCATATAATGTCAATGTTGCAAGATCAATATCTTCAAAAAGTATATGTTTTCCAAATTTGCAAGATGAGTTGCAAAAAGATATTTTAAATTTAAAAAAACAAAATTATGGTAGCGATATAATCGAGCAAAATACACATTTTTTTAGTGATGTTGTTCAATTTTATGGACAAGTGAATATTTGCGAAAATGACCAATTGGATAGGAGTAGGTTTTATTCAGCAAAAGCTCGAGTGAAAAATCATTTGGCTTATAAGCTAGGGCAAGCAATGATTATGTGTTCTAAAAGTATTTTTGGATATTTAAAGATGCCTTATATTTTAAATGAAGTTTATAAAAAACATCAAGTTGAAGTTAATGAATATAATGAAAAAATAAAAACAATAACTTTTTTGAAAATTCCTTCTATGGAGTGTTGTGAAGATTATGAAGAAGCTTTAAAAGAAAAACAATGCTTAACTTATAGGTTAGGTGAAGAATTGATTAAAGCTAATAAAAGCAAATATAAGTTAGGATATATAAATTTTTTTATAAATACCTATAAAAGTGTAAAAAAATTTAACTCATATCAAAGCAAGAGTAACTCTAAATGAAAAAATATAATGTAGTTTTACTTGGTGGTAGTAATTCTGTTATGGTAAATGGTCTGCAAAAAGGGTTAAGGCAAGAGAATGTAAATCTAACAAATTTAGCTTTAGGTGGAAGTAGTTCACTGCAAAATCTTTATGAATTAAAAAGAAAACGAAACCAAGAACACTTAGAAAATGCTGATTTAATTATTTCTGAAAGTAATATTAATGATAGAGCTGCTTCTTTTGATGTTGTTCTTAAACATACTGATTGGTTGTATAGTGAGTTAGCTTCAATAAATAAAAAAATATTAATTATACTCATGCCTCATATTCTTTTTAAAAAAAGTAAAGGATGTAATAATATTCATAAATTCCATATAGCAAAATACGGTTTTAATATTATAGATTTGCAAGAATATTATGAGAGATTTAATTTATGTGATTTTTTTCACAATGTGGATGAATCACATCAGATGGGTTTTATTATGATCCAATTGGCGAAAAATATTGTAAATAATATAAACTATTTTCTCTATCCTAAAAAAATATATGATAAAAGATTTTTTTTTAAAATTTGCTTTCCAAGTGAAATGCTATCAAATAGCGATAATTTTTTTCAAAATAATACACTCTATGAAAAATACCGCACAAAATCAACCATGAAATTTAGCAATTCATTTTTTAGTGAAACGATATTTAGAATTGATAAATCTAGTATATTAAAATTTCCGAAATGTCTTGATGGTTATACTTTAATAGGTATTCATAGTTGGAATAGTGGTCTTATTGAAATGAATAAAAATTGGGAGATAAATCATAGATTCACTTCTACGATTATAATTAAAAACAATCAAGCAATTGTCAAAATTACTCAACCATACATGAATGCATTTAAGGATACTGAAATTAATATAGATGACAATACATCAGTGTATTTTGATGCGGATAGTTCAAGTGCTATTGAGTTAAATAATAAAATATACAGATTAGAGCATTTTGATATTATATCTTTTTTTTTAATTAATAGTGTTAATTATAATGTAAAAATAAATTTAAAAAAAATGAATAATATAGATATAAAAATTCCAAAGCAATATGATTGGAATTTTTTAATTCCACCTATAGAAAAATATAAGAAAGCAATAGAGGAATATTGTTTAATAATGGATCCTAGAAAAATAAATCCAATACAAGATATACTAAATAAAGAAGTAAAAGAAAAAAAAGCGATACAAGAAAATATTTTAAAAATTCAACAGAACTTTTTAAAAGAAAAATACCAATTGCAAAATGATAATAATGAATTGTTTTTGAAATATATAAAAATTTATAATAAAATACATTCAGCCAAAGTAAGAATTCAAAACCAACTTTCTTATAAACTGGGTCAAGCTATGATAATTAATTCTAAATCTATACTTGGTTATATAAGAATGCCTTTTGTATTATCATATATTTATGATAAGCATAAACAAGAACAAAAAATCTATCAAGAAAAAATAAAAAAAGATTCTTCTTTAATATTACCTCCGCTAGAATCTTACCCTGATTACAAAGAAGCTTTAAAAGAAAAAGAATGTTTTACTTATAAACTAGGTCAAGCTCTCATACAAGCTAATAAAACTTGGTATGGGGGGGGGTATATCAGGTTGTTGCTTGAAATTAGGAAGTTGAAAAGGGAATATAATAAAAAGGAAGCATATGAGTAATATTGATATAAATATTCAGCAATGTTTAGAGAATTGGAATTTTTATATGTTGGAAAAAATATATGATTTGAATATCGAAAATGATACTCTTGCAAAAGAATATGTTTTATATTTGTCTTATACTGGACAATATCATAAAATTTTGCAAAATTATAAACTAAAAAAATATTTTGAAAACTTGTTTTCTGATTCATATCGTAGTGAAGTAGATAAACTAATAAAAACAAATGATGGGTTGATCAATATAGAAGAATACTCTAGTGTATCTCGAGAATCGATAGGTTGTTATTTGCTTTTAAACGCTATTAATAATTTTAAACACACTCCTGAACAAGTATTAGATATATTTAAAAACTATCTTGTTGTCGATGATATAAAAATTTCATCTTATAAAATTCCTAAACAATCTTACGAAGCTCTTTTATCAAAAAAGTTTTTTATTGCAAAATCAATAGATTATTTTGAGGTATTTAAGGATAATATTTTTTTTATGAAAGCAACAGTTATATTATCAATCATTCAGTGGCTATTTCCAAAAGAAAATGGATCTAAAAAATATTATCTTAGGTTTAGTAGTAGAATGAAAAATGGTATTAGTAAAAGTGAAATTAGCACAAGTAAAAATGCTAAAGTTGCTGTTTGCATTTCTGGTGCAATGAGGGGTGATTATTTAAAACCAATTGATCAAATTGTTGATAATATAGTAAAACCATTGAATGCAGATGTATTTGTTTTTTCTTGGAGTGAGCATTTAAAATGGCCAGGAATATGTGGAGGTAGTAATTGGGTGCATAGGTTGTTAAGTCAAGATTTTAACCTTATAGCACCGAATGAAATAAGAAATAACCACCTTTTTAAGCAATTATTTCAACACACATACAATAAGCTAGACAGAGAAATTAGTGATGTATTAGAAATTCAAGATTTAAAAAAAATATATAATTGTAAAAAAGTAGTACTAGAAAATCAAAAAGAGTTTGTTGAGCAAACAGGTCTAAAAGAACATTCTTATACAGCAACTAAATTATATTATGGTTGTTTTAGGGTCTTTGAGCTAATGGAGGAATATGAAAAAGAAAATAATATTAAATATGATTATGTGATTAGGATTAGACCCGATTGTAATTTTGCAGAAGTAATTAATATAGAGGACTTGCTTAGATTAGAGGTCAATGAAATTTATATCGCACATCATCTTCATATGAATGGTAGGGTTAGCGATAGTTTTTCTTGTGGTAAAAGAGAAGCTATGGAGAAACTTTTGTTGATGTGGAAAAGAGCTGAATTTAACAAACAAATGCAAGAGTTTGTATCTTATCCTAAAAAATTTGATATTGAAACTCATATGCTATTATTGAGGTGGCTTATTGTAAACAATCTTGTGGCAAATACCGCTTTTCCTTATCCACTTTTAGGTGGAAGTAGTACTATTATAAAAGATTTTCCAGATATTACTGAAGAGTTAAAGAAGGATATATTAACAATAAGAGAGAGTAATATATATAAAGAAGAAAAATTACAGAGTTTTATAAGTTTTTTTACAAAAGTTCAAAAAAAATATAATATAATAAAACCTAAATTGCATTATAATTTCATTTATCCAAACTCAGCCAAAGTAAGAATTCAAAACCAACTTTCTTATAAACTGGGTCAAGCTATGATAATTAATTCTAAATCTATACTTGGTTATATAAGAATGCCTTTTGTATTATCATATATTTATGATAAGCATAAACAAGAACAAAAAATCTATCAAGAAAAAATAAAAAAAGATTCTTCTTTAATATTACCTCCGCTAGAATCTTACCCTGATTACAAAGAAGCTTTAAAAGAAAAAGAATGTTTTACTTATAAACTAGGTCAAGCTCTCATACAAGCTAATAAAACTTGGTATGGGGGGGGGTATATCAGGTTGTTGCTTGAAATTAGGAAGTTGAAAAGGGAATTTTATATAAATATAAAAAAGGATATAAGATGATATTTTTACATCGCCAAAATAATTTAGAATCGTTTATTGAAAATTATGGCATAGAAATTGACTTGAGATATAATGAAAAATTAGTATTAAACCACGATCTACTAGAAAAAAATTCCCTGTATCCTTTTTTTAAAGAAAAAATTCAGTTTATGAAAAATATCCCTATAATTTGCAACATTAAAGAATCGGGACTAGAAGAAAAAATTATAGAATTGCTCGGTGATAATTTTGAGTATTATTTTTTAGACTCTCAAATTCCAGACATTTTAAGATTATCAAAAAACGGATATCAAGGTAAATTTATTATTAGAATTTCAGATGTGGAATCTTATAATGAAAAACTTATGGATATTAGTAAACCTAAATATGTATGGGTGGATTATTCACAATTTTCTAGTTTTAATATTAAAGATTATCAAGAATTTATTTATAACATCAAACCAAAATTAGGACAAGTTGAACCTATATTGGTTTCTCCTGAGTTATACGATCTATCATATATGGAGCTTATAAAACCTATTCAAAGTATTCTACCAAAAGGATTTTCTGTGTGTACTAAAAAGCCTGAGTTGTGGAGTATGTATGTTTAATTTAAGAAAAATAGCCAAAAATTATAAACTTATTATGGTTGATATTGATAATACTTTGTTTAATTATACATTTGCACATAAAAATGCTTTAGAAGTTGTAATGAAACAATATAGTTTTACGCTAGAAGATTATGATTTAGCAAAAAAGGTGATTGCAAAAAGAGGATTATCTGCAAATCATCATAAAAAAGAATTGTATTTTAAAATTATTTGTGAAAATAAAAATATTCATTTTTCAAAAGCTAGTGAAATGTTTGAGTTGTATGTTTCTATTTTTACAAGAAATTTAAAAGTAGATAAAACAATGTTTGAATTTTTATGTTTTGTTAAAAGTCTTAATAAAAAAGTAATAGCTATAACAAATTTTTATTTTGTCGAGCAAATTCATAAGCTAAATTGTGCAAATTTGACAAATATGATTGATTATTTGGTATGCTCTGAAGAATTTGAGCTTGAAAAACCAAATAAAGCACTTGTTGATAGAGCTTTAGAGCTTTATGGGAAATTTATTGATGAAGAAGAAATTATAATGATTGGAGATTCTATCGCCGATAATTTTCTAGGGCGGGGGTATAGGATAAATTATTATCCATATAATTGTTCAAAACTTCTGATCTCAATTTCTGGAAAAAGTGGAAGTGGAAAAACTACTTTGAGTAATGCTATTGATGAGATATATAAAAGTTTTATTATTAGTACAGATGGTTACCATAAATATGAAAGGCATTCTAAGATGTGGGAGAGGGTGACACACTATAACCCAGAAGCAAATAATCTTATTCAGTTAGCTATGGATATAAAACATATTTATCAAGATATAGGAAATAAACTATATATACCATTATATGATCATAAAAATGGAGTGATTGTTAAATCTGATGAGATTAAGATTAAAGATTTAGATATTGTGATTATAGAGGGTTTGCACACTTTATATCAAGAGGTTATAGGAGATTTTGTAAAAATTAAAATATATATTGATTCAGATGAAGCAGATAAACAGAAGATAAATAGAGATAGTAAAGAAAGAAATTATAGTCATTCTAAGATTATAGATACTATACAAAAACGAGAGGAAGATTATAAAAAATATCTTGAAAAACAAAAAGATAATGCAAATTTTCTAATTATAGTTAGAGATGGTATTTTTAAAATACGTTTAAGGGATATATTGTTAAATAATTACTTGCAAAAAGAATATACTGGTAGATATGAAGATTTGATCCAAACCGTAAAAGATATTTTTAATCTGATTTTGAAAAATAGATGGGTAATGGAAAATGATGTATAATAATAAAAAGCTTGATGGGTGTATTAAAGACTACCAAGAGTTGTGTAAAATTTTTGGTAATATTTTAGATACCCCATCAAAAGGTGGAAATATTTCTATAAAGAATGATGAATATTTTATTATTAAGGCTTCAGGTGAGGATTTAAAAAAAGAGCATAAAATTTCTATTTTTAAAAATAATGTCAATTCTTTTTCTTATTACAAAGATTATTCTGTAGATATTGTGAAGCCATCTATGGAAATCAAAATGCATATGGTATTTAAAAATAAATATGTAGCACACTATCATCCTGTTTATATTTTACCTTATTTGTGTGCTAGGGAATATAAATTTGAAAATTATGAAACTATTGATTTTGCCTTACCCGGAAATGATTTATATGAAGCATTAAGTAAAAGTTATTCTTATCAAGAAAAGGGTGTAGTGTTGTTGCGAAATCATGGTGTTGTTATTTACGCAGAGCAAATTCAAGATATAATAGAATTATATAATCAATTAAAAAGTGAATTTTTTGAACAAAATGATTTTGTTTATACTCCAGATGATGCAGTTGATAAGACTAATGAGGAGCTATGGTTGTTTAGAAATGCAATGGAGAATATTGCTATTAAAAAACAAATTAATCTAAACCCATTAAAAGTGAGTGAAATTAATAAACTGTTAAATTTACCTGATGAGCAATATAGAAAAAAAATTATGGAAAGTGAGAGTTAGAATGAATATTATTATACCTGCAACTGGAGTAGGCAAGAGATTTAAAGAAGCTGGATATAAAGAATTAAAACCTTTTATTAAAGTTATGAAAAACAAAGTTATCTTGGACTATGTAGTTGAATGCTTTGATGTTCAAAATGATATTTTTTATTTTATTGTTCAAGAGTGTGAGAAAAGTAAATTTGAAGATTTTGCTTTATCTAGAAAAATTAATGCGAAAATTATTGTCTACAAAGGGGAAAAATTAGGACCTGCTGGAAGCTTATATGGTGTGGTGTCGCAGTTGCAAGATATACTTGATGAGGAAGTTATTATTAGCTATTGTGATTTTGGACAAGAATGGAATTATAAGGATTTTCTACAATTTGCACAAAAAAACCTAGATGTTCAGGCTATAATTCCTTGTTATACTGGTTATCATCCTCATTTATTACCTTTAGAGAATGTATATGCAGCATGTAAGGTGTATGACGATACTTATAAAGTATATGAAGTTATAGAAAAATATAATTCTAAGAATAAATTTGAAGAATATTATTCTTCCGGTATTTATTATTTCAGAACTTTAAAGTTGGCTATTGAAGCAATAAAAAAACAAATAGAAGCCAAAGATATGGCTTCCGGGGAATATTATGTGTCTGTAACTAATAATTATATAGAAAATGTTTTATGTTATCCTTTTATAGAGAAATTTTACCAATTTGGTACTCCAAAAGACTTTGAATATGTAAAAGAAAAACTTAACTCACAAGATGTTAATAACGAAAAAACAAAAATACAAAATACTATTATATTATCTGCTGGTAGAGGAGAGAGATTTTTAAATCTTAATTTTAACCAACCAAAACCATTTTTACCTCTTGGTAAAACAAGTATTATAGAAAATATAATTGATACTTTAAAAAATGTTGATACGAATATTATTTGCGTTGGTGCGCAAGATCATGAAAAATATTGGGAAAATATAAAACAAGAAATAAGGTTCGTAAAACCGAATAAGATTGGTGCGGCATATTCTTATAAAGAATCTTGTGGAGATTTGTCAGGTAATGTTTTAATTCTTCCGTGTGATTTGATTGCCAAGCATGTTAATAAGGAATTTATAAGATTGCAAAAAGAATATGAAGTTATTGTATTTGTTACACATGCTTCTAAATATAATATTAATAATCCGCATTATTTTACTTGGGTAGATGGGGAAAATAATAAAATAGATAATATTTTTGTTAAAAATAGATCTAATGATGCAAATTTAGTAATGATAGGAAGTTTTTATTTTAAGGAAAATTCTTTGTTATTAGAATATATAAATAAAATATTCCAAGAAGATGTAAAAACTAACGGTGAATTCTATATAGACAATGTGTTTGAATTGTTAATTAAAACACATAAGATAGGTTATATAATCGTTGATAATTATTTTTCTTTTGGAACTCCAGAAGAGTATTTGGAAAATAAATATTGGTATAATATTCCCAAAAGTAAAATAAGGGATTAATTTTGATATAATCTCTCTTTGATTTAAAGAGAGATTATGAAATTTTATACCACATCTAAAAGATTAAAAAAAAATGTTAAAAGCTTTTGTAAAATAACTTTATATCTTATCTATAAAAATATTACCAAGGAAGATGTTTTTGTAGGTTGGGGTAGAAAAAAGTCAGGTTTAAAAGCTATAGAATTAGCTAAAAAACATAATGCAAAATTTTTGCTTTTAGAGGATGCCTTTTTACGCTCATTGAATTTGGGTGTAGAAAATAGTCCAAGTTTTTCTATCGTCAAAGATGATGTGGGAATTTACTATGATGCTATGACTCCATCTAAACTTGAAAATATTTTAAACACTTATGAGTTTAGCACCGAAGAATTAGAGCAAGCAAAAAAGGCTATAGAGCTTATAAAAAAAGAAAAACTTAGTAAGTATAATAATAATCTTTGCGTGCCAAAAGAGCTTTTTAGCACTAATGAAGAACGCGTATTAATCATCACTCAAGTAGCAAATGATGCTTCTCTTAAATTTGGCCTAGCTGATAGTTTTTCAACTCAAGATATCATAAATGAAGCTATCAAAGAAAATCCAAATGCTAAAATATATATTAAAATTCACCCTGATGTATTAAGCGGTAAAAAGCAAAGCGATTTTAATGTACAAGATTTACCAAGCAAATGCGTAGTTATAAAAGAAAACTATAATCCCATAGAATTGCTAAGTCATTTTAAAAAAGTCTATACTAAAACTTCTGGTATGGGTTTTGAAGCTTTGATGTTAGGGCGAGAATGCGTGTGTTATGGCGTGCCTTTTTATGCAGGTTGGGGTTTAACTCAAGATAAGTTAGAGTGCAAAAGAAGACTTAAAAAAAGAACTTTAGAAGAGGTTTTTTATGCTGCTTATATTTTGTATAGTGAGTATTTTAACCCTTATTTAAACCAAAAAAGTGATATTTTTGATACTATTTATACTCTAGCAAAGTATAAAAAAATAGAACAAGCTAATTCAAATAAATTGTATTTTTTAGGTTTTACTTTGTGGAAGCGTTGGTTTATGAAGCCATTTTTCAAAGCCAAAAACAATAAAATCATTTTTTTAAACTCACTTGATGGGCTTTATAAAGCGAATTTAAAACCTGAAGATAAAATTTTTATTTGGGGTAAAAAGTATGATAAAACTTTATTGGCTAAAGATTTTAATAATGAGATTTTCTTAGTGGAAGATGGCTTTTTACGCTCTGTTTTTTTAGGTTCAGATCTTACACGCCCTTTTTCTTTGATAATAGATAGTAAAGGTTTGTATGTTGATCCAAACAAGCCAAGCGATTTAGAAGATATTTTGCAAAATCATGAATTTGATGAAAGCTTAAAACAAAGAGCTAAAAAACTCATCACTACCATTACACAAAATAAATTTTCAAAATATAATGGCTTAAAACATGAAAAGCTAAATTTTAATACCGATAAAAAAATCATTTTAATCCCTGCTCAAGTAGAAGATGATGCTTCTATGATCTTAGGTGGTGCAGGTTATGATACCTTAAAACTTTTACAAAGCGTAAGAAAGGCCAATAAAAACGCCTTTATAGTTTTTAAACCTCACCCTGATGTTTTAAGTGGTAATCGCAAAGGTTTAAAAGATAAAAGCATTATTTTAAAATATTGCGATGAGATTATAGAAAATATCAGTATAGATAGTGCTATCAATGCGAGTGATGAAGTCCACACTATAACCTCTACAAGCGGTTTTGATGCTCTTTTGCGTGGCAAAAAAGTAGTGGTGTATGGTAAGCCTTTTTATGCAGGTTGGGGTTTGACAAGCGATTTACATAAAATTCCAAGACGTACAAGAGTGCTTAGTTTAGAAGAGTTGGTTACAGGAGTTTTGATCCTTTATCCAAGATACATCCATCCAAAAAGTAAAAATTTATGTGAAGTTGAGCTTGCATTAGATATAATGTTAAAAATGCAAAAAGATTATTTTTCTAAATTTTATTTGCGTTGGTTTATGGATATAAGAATTTATATATTAAGAAAAATAAGAAGATTAGTAGAATTTATTTTGATTAGATGAATTTAAGTAAAAAGTTAAAAAAATTTTCTGGTAAAAATGTTTTATTACTCCAAGGACCTGTGGGAGGGTTTTTTCGTAAAATTGCTACAAAAATTCCAAAAGCTAAGGTTTATAAAGTAAATTTTAATGGTGGAGATTTTTTCTTTTATCTTTTTAAAAGCATTAACTATACTAAAAGCTTAGCCGAGCTTGAAGACTTTTATAAAAAGCTTTTTGAAGAAAAACAAATTCAAGTTATCATTATGTATAATGATTGTAGAAAAGTGCATGAGATAGCCATTAATGTTGCTAAGCAAATGGGTATTGAAGTATGGATTTTTGAAGAAGGTTATATAAGACCAAACTTCATTACTTTTGAAAAGGATGGAGTAAATGCAAACTCCACTTTACCAAGAGAAAAAGAATTTTATCTAAGTCAGAAAAAATTTGATAAAGATTTTAAATTTAAAACTTTCTCAAGCACTTTTAGAAATATGGCCTTTGCTTCATTTTTATACTGGCTTTTTGCTTTTTTATTTTCTTGGTATTTTAATAATTCTTTACATCATAGAAGTTTAAAACTATTTGACTTTTTACCTTGGTTTTGCTCAGTATATAGAAAAAATAAATACAAAATCACAGAAAAAAGTTTAAATGAAAAAATTCTTTCTCTAAAACAAAAGTATTTTTTAGCTATTTTACAAGTGCATAATGATACTCAACTCTCCCATCATTATAAAAAAACTACAGAAAAATTTATAGAAGAGGTGATTATCTCTTTTGCTAATCATGCCAAAGCAAAGTCATACCTAGTTTTTAAACACCATCCTATGGATCGTGGCTATAGGGACTATACTAAACTTATAGAAGATTTGAGCTTAAAATACAATGTCGAGGGTAGAATTTTATATGTACATGACTTACACTTACCTACGCTCTTAATCAATGCAAGAGGTACTATAGTCATAAATAGCACAGTAGGACTTTCTGCTTTATATCACAACAGCCCTTTAAAAGTTATGGGAAAAGCTTTTTATGATATAGAAGGTTTGACTTATCAAAAAAGCTTGCATACTTTTTGGAAAGAATGCAGGGCATATAAGCCTGATGCGGTTTTACATGCTAAATTTAGAAATTATGTGATATATAAAACCCAAGTCAATGGGAATTTTTTCAAAAATACTAGTTTAGATTAAAATTTTCTTTTTATAGTTTTTTGCAATTTTTTTAGTTTAAAAGGTAAACTTAAATAGCCTATTTTAAAAGGAGTTCTTGAAGCTTGCAAAAGTGCATTACCTAAAAGATAAGGCAAGTGTGTTTTAGCTATTTGAGCGTGTTTATAGTCAGCATAAGCTTTTAGTGGCGGTAGATTTTTTTGATCTTTTTGATTTTTAAAATGATCTTTTTTGACTTTTCTTAATTCAAAAGGTATTTTAAAATACCCTAGATAACTTTTGCTATTTTTCATGATAACTTCTCCAAGCTTATAGCTTAATCTTTCTTTTATCCTTAAACTAGCTCCATAAAGTTTATTGTTTTGGTGGATAAATATCTCATATTCATTTTTTAAGCCTTTGTGGTCTAAAAAACGCAAAAGATTATGATTTTGACTTTGTAAAAATGTTTGCATATCAAGTTTTTTTAGTTCATGGTATTCTAGCACTAATTCTTTATAAAATGCTATAGGTGGTATCAAAAGCTCACAAGCATTTGTAAGTTGAATTTTACATTCAATTTTTTTATTATTATCATTTTCTAAAAGTAAAATTCCTATTAAGTCCACATAATCAAGCCTTGGTGTTTTTTCATTTGCTATGCTTAAGCCCGAACTTTCCTCACTTTGCTTGATAATTTGTGTATTAACATGCAAAAAGGTTTGCTCATCACAAATTGCTTTTTCATTTTGTATATCTTGAAAAGTATTGATAAGTCCAAAATTTTTTATTAATTTAAAAGATGAGTTTTCAATGCTTATAGATGATATAGCATGGGTTGATGAGCTAGTGTGATTCCAAGTGTGTATGCCTAAGATTTGATAGTTTTTTAACTCTTTTGGGAAAATAATTTTTTCATTAGCTTTAATTTTTGTAGTTTTTTCACAAAAAAATGAGTTTTTATGCTCTATTTTAGTTGAATTTGAGGGCGTAAAGATATGAAATTTTCTTTTTGAGCAAATGATATTTTCTTTAGATTTTTTAAAGCTGTGTAAATTTTTAACGATGTTTTTTCCAAGCTCTTGCATAGCTAGTGGCATAGGGTGGAATTTATAGTTTTGATCAAAATCATAAAGATTATTTTTTTGGTAGTAAAGATCTACATCGATTAGATTAAAACCATAATGAGCACAATTTTTCCTATGAGCTTCATTGATAGCTTTTGATTTATCATTACAAGCTGGTATGGGGAGTATAAGCACTATAGTAATTTTGTTTGCTTTGTAAAGTTCTTCATAAAAATAATCAATATTTCTAAGTATAATATTTAAACTCATAGGGCTTAAATAATCATTGATATTTGATTCACTGATGAGAAAATCACTTTTATTTATAGTATTTTCATGGCGTATTAACTCATAAAGATTTTGTAAAGAAGTACTAAGCCCTAAAGCGTAATTATGTAATGTAATGTCTTTGTTTTCAAGACCTATCCTAAGACCATTTTTAACTACACTATTACTACCACCTAGTAAGATTACATCCATAAGTTCTTTCTTGATTTTTTTAATTTTTATTTATTTTATAAAATATTTTTTAATGAATAATTTCAGAGTAAAAACCCCTCATTTTATCTTTAAATAGGTATTTGACAAAGATAACAACTTTAGCTATATTTTTAAATTCAGTATTAAATTTACTTAGGATGTTGATGAAAAAAATATGCCAAAAAAGAGATGTTTTTTATATAGCTGGTTATGATCCTAGAGGATATAGGCATTATTATGCTATGTTTAAAAAAAATTTAGCCGAGCAGAATACACTTTTAAATTATGATTATACTTTATCAAAAGCTCAAGTTGATATTTATCCTTTTTGGCAAATTCAAACCCCACATACAAGTACTTCTTACACCTTTTTAAGCTGGAATGATATAGTCAAAAAAAACTGGTCAGAGGGTATAAAAGATGCTCTGAGTGATTGTTATAGTTTTTTTAGAATTTATACCATCACAGGGCTTTTTTTAAAATTTGGTAAAGAATCCCCGCATCAACTTATCACAGGTTATTATCCATTTTTTTATGTGCTTTTGAGTTTGATTTTTACTTTATTTTGTGCTTTTGGAAGTTTATTTTATTTGCAAAATTTTCATATTATTTTAGGAATTTTAGCTTTTGTTTTATCGTTAGTGTTTTTACCAAAAATGCTTTATAAATTAGGCAAGAAATTAGCTGTTTTTTGGATAGCTAGAATTTGTTCTTTTTGTGCAAACTGGGAGAAAAATTCTCAAGGTGAACTTGAGTTAAGAATGGATGATTTTGCTAGAGTTATTTTTGAAAAACTAAAAGAAAATGCAAATGATAAAAACTATGAGCTCATCTTAAGCGCACATAGCGTAGGAACGGTGCTTTGCATAAATGTTTTAGCAAAAGTGCTTAGAAAATGTGAAAAAGAAAATATTTCTTTTGAAAATTTAAAGGTTTTAACTTTAGGCGAGTGTATACCTTTGGTAAGCTATCAAAAAAGATCTTTTGAGTTTAGAAAAGACTTAGAGTACTTAGGAAGTAAGAATTTAATATGGTATGATTTTACCTCTATTATCGATGGGGCTTGTTTTGCACAAGTTGATTTTATACGCACAAGCGGAGTGAAAACACAATTTAGTCCAAAATACCTTTCGGCTAAATTTCATACCTTATATAAAAACAAAGATTATAAAAAAATCAAAAAAGACAAATATAAAGCACATTTTTTATATTTATTTGCCACACAAATTCAAGGAGTATATAACTTTTTTGAATTTATTATAGGTAAAAATAAATTAGAAGAAAAAATCAAGTAGGAGGAAAACATGGGTCAGTGTCCTTTTCATCCAAAGCCTTATAAAAATAAAGCTTCTACATTAACTACTTTTTTGTTAAAAAGAAGATCTTGGCTTGATGGACTTTATGAGCGAAGCTATAAAATGATGATGGGTAGAGTAAAAATGCCCGGATTTGATCTATATGTAGTAAATGATCCAAAAGAAGTTAGACGCATTATGGTAGATGAGGTTAGAGAATATCCAAAAAGCCAACTTTTACATGAGCTTTTGGAGCCACTTTTGGGCATAAGCATTTTTACAACTAATGATAGAGTATGGGAAAAGCAAAGAGAACTTTTAAGACCTTCTTTTGAAATGACAAGGATTTCTAAGGTTTTTAATTTGATGAGTGAAGCAGCTTCTGATATGATGGCAAGATTTGCAAGGTATGAAGATAAAGCGATTATAGAAGTAGATGAAGCTATGACTTTTGTGACTGCAGATGTGATTTTTAGAACTATTATGTCATCAAAACTTGATGAGCAAAAAGGTAAACTTGTTTTGGATGCTTTTGTAACTGTGCAAGAAGAAACAGTTAAAACAGCTATGCGAAGAATGTTTCGTTTCCCAACTTGGCTTTCAAATCTTTTAGGTGAGAAAAAAAGACTTAAAGCAGGTGGAGTTATACGCAAGGTTTTATCAGATATTATAAAGCCAAGATATGATAATGCTCTAAATGATCAAGGAAAATATGAAGATATTTTATCATCATTGCTTATGGTGGTAGATGCAGATACTAATGAGAGATTTTCTTTTAATGAAATTTTAGACCAAGTTGCCATGCTTTTCTTAGCAGGCCATGAAACCACTGCAAGCTCGCTAACTTGGACGCTATATATTTTAAGTATTTCTCCAAATGAGCAACAAAAAGCCTATGAAGAAATCATGCAAGTTGCGGGTGATGAAGAGTTTAAAATAGAACATATTAGAGCAATGAAATATCTTACAAATGTGTTTAAAGAAAGTTTAAGACTTTATCCACCAGTTGGCTTTTTTGCTAGAGAAGCAAGAAATGATAACAAAATGAGAGATAAGCTTATTAAAAAAGGTTCAGGTGTAGTAGTAGCTCCATGGCTTATTCATAGACATGATAGTTTTTGGGAAAATCCACATGAGTTTGATCCAAGTCGCCATGAAGATAAAAGCAAGATTAAAAAAGACACTTATATGCCTTTTGGTATGGGAGAGCGTGTGTGTATAGGGCAGGGTTTTGCTATGCAAGAGGCTGTTTTGATTTTAGCTAATATTTTAAGGACTTATAAGTTAGAATTAGAAGAAAATTTTGTACCTGATATAGTAGGAAGACTTACTATAAGATCGGCAAATGGTATGAACATAAGATTTATAAAAAGGCAAAAATGAAAGAAAAATTAGCAGGAACTATACTACTTTGCGCTATCGTTCCTTTAGCGGTGATTAGTTATCTTTTTATTGTTATAGTGGGTACTTTTGGTAATCCTGCTAGGGTTAGACAAGGTGTGAGAGCGCTTGATCATTTTGTCAATGCTACTTTGTTTAATGGTTATGCTTGGGAGTCTTTATCGTCTCATGCTTGGAGAGAGCGTGATAAAAGATGGGCTAAAATAGTTATTAAAATCACAGATTTTTTTGATAAAAATCACTGCCAAAAGGCAAATAAAAGAGAACAACCTATAGTGGATTTAGTTTTAGAAAGAAAGCTTACCGAACAAACTGTCGGTAAGCAGCTTTAATTTTCTCCAAATAAAGCTTTAAGGTTTTTGAACGCTTCTTCTTGGTTATTAGTTTTATCTTCATTATTTACTTCATTAAGCTCTATCTCATATCCAAGAAGCATACTAGCTAAGCGTATATTAATACCACTTTTTCCTATGGCTTTGCTTTTTTGTTCGCTATTTAGCGTTACAATAGCTTTTTTATCTTCGATACTAACTGAGTTTATAATGGCTGGAGCTAGGCTTCTTGTGATTAAAATTGCCATTTCATTAGAATACTCAATGCAGTCAATATTTTCATTTTTTAATTCTTTGCTTACAGCATTGATTCTAACTCCTTTTATACCCACAGTTGCTCCTACTGCATCAACACTCGGGCTATTAGCTTGCAAGATGATTTTTGCTCTCTCGCCTGGAATTCTTGCACTTGCATAAATATTTATAAGACCATCTTTGATTTCAGGAACTTCAGCTTTTAATAAAGCTTCTAAAAATTTAGGGCTAGTTCTACTAAGCTCCATTCTCATACCCGATTTATCAATATATACATGTCTAATAACAGCTTTAATTACATCGCCTACTTTAAATTTTTCACCTTTGATACGATTTTTTCTAGGTAAATATGCACGAAACTCATCAATTTCTACATAGGTATTTTCTTCACTATCTACTCTTACTACGCTACCAAAAACCATATGTCCTACCATTTTTTGGTATTTTTCATAGATTTTTTCTTCTAAGAGTTTTTGAATGTTATATTCTAATTCTTTATGTAAGATATTTACAGCAGTACGGCCTAAATTTTCCAAAGAACATTCATAAGTTAGCTCATCGCCAATTTCTACATCTTTAGCTTCGGCCCTTGCTTTACTTAAAGCGATAAAATGCTCATTTTCATTTTCTAATCTTCCATCATTATCAGCTACTACGATGATTTTTTGATAAAGTTGCAAATTTTTACCCGAATCAACAAAAAATTCATATTTATCGCCATAAATTTTCTTAGCAGTATTAATAAGTGCTTTTTTAACTCTTTCTCTTACATCTTCTATTTGTAAATTTTTCTCATTAGCAATGGATTCAATTATATCTGTGATTTTTTCCATAATGACAATACAACCTTAATTTTGGATTTTAAAAGTTTGGAGAATAAAATTATATCTTTAATAAGTTTAATTAAAAGTAAAATTTGCTATAATTTCAGATTAAAAAAACTTGAGGATGATGATATGGACTTAAAAATAGCAAGAACCTCTGTTGATGAAAAGCCAAAAAGTATAAGTTTAGAAAGTATTGAAAAGGCTGTAGATAAAGAAGGTCAAAAATTTTTCTATTTTGATAAAGATAATGCCCATAAGCAATTAATCGCTTTGGTGGAGCATTTTGAAAAAAAAGGAAAATGTGTTTATCATAGAACAATCAAATATGGTTTAGATGATGCAGATTTTATGTATGAGGTACATATTCTTTGAGTAAAAAACTTTTTATACAAACTTTAGGTTGTGCTATGAATGTGCGTGATTCAGAGCACATGATAGCCGAACTTAAAGAAAAAGAAAATTATGAATTAACTCAAGATGCAAAAGAAGCAGATTTGATTTTAATCAATACTTGCTCGGTGCGTGAAAAGCCTGTACATAAGCTTTTTTCAGAAGTTGGAAGTTTTGAAAAAATCAAAAAAAATGGAGCTAAAATAGGAGTTTGTGGTTGCACTGCTTCACATTTGGGAGATGAGATTTTCAAGCGTGCTCCTAGTGTGGATTTTGTTTTGGGCGCTAGAAATGTTTCTAAAATCACAAAGGCTGTAAATACTCCAAAATTTTTAGGTAATGATATAGATTTTGATGAGAGTAATTATGCTTTTGCAGATTTTAGAAATAGCCTTTATAAGACCTATATTAATATCTCCATAGGTTGTGATAAGCATTGTACTTATTGTATAGTGCCTCACACAAGAGGAGATGAGATTTCTATACCTTTTGAGATTATTAAAAATGAAGCATTAAAAGCTGTTTCTAAGGGTGCTAAAGAGATTTTTTTACTAGGACAAAATGTTAACAATTACGGCAAAAGATTTTCTAATGCTCATGAAAAGATTAATTTTTCAGATCTTTTGGAAAAGTTAAGTGAAATTGAAGGTTTGGAGCGTATCCGCTTTACAAGCCCACATCCATTGCATATGGACGATAGATTTTTAGAGGTTTTTTCTAAAAATCCTAAAGTTTGTAAGTCTATGCATATGCCTTTGCAAAGTGGTTCAAGTGAAATTTTAAAGGCTATGAAACGCGGATATACTAAAGAGTGGTATTTAGATAGAGCATTAAAACTTCGTTCTATGTGTAAAGATGTGAGTATTTCTACTGATGTGATTGTGGCTTTTCCAGGTGAGAGTGATAAAGACTTTGAAGATACCATGGATGTGCTTGAAAAAGTGCGATTTGAGCAAATGTTTTCTTTTAAATACTCTAAAAGACCATTAACTAAAGCTGCAACTATGCCAAATCAAATTCCTGATGATATAGCTTCAAAACGCTTGAGTGTTTTACAAGCAAGACATACAGAAATTTTAGATGAAATTGTTGTAAAACAAAAAGACAAAGAATTTGAAGTTTTATTTGAAGAATTAAGAAGTGAAGGTTTTGTAGCAGGTAGAAGTGATAATAATTTTTTGATTCAAGTTAAAGGCAGTGAAGAGCTATTAGGACAAATGAAAAAAGTAAAAATCACCAATCCTAGGCGTATGGTGTTAAATGGCGAAATCCTTTAAGATTAATCTTTTAGCCTTTGGAATTTTTTTATTACAATGGCTAATTTTTTTAACTTGTAGAAAGGTTTATTTAGGGCAAAAGCTTCCAAAAAGATCATGTGTGATACTTTTTTGGCATGGGCGTCTTGCTCTAATGCCTTTTGCTTATCGTAAAATGGGTATTAAAGGAAAAAAGGCTTATGTGATGATTTCACACCATAAAGATGGGGAGATCATTGCTAGAAATATTGCTTTTTTTGGTTTAGATACTTTAAGAGGTAGCACAAGCAAAGGTGCTTTGGCTTTATTAAAACAATCTTTTAAAATTTTAGATCAAGGCGATGATGTGATTATCACTCCAGATGGGCCAAGAGGACCTTATCATAGTGTTTCAGATGGTTCTGTGATGATAGCTTTAAAAAAAAATGCTCCACTTTTTTTGCTAAATTATGAAGCAAGTTCTTTTTGGAAATTTAAAAGTTGGGATAAAATGATTTTACCTAAGCCTTTTTCTAAGATTACTTATAGATTAAGTGAAGAAATCAAAATACAAAATTTGAATTTAGAAGAAGCTAAAGTATTGATAAAAGAAAAATTTGATATGATAAGTCAAATAGACAAAGGATAAACACCATGTTATCTTTTTTTAGAAAGTATATTTTACAGCTTTTAATTTGTATTTGTTATGATGAAAAACAATACATTATAAGATGTCATACTTGGAAAAAATCTCAACCAGTTGATACTTTTGAAAAAAGTTTTGAAGATAAAGAAAAAGCAATAGAATATGTTAAAAATTTAAGTAAAGACTTTCAAATTTATTATATTTGTACCTTTTTTACACCTATTGCTCAAGGTGTAGTGCCAAGTTCAAATTTCAAAGAGCTTTCTAATTTTGGAGTAGAAGCAAATAATGTTAAATGTATTCCTTTTAATAATGCTTTGTTGTATGTTTCCAATCAATCTTTGAGTTCTTACAAAGAAGATTATGAAGCTTTTGGTGGTTTAGATTTGCTTTACTCACCTTTTTCTTTGCTTTATCATTGTATAGCAAATAGAGGTTTTGAAGAAAAAATAGGCCTTTATGTGTATAGATATCATGATTTTGTTGCGATGTTAATTTGTAAAAATGAGATTATATTATTTGGAAGTTATTTTAATATAGCTAGTCAAAATTATGACGAAGTTGATTTTTTTGATGACATTAAAGAAGAATTTGATTTGCAAATTGATGATGAAAGCCAAGAAGAAGAAAATGAACAAAATTATGATTTAAAAAGTTTAGAAGAGATGAGTAAAGAACTTGATAAGCTTGAAGATTTAGATGAGAATGAAGAACAGCTTCCTATGGAATCTTTAGAAAATTTTAGTTCAGATATGAAAATGATAGAATACATCATTTCAAGTGTAAAAGAATTTTATCATAATCCTTTGTATGATAATAGTTTTTTAGAAGAAATTGTAATTTTTGATGAGGAAAGTTTTAGTGCAACCTCGCTAGATTATTTAGAAAATGAGCTTTTTATAAAGCCAAAAGTAGAGCTTATAGATACTTTAAATTTGATGAATGAGCTTGTAGTTAAGGATTTGAAGCTATGAGATATAGTTTAATAAAGCCGAAGATAAAACCAGTTTTTAATCTTTTTACTAGAATTTGGATTTATTTTACTAGTATTAGTGTGTCTTTGATTTTTGTGGTGTTTATTGTTGTTGTTTTTAAAAGCTACTACGCATCTGTGCAACTTGATGATAAGAAAAAAGAATTGGCTCAAATCATAGCTCAAATTAATTCCAATAAACTTAAATATCAAGAATTAGTAAGACAAAATAATAAAGCAGAAATGATTTTAGGGGATTTAGAACAAGAACGAGAGAATGGTAAAAATAAAGTTTTATTAAAAAGTATTCAAAACCTTTTTACTTTAGTGCCTAAAAATATATCTTTAGATGAGGTTTTAATGGAAGATAGGTCGCTTATTTTAAGAGGTATTACACCTACTAAAGAAATGTTTGCTTTGTTGTTAGAAGCCCCATTAAGAAGTATTTTTTCAAATTCTCAAACAAGCTATTATCAATTAGAAAATGGGTGGTATCGCTTTGTTAGTGTAAATATTACTATACCAGAGGAAATGTATGAACAAAAAAGATAAGAGCTTAGAAGAAGCTGATATATTAAAGATATTGATTTACTCTTTTTCATTTGTTGCACTTTGTGCAATATTGATTTTATTCTTAATTGTACCCTTTTTGAAGGATTATAAAATCGAACATTCCAGATTAGCCGCTCAACAAATTCAAAACACCAAAGCATTAAATGAATTACAAGCTTTGGAAAAGGTTATTAGAGATTTTCAAAGTACAAACGCGCAAAATTTAGCTCAAATCAATGCGGAATTTTCTCAAAAAGAATTAATGGATTTTATGAAAAATTATTTTGATGATGTTAAAATAAATCTTATTCCTATTAAAAAAAGACAAGAATATTTAAAATATCAATTTGGAGTTAGCGTAAAGATGAAAAATCCACAAGCTTTTTATTCTTTTTTAAATGATTTACAAAGATATAAAAATTTAATAGAAATAAGTACGCCTGTTGAATTTAAATCAGAAGAAAAACACATTGATCTTAAATTTAGAATCAAAGTGTTTCATGCTTTAGCTATTCAAAAATAATTACTTCATTATTTTGATAAGGAGAGATTTTTTCTTCCTTTTTACTATCTTGTTTTATATCTTGAGCTTCTAAATTTTCTTGTACTTTTGATTCTTCCTTGATTTCTTTTATATTGGTTTTTAAACTAGAAGTGATTTCTTTGTAAAAAGCAACAAAAACTTTATCAATTTCCAAAGCACTAGCTGCAAGACTTTCATTTACTTGGGTTGGGACAGCACTATAAACTTGTCTAAAACTTTCTATACTTGCTTGACCTTTTATAGGATAGTTTAAAATAATAGGATCATTTAATTTTGCTGAACTCGTTGTGCTTTGGAAAGTATCTTCTTGATGCAAATTATTTAAATGACTTTGAGCTTCTAAAATAATCATAAAAGAAGATTCTACACTATCGCCTCCAAGACTTGAATTTCTTGTAACTTTATCCTCATATAAGTTAGCACTGATGGTAATATTAAAAGCATAATCAGGATTTTCATTATCTATAGTATATCCTTTACTTTCTAATAGTGCTTTACTATCTTTAAATAGCTGTTTTTTTAGTAATTCTAGGCTTTTATTGATTCTTTGATTTAGGGTAGATTGTTCAAAATAAGAACTATAAAAAGTATTTTTAATAATTTCTATTTCATTGATTTTAACTTTTGGGCTATTTTCTTTTGTATTGTTATGTTCTTCAAAAGAACTTTTAAAACTTGGCATAGAAATATAATAAGTTTTTTGATTACCAGTGCAAGCACTTAAAAATAAAATTATGCTAAAAAATAATAATATTTTTTTCATTTTCTCTCCTTGTTATTTTTATAATTATACAATTTTTTGCTATATTATGTGTTTTATTATAAAGGCTTTTTTATGGAATTTTGGCAAAATATTTATGCAAATTTTGATGTAGTGGCTTTTGAAATTTTTGGTTTAAAAGTGCATTGGTATGGTATTATGTATGTATTAGCCTTACTTGTTGCTTTAATGGTTGCAAAATACTATGCTATTAAAGACAATATGGGAATTTCAAAAGCTATGCTTGATAGTTATTTTATATGGGTTGAAATTGGTGTAATTTTAGGTGCAAGATTGGGTTATATTTTAATTTATGATGCAAATACTTTATGGTATCTTACACATCCTTGGCAAATTTTTAATCCTTTTTATAATGGAGAATTTGTAGGAATTAGAGGTATGAGTTACCATGGTGCTGTTATAGGATTTTTAATAGCAACTTATGCTTTTTGTAAAAAAAATAAACAAAATTTATGGAAATATTTAGATTTGGTTGCTATTAGTGTGCCGTGTGGTTATATTTTTGGGCGTATTGGAAATTTTTTAAATCAAGAGCTATTTGGTAGAGCTACGGATGTACCTTGGGGTATTTATGTAGATGGGATATTGCGTCATCCTTCGCAACTTTATGAAGCATTTTTAGAAGGTTTTATAGTTTTTATCATTTTATTATTGATAAAAAAATATAAAAAATACAATGGAGAGCTTATTGCTTACTATACAATTTTTTATGCTTTAGCGCGTTTTGTTTGTGAGTTTTATAGAGAGCCTGACTTTGGTATAGGCTTTGTTGTTTTTGGTATGAGTATGGGTCAAATTTTAAGTATTATAATGTTTTTATTAGGACTAATTTTATCTTTTTATTTAAGAAATATTAAAAAAAATTTATAAATTTTTATTTTTTTTAAGAATAAAAGTTCTATAATTGCTCCGATATTATAAATTATCAACTTTTTAAAGGAGTAAATATGAGCCAACTCATTGAAGGTTTTTTAGGCAAGAGTGTTGATGGCAAAAAAAGCAAAATGCCAGCAAAACTTGACTATATTCAAAGTGCAACAGGCTTGATTTTAGGCTTGTTTATGTGGGCACATATGTTTTTCGTTTCTACCATTTTGGTTAGTGATGATTTTTTTGATTCAGTAGTTCACTTTTTGGAACTAAAATTTATCATTGATAGCCCTATGATGAGCTACATCACTTCTTTTTTAGCCGCCTGTGTTTTAGTGATTTTCTTTGTGCATGCAGGTCTTGCAATGAGAAAATTTCCTATCAATTTTAGACAATATCAACTTTGTAGAACACACTTAAAATATATGAATCATGGTGATTCTTCTTTATGGTGGGTTCAAGCTGCAACTGGTTTTGTAATGTTTTTCCTAGGTTCAGCGCATTTGATTTTTGTTATAACTAATGCAGATAAAATCAGTGCTGATATGTCAGGCGATAGAGTGGTAAGTCATTTTATGTGGTTATTTTATATTGCCTTATTAATCTGTGTTGAGTTGCATGGAAGTATTGGTTTATATAGATTATGTGTAAAATGGGGTTGGTTTGAAGGTAAAGATGCAAAAGAAAGTCGTAAAAAACTTAAAAAAGCAAAATGGTTTATTAGTATTTTCTTCTTAGTTTTAGGTGTATTAAGCTTAGCTGCTTTTGCAAAAATAGGTCTTAATAATTACCAAAACAACTCTGTAGCGCAAATAGTAAAAACTTATGATGGAGCTAAATATGAACATACAATATAGTGATGCTTTAGTTATTGGTGGTGGTCTTGCAGGTTTAAGAGCTGCTATTGAAGTTGCAAAAAGTGGTCAGAGTGTAACTTTATTAAGTATTTGTCCGGTTAAAAGATCTCACTCAGCTGCTGTACAAGGTGGTATGCAAGCAAGTTTAGGAAATAGTGTAAAAGGCGAAGGTGATAATGAAGATGTGCATTTTGCTGACACAGTAAAAGGATCTGATTGGGGCTGTGATCAAGAAGTAGCTAGAATGTTTGCACAAACTGCTCCAAAAGCGGTTCGTGAGCTTGCTGCTTGGGGTGTGCCTTGGACTAGAGTTACAAAAGGACCTAGAACTGTTGTTATAAACGCTCAAAAAACTACTATCGAAGAAAAAGAAGAAGCACATGGTCTTATAAATGCAAGAGACTTTGGTGGTACTAAAAAATGGAGAACATGTTATATAGCTGATGCAACAGGGCATTGTATGTTATATGGTGTGGCAAATGAAGCGATTAAACATCAAGTTAAAATCATTGATAGAATGGAAGCAGTAAGATTAATTCATGATGGTAAAAAATGTTTAGGAGCTATTGCTAGAGATTTAACTAATGGAGAATTAATTGCTTATGTTGCTAGAGGAACTATGATTGCAACAGGTGGTTATGGCAGAATTTATAAACAAACTACAAATGCTGTTATTTGTGAAGGTACAGGAGCTGCTATTGCACTTGAAACTGGACTTTGTAGACTTTCAAATATGGAAGCAGTGCAATTTCATCCAACTCCAATCGTGCCAAGTGGTATCTTGCTAACTGAAGGTTGTAGAGGTGATGGTGGTATCTTAAGAGATGTTGATGGTTACCGCTTTATGCCTGATTATGAGCCTGAGAAAAAAGAACTTGCAAGTAGGGATGTTGTAAGTCGTAGAATGATGGAACATATTAGAAAAGGAAAAGGGGTAAAAAGCCCTTATGGAGATCATTTATGGCTTGATATTTCTATCCTTGGTCGTGCTCATGTTGAAAAAAATCTTCGCGATGTTCAAGATATTTGTAAAACATTTAATGGTATTGATCCTGCTGATGAGGGTCCAAAAGGCTGGGCGCCAGTTTTACCTATGCAACATTACTCAATGGGTGGTATTAGAACAAAACCAACCGGTGAAAGTCAATGGCTAAATGGTCTTTTTGCATGTGGTGAGGCAGCTTGTTGGGACATGCACGGATTTAACCGCTTGGGTGGAAATTCATGTTCAGAAACTGTTGTTGCAGGTATGATCGTAGGGGATTATTTTGCACAATATTGTAAAGAAAATGGTTCAGAAATTGATACAAACATCGTTAAATCTTTCCTTTCTAAAGAGTATGATTATTTAAAATCTCTTGTAAGTAAAGAAGGAAAACATGATGTATTTGAAATCAAAAACAGAATGAAAGACATTATGTGGGAAAAAGTAGCTATCTTTAGAACAGGTCAAGGTCTTGAAGAAGCGGTTAAAGAACTTGAAGAGTTATATCATAAATCACTTGATCTAAAAGTGCATGATAAAGAATTAAAATGTGCAAATCCAGAGCTTGAAGAAGCTTACAGGGTTCCAAGAATGCTAAAAATTGCTTTATGTGTTGCTTATGGTGCGCTTTTAAGAACAGAAAGCCGTGGGGCTCATTATAGAGAAGATTATCCAAAAAGAGATGACTTAAATTGGATGAAAAGAACAAATACTTACTGGGTAGAAGGTGAAAGTATGCCTAGAGTTGAGTATGAAGATCTTGACATTATGAAAATGGAAATTCCACCTGCATTTAGAGGTTATGGTGCTAAAGGAAATATCATTGAAAACCCATTAAGTGAAAAACGCCAAGCTGAAGTTGATGCGATCCGTGAAAAAATGGAAGCAGAAGGCAAAGGTAGATATGAAATTCAACATGCTTTAATGCCTTATGAATTACAAGCTAAATTTAAAGCACCAAATCAAAGAATAGGAGTTGATTATGAGTAGAAAATTAACAATAAGAGCATTTAAATATAATCCATTAAGTAAAATTTCTAAGCCTCATTTTGTTACTTATGAGCTTGAAGAAACTCCATTTATGACGATTTTTGTGTGCTTAACTCAAATCAGAGAAAAAATGGATGCGGATTTGAGTTTTGACTTTGTATGTAGAGCAGGGATTTGTGGAAGCTGTGCTATGATGATCAATGGTAAGCCAAAACTTGCTTGTAAAACATTGACAAAAGACTATCCAGATGGTGTTATAGAGCTTATGCCTTTACCTGCATTTAGACACATAAAAGATTTAAGTGTTAATACAGGTGAGTGGTTTGATGGTATGTGCAAACGCGTTGAAAGTTGGGTGCATAATGAAAAAGAAACAGATATTTCTAAACTTGAAGAGCGTATTGAGCCAGAAGTTGCTGATGAGACTTTTGAACTTGATCGTTGTATAGAGTGTGGAATTTGTGTTGCTTCTTGTGCGACTAAGTTAATGAGACCTGACTTTATTGCAGCTACTGGACTTTTAAGAACAGCTAGATATTTACAAGATCCACATGATCACAGAACTATAGAAGATTTTTATGAATTAGTGGGTGATGATGATGGTGTGTTTGGATGTATGTCTTTGCTTGCATGTGAAGATAATTGTCCAAAAGAACTACCTTTACAAAGCAAAATCGCTTATATGAGAAGACAGCTTGTCGCTCAAAGAAACAAATAATCTTAGCCCCCAAGAAAAGGGGGCACTTAAAACCTTACTAAAACAAATTTGGCAAAATCATAGTGTTTATCTTGATACAAATACACTTTTTGATGAAAGTTTAATTGATGCTCAAAAAGCAGCAATTCTTTTAAGTACTAATCTTGAAAATTATGAAAGATTTAGCGCTTTAAATGAATTTAAAAGTTTGATGAAAAGTTTAAATTTACGCTTAGATCTTTATGGTATTCAATATGCGCAAGTTTGTTTTATTAACGCTTTAAATTTAGGAATTTTAGACAAAAATGAGCTTTTAAAAGCCTTGGAAAAACTTCAAAAAATCACCGATAATACTTTAATACATACTTTTGTATCTAAACAAAAAGTTATTCAAAAAGATTACAAGCAAGAAGTTAAAAACTCACATCAAACACTAGATCTCATTAATCAAAACTTACAAGAGCTTTGCGAGGATGAAAAAGCTCAAAAACTCTTACAAGAAGCTTTAGTTAAAATTAGCAATATTGATTTTTCTATCGCGGTAACAGGTGTAGTAAATGCAGGTAAATCAAGTATGTTAAATGCACTTTTAAAAAAAGATTTTTTAGGTGTATCTAACGTGCCTGAAACTGCAAATTTGAGTGTTTTAAAATACGGCAAAGATCAAAAAGCTAAGATATATTTTTGGAGTGAAGAAGAATGGCAAGATATTTTAAAAAGCTCTAAAGATAATCAAGATATGCAAGATCTTATAAAACAATTAGAGCAAAATTTTAATCTAAATGAGTATATTGAAAAAGAAAATAAAAATATAGAAATAAAAATTGAAGAATTAAAAAATTACACTAGTGCAAAAAGCAAAATTTCAGCACTTATTAAAAAAATAGAGCTTTTTTCATCGCTTGATTTTTTAAAAGATAATGTTTGTATAGTTGATACCCCAGGACTTGATGATGTTATTATCCAAAGAGAGCTTTTAACAAAAGCGTATATAAGCAAGGCTGACTTTTTAATTCACCTTATGAATGCTTCTCAAAGTCTTAGTCAAAAAGATTGTGATTTTATTATAGAATGTTTGCTAACTTCAAGGGTAAGTAAGCTTTTAATTGTGCTTACTAAGGCTGACTTGCTTAGTCAAAAAGACTTGCAAGAAGTAATTAACTATACTAAAAATAAACTCAAAGAAAATTTAGCACAAAAGCAGCTTAGCCAAGAATTATTAGATAATTTAGATTTTGTGTGTATTTCTTCAAAATTAGCTAATGATTTTTATCAAAAAAAAGGTGGAAATTTAGAACAAAGTAATATTTTAACACTAGAAGAACTTATAGCTAAAAGTTTATATGATAAAAACAAAATTGCTCTAAGTGCTTATAAAAAAGAATTATTATTACATTTAGAAAAAATAGAAGAAAAAATTAAATTTTCTAATAAAATGCTAAATTATGAAAGCTTTGAGCTTGATAAGCAAAATCAAACTATTATCAATAATTTTAAAGCAAAAAAAGAAAAATTAATGCAAGTAAAAGCAGAACTAAGTGCTATTTTTAGCACAAAAGATGAAAATACTCAAGAAATTTTAACGCTTTTGCATTTACTAGCTAAGAAATTAAAAGAAAAACTTATAGATGAGCTAAAATATAATCAAAATAATAAAATCAAAAACAACACTCAAAGACTAAATACTATCATCGATACGACTTTAAAAGATGGAATTTTTGATCTTTTAAGAGAATTAAAACAGCAAAGTGAATATAAGATCAATGAGATTAAAAATACACTAAGCGTGAAATATGATTTTTTAAAAGCTATTTTAGAGCAAAATTGTGATGATTTTAAAAGTAAGGTTGAAGCAAAAATAGAAAGCATTTTCACTAATGATCTTTTTATGACATTAAAAGCGGAACTTTTAAAAAATTTAGAGTTTACTCAAGATATTTATAAACTAGAAAGCTCTTTAGAAAATCAAATTTTAGAAAAATTACAAACATTTAATATAGAAAAAATCGCCCTAGATTTAAAAAATAATCAAGAATTTTTTACTAATTTAGAGCTTAGTCTGAATTTATACGAAAAAGAACAAGAAGAGCAAATCAAAGACTTAAAAGACTTGATTTTACAAATAGAACAAAACGAACAAAATTCCAAAGAGCTTTTAGAAAAAAACAATACAAAATTACAAAGTTTAAAGACTTTAAAAATGGAGCTTTTAAATGCAAAATGATTTGATTAATGATTTTTTAAAAGCCTATGAAAATGCTTATTGTAAAAGTTTTGATGATAGTTTTGAAGGAAAGATTTTAGCAATAAAAAATGCATTTTTAGAGCCGAGTTTGCATTTAAATGATGTGTTTTTAAAAGATCTTGAGATGATTATAGCTAGCTATAAAAGAGCCATTAATGTGGCCATTATAGGGCAATTTTCTAGTGGCAAATCCACGCTTTTAAATTTAATTTTACAAAAAGAATGCCTGCCAACAGGCGTGGTGCCAGTGACTTTTAAACCTACTTTTTTACGCTATGCTAAGGAGTATTTTTTAAGAGTTGAATATGAAGATGGTAGTGATGAGATTGTAGATATAGATGAGCTTTCTAAATTTAGCGATCAAAGAAATGAGCTAAAAGAAACTAAAAGTTTGCACCTTTTTGCGCCTATTGAGCTTTTAAAAGATATCACGCTTATAGATACCCCAGGTTTAAATGCAAACACCACCGACACGCTAACTACTTTTAAAGAACTTTCTTTTATGCATAGTGCTATTTGGCTTAGCTTGATTGATAATGCAGGCAAAAAAAGTGAAGAAGATGCTATAAAAGCAAATGCTAAGCTTTTAGAGCGTGGCGGAATTTGCGTGCTTAATCAAAAAGATAAGTTAAGTCAAGATGAGCTAGAAAATGTTTTAAATTACGCTCATTTAGTTTTTGATAAGTATTTTGAAAAAATCATCGCAATTTCATGCAAAGAAGCAAAATTTGATTTGCAAAAGTCAAATTTGCCTTTGCTTTATGAGTATTTAAAAGAACTTGATTATGAGCATATTAAAAAAGATTTTATCAAAGATAAACTTGGCAATCTATGCGAACTTTTGTCAAATCAATATGATTTATTTCAAAATGCACTAGAGCAATTAGAGCTTAAATTTAATACTATTATGCAAACTTTCAAAGTAAGCAAGCTAGAGCAAAAAATCAAAATTTTAAATCATAATTGTTTAGATAAATTAAAACTTGTTGGAGAAAAAATTTCTCAAGAAATCTTAAAATTTATCAAAGAAAAAGATAGTAGTTATTATAAAGAAGCTAAGGGCTTATTTAAGAAAAATCTTTATGAAAAAGTTGCTTATAAAGCACCATATCTTTCAAGTGATGATGCGTTTTTGGCTATGTTTTATAACTCTGAAGCAATGAATAAGGAATTTAAAAGATTAAAAAATGAAATCGCTTTAGAATTTAGTCAAATCAAAGATGATTTTTCCTTATTTTTTACTAATTTAGAAGAGCAAATTTTGCTTTTTAAGGCTCAATTTTCAAATTTACAAAAAGAAAATGCCTTAGAAAGTGAAAAAGAATTTGCTAGTTTTAGAAGCTTTGCTAGTGCTAGTGAAGAACTTTTTTTAAAAGATTTTAAGCAATTATTGTTTAAAAGCCAACTTGAACTTGATCTATTTTTAGAAAAGCTTAATCTAAAAGCTTTGGCAAATTATGAAAGTGCTACTAAACTTACTTTGGGATTTTTTAGCACTAAAATGAATGCAAGTAAAGAATTTTACGAGCTTGATAGCACTGAGTTTAGCTTGTATCATCCAAAAGCAAGTGAAGTACATCAAAGGGTATTAACCGAGCTTAATGTATATGAATTTGAAGATTTACTTTTAAATAAGCCTGTAGTTTTAAAAATTTATAAAAATTATATGCAAAGTTTTGTTGATTTTATTGAGGCTAAAAGACAGATTATTTTGAATTTAAAAAGTGAATTTGAGGCTAAAAAATCAATGATTTCTAGCATCAAATCCCAAATTTCTAAGCTTTAAAAATTTTTTCTAAGTGTGCTTTATAGTTTGTGAAATATTCTTGTACTTGAGGATTTTTGATTACATCATTTGCTACGAAAGTAGGCAAAGCACTCATTCCTAAAAACTCATGTGCTTTGTGAAAGTGTAAATACACTCCATCAACTCCGGCTCCATTAAAGAATTCATTCTCATCATCAAATGCTTGCATTGGAGCATTCCAAGTTAGTGAAAGCATGTATTTTTTATTTTTTAAAAGCCCACCTGTGCCATAATTCTTAGTAGGTTCATTATGACTTCTACCATCGTTTTTATAAAACACTCCATGTCCTGCTGTGAAAACATCGTCAATGTATTTTTTCACTATCCAAGGCTCTCCCATCCACCAACCAGGCATTTGCCAAATCAAAACATCAGCATTTAGAATTTTTTCTACCTCATTGTTTGTATCATAGCCTTGATCTATATGTGTTTGCTGGGTTTGTAAACCAAGATCTTTTAAGGTTTTAAGTGCAAGCTCATGTAAGCTTGTATTAAGTCTTCCTTTAGAGTGTCCAAAGTCTTTTGCACCATTTAATAACAATACTTTTTGCATATTTTATCCTTTTATGTTTTTAAAATTATAATTTAACTATAATTTTATTTCAATACTGAAATTTATGTAAGATACTATATAAAAGGAAAGTATATGGAAGAAAAGTGCGATTTTACAGAATGCGGGTTTAACTACACCTTGTCTTTGATTTCGGGAAAGTATAAGATGAGTGTTTTGTATTGTTTGTTTCGTTATGAAGTTGTAAGATATAATGAACTTAAAAGATATCTTGGTAATATTTCTTTTAAGACTTTAACGCATACTTTAAGAGAGCTTGAAAATGATGGTTTAATCACGCGTAAAGAATACCCACAAATCCCTCCAAAAGTAGAATACCGCCTTGCTAAAAAAGGTCAAAGTTTAATCCCTATTTTACAAGCGATGTGTGATTGGGGTGAGGCAAATCAAAAGGAAGAAAAATGATAGAATTATTAGATGGTATAAATTTAGAAAAATACATGGGTACATGGTTAGAAATGGCTAGAAAACCTGCATTTTTTCAAAAAACTTGCAAAAGTGCTAAGGCAGAATATGAGCTAGAGTATGAAGGCTCTATGCCTATAATCAAAGTTAAAAATATATGCACAAAAGAAAATGGAGAAATCTCTCAGGCAAATGGCAAAGCTAG
The DNA here is from genome assembly GCF_025772685.1 of Campylobacter sp. CNRCH_2015_1657. Taxonomy (NCBI): domain Bacteria; kingdom Pseudomonadati; phylum Campylobacterota; class Epsilonproteobacteria; order Campylobacterales; family Campylobacteraceae; genus Campylobacter; species Campylobacter sp. CNRCH_2015_1657. Next base: position 98,016 of record NZ_JAKMSO010000002.1, on the reverse strand, counting down.
GGTAAAATCTCCAAGATCTTTAGCGGTTAAATTTAGTATTTTTATGAATGTTTTTAACAAGCCAAACTATGAGATTATTTACATTGATACAAATTATCAAGTTTCTATCGTAGGTAGTCCTGATAAAAAATATCTTTGGATTTTATCAAGAGAGATTTTAGCAAAAGAGCAAATAAACTCTTTGCTTGAAATAGCCAAGCAAAGAGGTTTTGATACTAGCGATGTGATTTTTGATGAGTATTAATCCTGCTCACTCATATCGATTACATAACGGAATTTGGCTTTTCCTGAAGTGAGGTTTTCATAAGCTTTGTCAATCTCGCTTGGTTTGATGAGTTCAATTTCAGGATAAATTCCATGTTCTAAAGAAAAGTCAAGCATTTCTTGAGTTTCTTTAATGCCCCCAATAAGTGAGCCATATACTTTTTTACCGGCTTTATGTACAAAATGAATGATGTTAATGCTAGGACTTACTTCATGTGGAGGTAATCCTACTATAGCCATCTCACCACCAAATTTTAATAAATCCATATAAGCTAGCGGATCATAAGGGGTTGGTATGGTGGAGATGATGAGGTCAAATCTTTCTTTTACCGCACTTTTATCTGTACTAGTATAAAAATTACTCACACCCATAGCTAGAGCTTCTACTTTTTTGTTCTCATTTCTTGCAAAAACGCTTACTTTTGCGCCCATTTTTACAGCATATTTTACTGCCATCATACCAAGCCCACCAAAACCTGCTACGGCTACACTTGAGCCTTCTTTGATGTTTGAAAATTTAAGCGGTGAATAGGTAGTAATACCTGCACAAAGTAAAGGTGCTACTTTGTCAAGTGGAGCATTTTTGGGTACATTGATAGCAAATTTTTCACTTACTACGATGTTGTTTGAGTAGCCTCCATAGGTGTTTTCATTATCATGAAATACATCTTTGCAGTTATAAGTGTAGATGGTTTTACCATTTTCGCAAAATTGCTCTTGAGATTTTTTGCATGCTTCGCACTCTCCGCATGAGTTTACCATGCACCCAACCCCAGCATAATCACCTACTTTAAATTTACTCACATTTTCACCCACTGCGATAACTTCTCCTGCTATTTCATGACCAGGTACGCAAGGGTAGGTTGCCTCGCCCCATTCGCTTCTTGCGGTGTGTATGTCGCTATGGCAAATTCCTGCGTACTTGATAGCGATTAAGATGTCGTTTTTGCCTACTTTATGGCGTGTAAATTCAAAAGGTGTAAATTTAGAATCCTTGCTAAGCATAGCATAACCTTTACTTTTAACACGACCATTTTCTAAAAATATTTTTGAGTCCATTTTCTCTCCTTTGTGATTTTTGAAATTATAATAAAGCTAGGTTTTTATTGCAATAGGGAAAATAAAGTAAGATACTATACTCAAGGTGAGTTTGTGGGTTTTGGTTTGATTTTTATGGTATAATTATTTAAATTTTTATCCATAAGGAAGCCATGGAACTTAAGCATTTTTCAGAAGATGATACTAGAGTTAAACTCATAGATGTAAAACTTCACGCTAGCTCTTGGAGTGAAGAAAATATCATAAGAAATTATTATTTTACTGATGGGCGTAAGCTTATAGGAAATAAAAGAGGCGAAAGAAAATTTGCAGATTATTTGCTGAAATTTCAAAACAATAATCTTGCTATCATAGAAGCTAAAAAACAAAGCAAAGATCCTTTAGATGGCTTATCTCAAGGCATAGAATATGCCAGAATTTTAAACGTAGCATTTGTATATAGCACTAATGGCGATAAAATTTACGAATACAACTTAAAAACTTCAAGCGGTGAGTACATAGAAAAATTTCCAACTCCAAGTGAGCTTTTTGCTAGGATTTATGGAAATTTAAAAGAATGGCAACACAAGCTTTTATCGCAGCGAGAATTATACATACCCCAAAAAGAATTAAGATATTATCAAAAGATCGCAGTTGATAAAGTCATAGAAGCTTTGATCAACGGTAAAAATAGAATTTTACTCACTCTTGCTACAGGTACAGGTAAAACCACCATAGCTTTTGCTTTGTGTTATCGTTTGCTTGAAGCTAGGTGGAATAAAACAAATCAAGACAAAAAACCTAAGATATTATTTTTATGTGATAGAGTGAGTTTAAGAGATCAAGCTTTAGGAGAGTTTAATCCTATAGAGGGCGATTGCGTGGCAGTGAGTGCGCAAGAGTTGAGAAAAAATAATGGCAGAGTGCCTACAAGTGCAAATGTGTTTTTTGGAATTTATCAAAGTCTAGCTTCAAATTCAAAAGAACAAGAAAATGCTAATGAAGAACAAGAAAGCAAATTCTACTTACAATACCCCAAAGACTTTTTTGATCTTATCATCATCGATGAATGCCACAGAGGTGGAGCGAATGAAGAAGGTAGCTGGGTAGGGGTGCTAGAGTACTTTTCATCGGCTACGCATTTAGGGCTTACTGCTACACCTAAAAAAAGCGATAATGTAGATACTTATAGATATTTTGGTGGGAGTGTGTATGAGTATAGTCTTAAAGATGGCATAGAAGATGGCTTTTTAACTCCTTATAAAGTTAAGCGTGTTACGACTACGCTTAGTGAAGGCTATGTGTATAACCCTGATGATATCATAGAAGGTGAGTTAGAAAAAGGCTTTTATAAGATCAATGAATTTGAAAGAAATATTCACTTACCTCAATACAACGATTTTCTAGCTAAAGAAATTTTAAAGCTCATCAACCCTATGGACAAAACCATCATCTTTTGTGTTAACCAAGCTCATGCAAGTGAAGTAAAAAGAGCCATTGATAAATTTAAAAGTGTAAAAAGAGATGACTACTGCGTGAGGGTTACAAGTGATGAGGGTAAAATAGGGCTTGAATACTTAAAGCAGTTTCAAGATAATGACAAAAGCTATCCTGTAATACTCACTAGTTCTAAAATGCTAACCACAGGAGTAGATGCTAGAAATGTCCGCAACATAGTGCTTTTGGCAAATATAGGTTCTATCATAGAATTTAAGCAAATCATCGGAAGAGGCACTAGGGTGTATGAGGGAAAAGACTTTTTTACTATACTAGATTTTACCGGAGTAACAAGACTTTTTTATGATCCTAAATGGGATGGCGAGCAGATCAAAGATGAAGAAAAAACCGAGGTAAAAACTATACAAAACAAAAGAGAGCAAAGCAACCATAAAGAAGCAACCAAGCAAAAAGAAGTCACTGTGCATTTAAAAGGCACAAAACTAAAAGTGCTTGATATAACGACAAGCTACATAGGAGATAGCGACAAGCCACTTAGCACAAAAGAATTTTTGGAATTTTTAGTAGGAAAGCTAGCAGAATTTTATAACGATGAGACAAGGTTACGCGAGATTTGGAGTAACCAAGCAAGCAGGAAAGAATTTTTACAAAAACTTGAAAAAGACCGCATAAGCGAGCAGGTTTTGGAAGAATTGACAGTGATTTTTGAGCAAAAAGACTGCGATGTGTATGATGTGCTAGCACACTTAAGCTTTAACAGCGAGATCAAAACACGCCATGAACGCGTACTAAATGTAAAAAATAGTGCATTTTTAAAACGCTTCCAAAAAGAAAAAGCCTTAAAGCTTGTCGAGTTTTTACTAGATAGGTATCAAGAGTATGGTATAAAAGACTTTGATAGTGGGTTAAAAACACTTATAGATCTTAGCTCTTTAGGTAGCGTAAAAGAGCTAGTGAGTGAATTTGAAGGTATGGAAAATTTAAAACAATGCATTGATGATTTACAAAGGGAGATTTATGCAGGATAAAAGAATAGAAATAGGTGAGTATAAAGGTATAGTTTCGCAGCATATAGATTTGGAAAATAGTGCAAATATTTTGCTAGTTGGTGAAAATGGTTGTGGGAAGTCAAGAATTCTAGAATCTATTTTTGAAAAATATATACAAGATGACAATTTTAATGTGATTTGTTTTTCTTCTGGACAAAATGAAAAATTTACTGAAATTTTTAAAAAACATAAAAAAGAAAAGATGCGAAATAAAAAGAACTACGATAATAATCGAAAAGTTGTTCATTCTTTTTATTTTGATAAAAATTGGATAATTTTATTAGTATTTTTTTCCATCTCTACAAAGCAAGACTCTTTGGTAAAAAGCTTTTTAATGGAAAAAAATATAAATATTGAGAATATAAGTTTATATTTTAAATTCAGAATTCTATCTGATTATATTCGAAGACTTGAAATTGAATTGATGCAAGAAGCAAAAGGCGTTGTAAAAAGAATTATAAGAGATACTATAGATTATAAAATACTAGAGAAGATAGCTGAAAAAAAATTTGATCAACATTACTATGAAGATTTCAATAGTGAACCTTATCCTATAATAAAGCGAGGTATAAATTTTTCCATAAATCAAGCTAATGAAATTTTTGGCAAAGATAGCTCTGAAATTTTTACTTTTTTAAGTAATGCAACTCAAAATGATAGAAATATTGATATAAACACAGTAACACTTACTTTGGATAACGACCTTAAATTTGATGATTTAAGTGATGGCGAGTATCAGCTTTTAGCTATTTATGCTATTTTAGATATTTTCGATAAAGAAAATACTCTTTTTTTATTTGATGAGATTGATTCACATGTACATTATAAAAATATTGAAAAATTATGGAGTCGATTGGAAGACATTAAAGGTTATTGTATATCTACATCACATATTACAGAAAGTATTGTGAGAAAAAATATAGAAGATATTTATTTGGTTGACAATGGAAAATTACAAAGTAAAGATATTTTTAATGAATTATGCAAAAGGCTAGATAATTTCACATCAAATAAAATGTATCAATATCAAATAGCATCAAAATGTGAAAATATTGTTTTGATAGATGATTTGAATGATTGGGAGATTTTTAAAATGTTATGTGAAATTAAAATTGATAATGAAGATGATTTGAAAATATTAAATCAAATACAACCTTTTAAGTGTCCTTCTGGATATAGTAGAAATACTGATACTATTGGAAATAAAAAACTTGAATGGTGTAAGGATTATATTAAAATATTAGAAAATAAACATTTTAATAGTAAAAATATTTTTATAATATGTGATAAGGATAATTATATATTAAGTTCAATAGATAACGAATTAAAACCATCTGGCTTAAAATCACTCCTAAAAAGTCTTAATGATTATGCAAATTGTTTTTATTTGAGAGTCTGGAAAAGAAGAGAAATAGAAAATTATTTACTCTCATATACTATGCTAGAAAAATACAATGTTTTAAATTTGATAAATAATGATAATCTAGCTAAAAATGATCATATAAAAAAAGATGATAACTTGGATAATATTAATTCTTTAAAAGAATTAGATTGCAAGGATATTATTCAAGGATTGTATAGTGATGATAATGGAGATGATATAAACAAAATGAGACAAGTTATTTTTAGTATTCCAAAAGAAGAAATTTCAGAAGATATAGTAACGATGTTTAATTTTTTGAAAAGCAAGGTAAAAAAATAATGATAAAATTACCGCAGGGTTGGGAAGTTAAAAAGCTTGGTGAGATAGGTTTTTTTATAAGGGGCGTTTCTTACAAAAAAGAGCAACTATTATCCACAAAGAATGAAAAATCTGTTTATTTGTTAAGAGCAAATAATATTCAAAATGAATTGAATTTAGATGAACTACAAATCATTCCCAAAGAATTAGTAGTTGATAAGATTATTCAAAACAATGATATATTATTTGCAATGAGTAGCGGTAGTAAACATATTGTAGGCAAAAATATACTTTTAAACAATTTAAATGATTTTACTTTTGGGGCTTTTTGTGGATTATTTAGAATTATCAATCTAAATATTTGCCATAAATTTATAGCTTATTATTTAAGAAGCGATTCTTATAAAAATTATATTTTCAATATTTCTAAAGGTTCTAACATAAATAATTTAAGGTTTGTAGATTTAGAGAAATTTCAAATTCCGTTGCCGCCGCTCAAAGAGCAAGAAAGGATAGTGGGGATTTTAGATGAAAGTTTTGCAAAGATAGATGAGAGTATAAAAATCTTAGAGCAGAATTTACTAAATTTAGATGAGTTAATGCAAAGTGCCTTGCAAAAAGCTTTTAACCCTTTAAAGGATAATACTAAGGAAAACTACAAACTCCCGCAAGGTTGGGAATGGAAAAGCTTAGGGGAGATTTGCGAAATTATAGGTGGCGGCACTCCATCGAAACAAATAAAACAATATTGGGAAAATGGAACGATTAAATGGGCTACTGTAAGAGACATGAATACAGAAACTATTGAAGATACAGAATTTCGTATTACAAACTTAGGCTTAGACAATAGTTCTACAAATATTATTAATCAGGATTTTATATTAATTGCAACTAGGGTTGGATTAGGGAAAGTTTGTTTAGTAAAAGACACTTTAGCTATTAATCAAGACTTAAAGGGAATATTACCACACAAATCACTGAATAAAAAATATTTATTTTATTTTTTTAAGAAAAACAAAGATTTTTTAATAGAAAACGGTATAGGTGCTACTGTCAAGGGTGTATCAGTAGACTTTATCAAATCTCTACAAATCCCACTACCCCCACTCAAAGAACAAGAGCAAATCGCTTCGCATTTAGATGAGCTTTCTTCTCATGTAAAAAATTTAAAGCAAAACTATCAAGCACAGATAAAAAATCTACAAGAGCTTAAAAAGTCCTTGCTAGATAAAGCTTTTCAAGGAAGATTATAAATGTTAAAATTTTTATCAAATTTTAACATAAAGACTAGATATGTTAAAAATTTTTGATTTTTTTAACATATTTTTTTATAATGTTAAAAATTTTAAAAAAATTTTAACATATGGAAAAATTATGAAAGAATTCATACCACCAAAACTTCCTTTAGATATAGAATTAAATGCAAATATTTATGGTCTCATCATTAGGGCTTCGAGAAAATTAGCGGAGTTAAATGGATTTAGCAAAAGCATGCCTAATCCAAATATATTAATCAATGCTTTGATCTTGCAAGAAGCTAAAGATTCTAGCGAGATAGAAAATATTATTACCACTCACGATGAACTTTTTTTATCTCAAATCGATGAAAGTAAACTTACAAGAGCGGTAAAAGAAGTAAAAGACTATGAAAATGCTTTAAAAAAAGGATATGAGCTTTTAAAAAAAGAGCAATTATTAAGAAATGCACATATTTTAGAAATTCAAAAAAGACTAGAAAGAAATAATGCAGGTTTTAGAAAACAAAGCGGAACTACGCTGATAAATCCTACCACAGGAGAAATCAAACACACACCCCCGCAAAATCCTAGTGATATACAAGAACTTATGGGAAATTTGGAGCGATACATCAACGATGATACTTTAGATGAACTTGATTTTTTGGTAAAAATGGCAATCATTCATTATCAGTTTGAAAGCATACATCCATTTTACGATGGTAATGGTAGAACAGGCAGGATTATCAATATACTTTATTTAGTTTATAAAGGCTTGCTTGATTTGCCTATCTTGTATTTAAGCGCTTATATAGTAAATAACAAAGAAGAGTATTACAATCTTTTACAAAAAGTACGTGATGAAGGTGCAATTTTAGAATGGATAGAATATATACTCAAAGGTGTAGAGCAAACTGCTATAAAAACGATAAAAACCATTACTATAATAGAAAAAATGATGTCTAATGTAGGTGAAATTTTGCAAAATAAAACGAATTTTTACAGCAAAGACTTTGTGGAGCTTTTGTTTTCTCATCCTTATACAAAGATAGACTTTTTGATAAATAAATTAGATATTTCTAGGCAAAGTGCCTCAAAATACCTTAAAATTTGTGAAAATTTAGGGGTGCTAGAGTGCATTAAAATGGGTAGAAATAATTATTATATTAATATAGAACTTTTAAGACTTTTTAGAAAGGGAATTTTTTAAATGCAAAGTAAAATCGATAAAATCACAGATATTCTAAGAAGAGATGATGGCATAAGTGGTGCTATGCATTATAGTGAGCAGATTAGCTGGGTGCTTTTTTTGAAATTTTTAGATGATTATGAAGAAGAGTTAAAGCTAGAAGCTGAGCTAGATGAAAAGCCTTATAGGGCTATTTTGCAAGAAAAATTTAGTTGGAGGGCTTGGGCAGCACCTAAAACAAGTGAAGGAAAGCTTGATGTAAAAAACGCTTTAAGTGGAAGTGATTTGCTAAGCTTTGTGAATGATGAGCTTTTTCCATACCTAAAAAGTTTCAAAGATAATGAAAATTTCAAAAGTATAGAGTATAAGATAGGCGGAATTTTTGAATTTATAGACAACCGCATAGCTAATGGCCATACTTTAAGAGAGGTTATAAATTTAGTTGATGAGCTAAGTTTTAGCAAAGAAAGTGATGTATTTGCTTTGGGTGAGGTTTATGAGAAGCTTTTAAAAGACATGGGAAGTGATGGGGGAAATAGCGGGGAGTTTTATACCCCAAGACCTTTGGTTAGAGCTATGGTGGAGGTGCTAGACCCTAAAGCAAAAGAGAGAATTTACGATCCTGCGTGTGGGAGTTGTGGATTTTTAGTAGAGAGTTTTTTGCATATTCTCTATGAAGATAGGGCAAAAAAGAAAAAAGCAAATTTGAGTGTGGAGGAACTTGAATTTTTACAAAATGATGCCTTGTTCGGTAAAGAAAAAACTCCACTTAGTTATGCAATGGGTGTGATGAATATGATTTTACATGAGGTTAAGTCCCCAAATATCATCAAAACCAATACTCTAAATAAAAAAATCACAGACATAACTGAAAATGAAAAATACGAAGTGATTTTGGCAAATCCTCCTTTTGGTGGTAAAGAAAAAGATCAAATTCAAAATAACTTTCCTGTAAAATCAAACGCTACTGAGCTTTTGTTTTTACAACATATTTTAAAGTCTTTGAAAAACAATGGAAGATGTGCCATAGTAGTGCCTGAAGGAGTGCTTTTTCAAAATTCAAATGCCTTTGTGAGTGTAAAAAAAGACTTGCTAGAAAATTTTAATCTTGAATGTGTTTTAAGCTTGCCAAGTGGGATATTTTTACCTTATAGTGCGGTAAAAACTAATGTGCTTTTTTTCTCTAAAGGGCAAAAAAGCATTTGTGGTGAAAATGATGAAAGTGTGTATTACTATGAGCTTGTACCACCTTTTAAATTGACTAAAAATAAACCTTTAGAATACACGCATTTGCAAGAATTTTTAAAATGTTATAAAGAAAGAAAAATCACGGCTAATTCTTATTTGGTAAGTAAAAAAGAACTTGAAGAAAGAAATTATGATTTAAGTGCTAAAAATCCAAATACAAAAGAAGAAAAAACTTTGCGTGAAATAGAGGAAATTTTAAGCGAGTTAGAGCAAAATCAAAAACAAGCAAAAATGCTTTTTGAAAAAATTCAAAAAGCACTTGTTTAAGGCATTAAAACAATATCCACTAAATCATTTTCTTTTATATCATCATTTGCTATCATAAGTGCAGCTTTGTGGTTAAGGTTGTTGATGATAGCACTTGAGCCTTGTTTTTTGCCTTTTAAATTGGCATAAATTTTTCCATCTTTAAATTCTACATTACAAGCTACAAATTCTAAATGCGAACTTTTTTTCTTATAGTCAGTATTTGCAAATGTTTTAAATACATAGTCTTTTTCTTGTAAAAGCCAAGCATTTAAAAGTTCTCTTACATATAAATTAAACATCACCATAGCCGAGTATGGAAAACCCGGTAGAGCAAAGATGAATTTATCTTCAAATTTGGCAATTTTGATGTGTTTACCAGGCTTTACATCGACTTTGTCTAGGATGACTTCGTACTCTTTAACAGCTTGCTTTAAAAAGTCAAAATCCCCCATGGAAACTCCACCAGTGGTAACTAAAATATCACACGCATTAAGTGCTTGTTTTAAAGCACTTGGAGTTTTTTGCATATCATCTTTTAAAAGTGGAAAAATTCTAGCTTCAGCACCAAGTTTTTTTGCCATATTAGCTATGGCTACATGGTTTGATGAGCGAATTTGTGCAGGATGTTCTAAGCTTTCGCCTAAGTCTTTGATTTCACTTCCGCTACTTAGCACGCCTATGATAGGTTTAGCAAAAACACTAATGTGAAAATATCCAAGCTCGGCTAAAAGTGCTATCTCGCTATAGCCTAGCTTTGTGCCTTTTGTGAGTAAAATTTCACCTTTAGTGTAGCTCTCGCCCACCTTTCTTACAGCAAAGCCTTGTGGAACTTTTTCTTTTATATAAACCATGTTGTTTTTAACTTCTACTTTTTCCACAGGCACTAAGGTATCACAACCCTCACTCATCAAAGAACCTGTAAAGGTTTTAACACATTCTTTATTTTGTATTTTAAAGCTTGGAAAAACTCCCGCAGGCACTTCACCTATGATAGACAAAGGCTCATCTTGCTCGCTAAATTTGATCGCATAGCCATCCATAGAAGCTGTGGGAAATTGAGGGTTATTGGTAGAAGCTTTGATGTCTATGGCTAAAATTCTATCTAAGCACTGTGTTAAGGCGATGTTTTCTATCTTTTCATATGCTTGTATGTGTGAATGAAGTATGTCTAAACTTTGGCTATAAGAAGTTAGCATTTTAGTCCTTAGTGCTTAAAATTCCTGCTCCTTGAAGTTTCAAAGAGCGTTCTTTGGCATAAATTTTTTCGCCATTAATGATATCATATTTCCATATAGGTGCACTTGCTTTAAAATCTTCTACAAAATCATTAATCAGCTTAAGTCCTAATTTTCTTTGCTTACTTAAAACCCCAGCAAAATAAGAACTCTCATGCACCTTAACCTCGCCGATAGAGTGAGCAAACATCAAGCTTACATTTTCATTTGCAAGTTTTTGGCACCACTTTTCAAACCAAGTTTTTAATAAAGGCTCATATATATCAAAACTCAAAGCTTCAATCTCATCTTCGGCCCTCACTATACCGCAAAATGTGATCAAAGCTCCGCAGTTTTTATCTTTAGCATATTCATACCATCTAGCATAAATGCTAGGAATTTCTAAGGCTCCTTGGTGTAATTCAAACATAACTCATCCTCCACAAACCGGTGGTAATAAGCATATTTTATCCCCATCTTTTAAGGTGGTTTCATCATCAAAAACCATTTCATCATTTAAAGCAACTGCACAAAGCTCAAGCCATTCTTTTAAGCTTTCATCTTGCCCTAAAATTGCTTTTAATTCTTTAAGATTGCTTACGTTTAGTTCTAAGCTTTCTTTGTTAATTGGCCCTAGAAATTCGACTTTTACCATTTTTTTTACCTTTATTCTTTTATTTCTAAAATTCCCATCATTCCAAGATCTTCATGCTCTAAAATATGGCAGTGAAACATTCTAATACCGGTAAATTTTTGACTCATTCTAAGTCTTAATTCTTCTCCAGGTCTTACATTAATCGTATCTTGCAATGCTCTGAATTTTGCTTTTGTTATTTTACCCTTAAATTTAGAAGATATGAGTTCAAATTGTGTTCCATGTATATGGAAAGGATGATCCATATGCGATTTGTTTTTTACTACCCATTCTTCTACCTCATTTAATTTTGAGGTTAAATCCGTTCTATTCATATCAAATGTTTTACCATTGATTAAAAACATAGAGGCAAGGCTTTTTTTGATTTCTTCTTCACTTTTTTTACTAATACCATGCATTTGCATATGATCTTCACTCATAATCACTTCTTTAAAGCTTGTAGCTTCTTTTAAAGGTGGAAATTCGCGTAATTTTTCCGGTATGTTTTCTATAGTTTTTTCTACTTTAAGATCAGCTAACATAAGAGTGTAAGGTTCTTCTTTAACAAGCATTTTATCGCGGTCATAATAAGTACTTTCAAGTTTAAATTCACCCTTACTTGCTTTGATTAATACTTCTACTCTTGAAGCAGGACTTAAAAATAACTCATCTAATTCAACACCTTTTTCTATAAGTCCTCCATCAGTTCCTACTAAAATAAATTTAGCACCTTTAATGCGTAAATTTAAATATCTTGCCGCACAAAAATTATAAATACGAATTCTTTGAGCTTTGTCAAGTGTTATTTTTGGTTTTAATTGTCCATTGATAAGAACTAAATTTCCTTCTCTGCCATTGAGCCAGTCAAATAAATTATTATCAGGAATTTGTGCATTTTCATCTAAACGCAAATCACTAATCACCCAATCTTGCTCTTGTAAGTGCGATAACGCGTCTTTTTTGGCTTTTACTACAAATACCCCTGCTAAGCCTTTATAAACTTGCTTTGCTGTGGTGTAGTGTGGGTGTGGATGATACCAGTAGGTTCCTGCTGAATTTTCTCCAAGTTTAAAGCGATAAATTCTTTCTCTACCAGGCATGATAGGATCGTGTGGGTTGCCATCTTGCTCAGGTGGTATGTCAAGTCCATGCCAGTGGATAGTAGTTGGCTCTTTTAAACTATTTTTTACCAAAATTTCTACAGTATCACCTTCATAAACTTCTATTTTAGGTCCAGGTATAGAGCCATTGTAAGTAAAGCATTTTGTTTTTTTACCTTTAACAAGCTCTATTTGACTTTCTTTGATTTCTATACTTGATCTAAAGAAATTTTTCTTTGTACTTGTGTTTTTTAGAAGTTTTAAATTTGCTAATGTTTGTCCGCTAGGAAAGTCTTTTTCATCGAGTAGTTTAATGTTTGGATTTTTTAGTTTGATAAAAGAAGTATCGATTTCTTTTGTATCTTTTTGTGTATGTTTTGAGTGCATATTATGATGAGAATGATCCCCCATTGCATAAGCGCTGCTAATACTTGCTAAACCTAAAGCATTAAATTTTAAAAATAACCTTCTATCCATTAAATTTTTACTCCTAAATTAATTTTGATTTGGATTTTGATTATAGCTATTGTTTGATTAATGATTGTAAATTATAAAAACAAGATATAATTTTAATATGGTTTGTTATACAAGTGGTTTTAAATCAAAAAATTAAGGACAAATAATGCTAATTAAAAATCATTTAGATAAAGACTTTCAAACTCCTGCTTATATTTTAGAAGAAGACAAGCTTAGAAAAAATTGTGAGCTTTTGGCTAAAGTGAGTGAGCAAAGTGGAGCAAAAGTCTTGCTTGCTCTAAAGGGTTTTGCTTTTTCAGGTGCTATGGATATAGTGGGTGAGTATCTATCAGGCTGTACTTGCAGCGGGCTTTGGGAAGCTAAATTTGCAAAAGAATATATGAACAAAGAAATTCATACTTTTTCACCTGCTTTTAAAGATGATGAAATAGATGAAATCATAGATCTTTCACACCATATAGTATTTAATTCTTTTAATCAGTTTAAAAAATTTAAAGACAAAGCAAGTAAAAAGTCTCTTGGTTTGCGTTGTAATCCAGAGCTTTCAGTGGCTCCAAAAGAACTTTATAATCCTTGTGGCAGATTTTCAAGACTAGGAATTCGTGCGATTGATTTTGAAAATGAAGATTTTAGCGCTTTAAGTGGGCTTCATTTTCATGCTTTATGTGAAGAAAGTGCGCATTCTTTAGAGCTTGTGTTAAATGCTTTTGAAGCTAAATTTTCAAAATTTATTAAAAATATGAAATGGGTTAATTTTGGTGGGGGTCATCATATCACAAAAGAAGGTTATGACACGCAAAAACTAATTGATCTTTGTAAAAAATTTAGCGATAAATACGGGGTGCAAGTGTATCTTGAGCCAGGTGAGGCTGTGGGTTGGCAGTGTGGGACTTTAGTTGCAAGTGTGATAGATATAGTAGAAAATGAGAAAAAAATAGCTATTTTAGATACTTCAAGCGAAGCTCATATGCCAGATACTATCATTATGCCTTATACAAGCGAGGTTTTAAATGCTAGAATTTTATCAAGTCGTGATGGGGAAAAATATAGCGAGTTAAAAGAAAATGAATTTGCTTATTTACTTGGTGGTAATACTTGCCTAGCAGGAGATATCATGGGCGAGTATGCTTTTAATCAAGAATTAAAAATAGGGCAAAAAATAGTATTTTTAGATCAAATTCATTATTCCATAGTTAAAAACACCACTTTTAATGGAGTAAGACTTCCAAATTTAATGTTCTTGGATAAGAATGAAAATTTATCTATGGTAAGAGAATTTGGCTATGAAAATTATTCAAAAAGAAACTAAAAATTGAGTTTTTTTGTAGTTTTTTGCAAATTTATGTTTTTTAAATAAAACTTTTTTTAAAATAAAAATGGAAACTGAAAATTAACAAAACTACAACGCTAAGCTTTGGTTAGCGTGTAATGTTTAGGAGTAATTTATGCATAGGGTTATACTAGCTCTTTTAGCCTGTTTTAACTTTCTATTTGCTCAAGAAAATTTTGAAGTTAAAAATACTCAAATTTGGGATGTACAAAGAGTGATGAATATAGAAAGTTATCAAAATTTTGGTGCTTTGTGGACTAAACTACAAGGTGAATATATTGCAAGTGCTGTTTTGATTATACTTATAGTGGTAATTTCAGCTTTTGCATTGCATTATATGGTCATAGGTCCAAAGAAATTTTCTCATGATGGTAAGAAAATTTATGCTTTTTCGGTATTTGAAAGATTGTTTCATTTTGTAGCAGCAATCTCTTGGATTATCCTTGTGCCAACCGGACTTATTATGATTTTTGGATCATACTTTGGTGGTGGATTTTTTGTAAGAATGTGTAAAAACTTACATGGTATTGCTACTATTTTATTTATCATTTCTATCATTCCTATGCTTTTGTGTTGGATTAAAAGAATGCTTCCTGCAAGTTATGATTTAAGATGGATGATGATAGTAGGTGGATATTTAAGTAAAGAGAAAAAACCTGTGCCTGCGGGTAAGTTTAATTTTGGTCAAAAATCTTGGTATTATATAGCTGTTTTTGGTGGCTTTTTGATGATAATCACTGGTGCGTTTATGTTTTTCCTTGATTTTAATTCTACTTCTTTGCAATCTATTTTTGGCATTTCTCATATAGATATTTTAAGAGCTTCAGCTATCATCCATAATATTTTGGGTATTTTATGTGCAGTATTTTTTGCTATTCATATTTATATGGCCGTATTTGCTATTAAAGGAAGTATCCACTCTATGATTAGTGGTTATAAAGAAGAAGAGGAAGTTTATATTTTACATTCTTATTGGTATAAAGAACTAAGCGATAAAAAACAAATCAATCCATCGTTTACTTATGATTCTAAAACAAAATTTTAAAATCTCACTTGATTTTTTTAAATTTTCCTTGTTATAATCAAATAAAAATAACAAGGAAAATTAATGATACAAGATATTGATCTTTCGCGTAAATATTTTTATGAATTTTTTTCAAAAGCTTTTAATTTTATCGATGAAAATGAGTTTAAAATTTGGCATGAGCAAGTTTTAGTTTTAGCTCAAAGTCCTTTAGATGATAGTTTAAAATTTGATTTTGAAAAACTTAGTGTATGTGATTTTGTAAGTTTTAAAGAAGAACAAAATGGAGTGTTTTTTGATTTTTCTTATGTGAATGTGCCTATTAGTGCTTCTTTTTATGATGAGGGTAGGGATGATGGCAAAATGAAGCTTCAAGCCTGTGAAATCATTAGAAAAACCAAATTTAGAAAAAAAGAAGATTGCAGGCAAAGTGAAGATGAATTTGGCTTTTTGTTTGCTTTTATGGCAAGTATTATTGAGTATGATTTAAAAGTTGCACAGCAATTATTTCGTTTTGTGATAAACCCTGTAATAGATGAGTTTATAGAAAAATTACAAATCCACAAAAACTCAAATTTTTACATTGCTATTGCCAATATTATGAAAGTCTTTTTTGCAAATGAAAGAGCTTATTTGGAAGTACAAGCACCTATAAAAAAAGAAGGTAAAAGTGTAGCAGATGAGGCTTTACAAAGACTTCCTTATGAGCCAAGACTTCCTACTAAATTTAGCAAAACAAATATAGAAGAACTTAGTAAATTATAAAAATTAATATGTATTTTGTTACCAAAATACATATTATCAAAATCATCTTTTTATGAAAATAGAAATTAAATAAAATCTTAAGTGAAAATATGCAAAATTTATCTTGTTAAGTGTATAAATACTTTGAAAATAAGTATTTATAGTTATTCTTTACTTTTATTTCAAAGGAGAGAACATGGAGGCCAATCAAAGAAGGGATTTTTTAAAAAAATCTTTGAAAATTGGTGCTTTAGGGGTAGTAGCTGGGGCAAGTGTAAATGCTTTAGCTAAAGATGATTACCAAGAGCAAAATACCGTAGTTTTAGGAAAAAGTACTAAAAAAGAAGTGCTTTATAGAAAAACTATGCATTGGGAAAAATACTACAAAATAGCTTATTAATTAAGAAAGGAAGAAGATGGCATTAGCAAGAAGAAATTTTCTTAAGCTTGCTGGTATTGCTGGTCTTGGAAGTGCGGCTTTTGGTAGTGAAAACAAAGCTATTAGAGCTGCAAGTGAACAAGAAGTAGCAAATCCTTATCCAGATTCTAAGATTGTTAGAACAATCTGTAGTATCTGTAGTGCAGGCTGTGGAATTAAAGCGGAAGTACAAGATGGAGTTTGGGTGCGTCAAGAAAACGCTATAGAACATCCTATTTCTCAAGGATCACACTGCTGTAAAGGGATAGATCAAATCGATCTTACTAAATCAAAGCAGCGTATTAAATATCCTATGAAAAAAGAAAATGGCAAATGGGTACGTTTAACTTGGGAGCAAGCTATCAATGAAATTGGCGATAAAATGCTTGAAATCCGTAAAGAAAATGGACCTGATAGTGTTATGTTTTTAGGTTCGGCTAAATTTAATAACCAACAAGCTTATTATTTTAGAAAATTTGCAGCATTTTGGGGTACTAACAATATAGACCACGTTGCTAGAATTTGACACAGCGCAACAGTCGCCGGTGTGGCGAATACATGGGGTTATGGCGCTATGACAAATCATTTTGGTGATGTGACTAAACACTCAAAAATGATGATTATTTTTGGTGCAAATACTGCTGTGGCAAATCCTATCGGATTTAAACACTTATTACAAGCAAAAGATCGTAATAATGCTAAATTAGTAGTTGTAGATCCTGTATTTACAAAAACTGCAGTACATGCTGATGAATATGTAAGAATTCGTCCAGGCACAGATATAGCTTTAGTTTATGGTATGCTTCATTTGATCTTCAAAAACGGTTGGGAAGATAAAGAATTAATCAAAACTAGAACTTATGGTGTTGAAGAAATAAAAGCAGAGGCTGCTAAATGGACTCCTGAAGTTGTAGAAGATGTAACAGGCGTTCCAGCTGCTCAACTTGAAAAAATTACAAGAATGCTAGCTACAATCAAACCTGCTACGCTATTTTGGGCTTTAGGTATTACTCAACACTCGGTAGGTAGCTCCAACACAAGAATTCTAGCTATCTTACAACTCGTTCTTGGTAATATAGGCAAACCAGGTGCAGGAACAAACATCATTAGAGGTCATGATAATGTTCAAGGTGCTACTGATATGGGCTGTTTGGCTGATACTTTACCAGCTTATTATGGGCTTGATGATAATGCGTGGAATCATTTTGCTAATTTTTGGAATGTAGATAGAGAATATTTAAATTCAAGATTTTATTCTAAAGAATGGATGCATGAAAAAGGTTTTTCACTAGCAAAATGGTGGCAAGGCGTTTTACATGAAGAAAAAACTTATTCTAACTCACCTATCCGTGTGCTTTGGGTGCAAGGAACGGGTATTACTTCTATGGCGCATACGGTAAAAATTCAAGAAGCGCTTAAAAAACTTGATATGATTGTAATCGCTGAACCTTTTGTAAATGAAGTAGCAGTTTTAGCAGATCGTTCTGATGGTATTTATATTATCCCTGCTTGTACTCAATTTGAAACAGAAGGTTATGTCACTGCGACTAATCGTGCTATGCAATGGCGTTCTCAAGTAGTAAAACCAATTTATGAAAGCAAAGAAGATCAAGAGATTATGTTTGCTTTTGCTAAAAAATTCGGCTTTTATAAAGAATACACTCGCGGTATGAAAATGGAATTGAAAGATCATAAGCTTGTACAAACAAGAGATGATAATGATGATAATTTTATATGGCCTGATGATGCTACAAGAGAAATGAGTAATGGTCTTTTAAGTATAGGCTTAAGAGGTATTTCAGCTGAACGCTTAAGAAAACACCAACAAAATTGGGAACATTTTGATCCTGATACTCAAAGAGGTCTTGGTGGTGAAGTTAAAGGCGAATACTATGGCTTACCTTGGCCTTGTTGGGATGAACAACATCCGGGAACTTCTATATTATGGAATACTGATGTGCCTTATGAAGAAGGCGGTATGGGCTTTAGAAACCGCTTTGGTTTGGAGCATGAAGGACATTCTCAATTAGCGGATGATGCCTTTACTCCAAAAGGATGTAAAGTTAAAGGTGGTTACCCACAAATCACTAAGGCAAATATTGAAAAAGTATTTAATATCAAACTAAGTGATAGCGAAAAAGAATTAATGGGTGCTAGCTGGAGTACAGATATTTCAGGTATTATTTTAGAAAAATGTAGAGAAAAGAGTGCTTGCTGTTTGGGTAATGCAAGAGCTAGAATGAAAGTTTGGGAATTTGCAGATCCTATTCCGTTACATAGAGAGCCTATTCACTCACCTCGTTGGGATTTGGTTAAAAAATATCCTACTTGGGGCGATCAAGAGAAAAACTTCAGAGTTGAGAGTAAATTTATCAGCGAGCAACAAAAGAAAGATTGGAGCAAAGAGTTTCCGACTATCATTTCAAGTATGCGTTTAGTAAATTTAAGTGGTGCAGGTATGCTTGAGAGAACTAGTAAATATCTTGCTGCAATCACACCTGAAATGTTTGCTAATGTTCACCCTGAACTTGCCTTAAAATATGGTATAAATGATGGAGATATGATGTGGATTCATTCACCGCAAGGCACTAAGATTAAAGTAAAATGTGTGCATAATCATTCTGTTACACCGGATAGAATTTGCTTGCCTTATAACTTTGCGGGTATTATGCAAGGAGTGGATTTAAGTTATAATTATCCTGAAGGCACTAGACCTTATACTATAGGTGAAAGTTCTAACACGGTTACTAACTATGGTTTTGATATAAATACGCAAATTTCTGAATTTAATGCAGGACTTTGCAGACTTGAAAAGGCTTAAGGGGTAAGTTATGGCTAGAATGAAATTTTATGTAGATAATAATCGCTGTATTTCTTGCTTTGCTTGTCAAGTGGCTTGTTCAAGTGCGCACGAAGTGCCAGTGGGGATTAATAGAAGAAAGGTAATCACTTTAAATGAAGGCATAGAAGGAAAAGAGTTTTCAACAACTCTTGCCTGCCAACACTGCACAGATGCTCCATGTGAGCAAGTTTGTCCTGTAAAATGCTTTTATATTAGAGCTGATGGTATTGTTTTACATGATAAAAAAACTTGTATAGGTTGTGGGTATTGTCTTTATGCATGTCCTTTTGGTGCTCCACAATTTCCAAGAGATGGTGCTTTTGGTATTAAAGGTCAAATGGATAAATGTACTATGTGTGCAGGTGGTCCTGAACCTACTAACTCTCATGAAGAAAGAGAACTTTATGGACAAAATCGTATCGCAGAAGGTAAAGTGCCTATGTGTGCTGCGGTTTGTTCTACAAATGCACTTTTGGTTGGTGATGCGGCTGAAGTTAGTGCAATGTATAGAAAAAGAGTTTTGCTTAAGGGCCAAAATTTAGGACTTGATGCAAAATAACCCAAAGGGTGTTTACAGGCACCCTTTTTTACTACTTATAATCCAAGGTTAATTCATGGAAGAATTAAATTTAAAAATTCAAAAAAATCTTGATGAAAATAATAAACTTACTTGTAAAAAAGCACTAGAGCTTTTAAAACAATACTCCAAAGAAGATTTTCAAGCTAGTATAAAAGAATTAGGCGTAAAAATTTCAGATTGCGAGTTAGGTCAATTTGGAAAGTTAAATAAAAATATAGCAAAAAGTGAAATTTTAGAAAAATTAGAAACAAAACTAGATTCTAAGCGTCGCATATCATGTAAAGATGCTTTAGAATGTGCTAAAAACTTTAATATGGCTGATATGAGAGCTACGCTTAAAACTTATAAAATTGATGTTAAATACTGCGAACTCGGTTGTTTTGAAGAAAAAAAAGGTAAAAAATTTCATATAAAAAGCAAAATTTGGGTAGAAAATCCTGATGGAGAATTACTTTTTGGTAAAGGGAAAACAGATATTTTAGAATTAGTTGGAGAATGCGGAAGTATTTCCCAAGCGGCTAAACAACTAGGGATTAATTATAAAAAAGCTTGGCTTTATATACAGGATTTAGAAAAAAATATGAAAGAAGAATTGCTCATTGCTAAAAAAGGAAGAGGAAGTGAAGCTGGTAGTAAGCTTACTCCTAGAGCTTATGAGCTAATTCAAAATTTTAAAATTTTACAACAAGATGTAGAAGAATACACTAATAAGCGCTTTAAAGAATTATTTTTCAAGAAAAATCAAGAAAAAGATAAAACTTAATTTGAATACAAGTTATAAAAATATATCATTAAGTAAAAAAGGTAAAAAATGAAAATTGATTGTAGAGATTTAGCTTGTCCGCGTCCTGTGATAGAGACAAAAAAGGCTTTAGAAGAGTTAAAAGAAAATGAAAATTTAGAAATTCTTTTAAATTCTCAAGCTTCTAAAGAAAATGTAATGAGGTTTTTAAAATCTTTAAATTTGAACTTTAGTGTGAAAGATGTAAATGATGAAAGTATTATTAGTATTATAAAAGATGGTGATATAGTTCAAATTCAAGAACAAAATTTGCAAGAATATAATGTGTTGTTTTTAAAAAGCGATAAAGTAGGTGAAGGGGAGCTTGGGAAAAATCTAATGCTAGGTTTTTTAAAAACCTTAAAAGATTTACCTAATAAACCTGTAAAAATCCTTTGCGTTAATGATAGTGTTTTAATGAATACTGATTGTTCTCATATGGCTTTTGAAGCTATGAAAGAGCTTGAAAATTTAGGGGTTGAAATTTATAGTTGTGGGACATGTTTGGAATTTTTTGGTAAAACTAAAGAGCTTAAAATAGGCAAAATAGGTAATGCTTATGAAATTTTAAATGAACTTTTTGGAAAGGCAAAGATTATTTCTTTATGATATATAAAGACCAAAAACTAACTCAATATGTAAAAGCTGCGGGTTGAGCTGCCAAACTAGACTCGGCGGGTCTTGACAAAATTCTTGGCATTTTAAAACCGCATGAAAACATTTTAAGTGGTATTGATAATAACGAAGATGCAAGTGTTTATAAGCTAAATGAAGATTTAGCTTTAGTGCAAACACTTGATTTTATCACACCTGTGGTTGATAGTACGTATCATTTTGGTGCTATAGCTGCTGCCAATGCTTTAAGTGATGTATTTGCTATGGGTGCTGAGGTGATTAATGCCTTAAATATTGTAGGCTTTGATACTTGTCATTTTAACAATGAAATTTTACTTGAAGTTTTAGAAGGTGCTAGAGCTAAGGTTGAAGAAGCTGGTGCTGTGCTAGTAGGTGGCCATACTATAGAAAATGATGAATTTATTTTTGGTCTTAGTGTGACAGGTGTAGTTCATCCTAAGAAATTTATAGCTAATAATAGTGCAAAAGATGGTGATGTTATTTTACTTACTAAGCCTATAGGTAGTGGCATTATTAGTACTGCTATCAAGGCTGGTTTGCTAGAAAAAGCAAAGATTTTAAAAGCAATAGAGCAAATGAGTTTTTTAAATCTTTACGCAAGTCGTATTTTAAAGGGGTTTAAAAGTCTTAGTGCTTTAAGTGATGTTACTGGTTTTGGCCTTTTGGGGCATTTAAAAGAAATGTTAAATGAAGAGATTATGATAGAAGTGTATAAAAATGAAATTCCTTTAATGGATGGAGTTTTGCCAATGGCTAATATGGGGATAATCCCAGCAGGAGCTTATAAAAATAAAGATAGCCTAAAAATTTGGGTTGATAATTTAAATGAAAAAGATGAGGATATAGTGTATTTTGATCCTCAAACTTCAGGTGGACTTTTAGCTGCAATGAGTGAAAAAGATGCAAATGAGGCTTTGAAAATTTTGAAAGATTACAATATAGAGGCAAAGATTATTGCTAGATGTGTAAGAAATACTCATAATTATTTATTATTACGCTAATATTTTATTTACAATTAAAAATATATGTTTATATTTGTTACTTTTTTACATAAAAAAATAAATTATAAATAAATATATGTTGATTTTTGTGGCTATTTTTGTATCATAAAAGATATTAATTACTAAATGGAGGAAGAAATGATACAAAAAGCTTTGCAATTAGCTGAAGAATTACAAAGAAAAATAGAAAGTAATATCTCTCAAAGTGAAAAAGAATTTCACGCCAAAATGCAAAAACTTTTAAACAATCCTAAAAATAAAGTGATGTTGATTGAACTTTTAGATCGCTCTTTTAGATGTAAAGATAAAAGTGCGAGTTTTGAGCTTATAGAGCATACTTTAAACAAATATGGTATAGCAGATTTTTTTAGTGCTTTTGAAAAATTTTTGCTTTTTTCATTTTTAAATTTTGGAAAATTTGCACCAACTCTTAGTGTGCCATTTTTCATTAAGCATTTAAGAGAAGATACTAAAGCTATGGTTTTAGATGCAAATCCTAGTGTTTTAGAGCCTCATATGCGTAAAAGAAAAGATGAAGATAAAATTACCTTAAATGTAAATTTAATTGGTGAAGAGGTTTTGGGTGAGGCTGAGAGTGCTTATAGAGTAAAAAAATATGAAGAAGCATTAAAAACAAGCTATATTACTTATATTTCAATTAAAATCACTACCATTTTTTCTCAAATTAATATCATTGATTTTGAATACTCTAAAGATGAAGTGGTAAAAAGATTGGATAAATTATATGCTCTTGCTTTAGAAGAAGAAAAAAAGCAAGGTGTGTCTAAATTTATCAATCTTGATATGGAGGAATTTAGAGATTTAGAATTAACCGTTGAAGCTTTTATGGAAAGTATTGCAAAGTATAATATTAAAGCAGGTATCGTTTTACAAGCTTATCTTCCTGATTCTTATGAATATTTGAAAAAACTTTTTGCTTTTTCAAAAGAAAGAGTTTTAAAAGGTATGAAGCCTATAAAAATTCGCTTTGTTAAAGGAGCGAATATGGAAAGTGAAGAAACTATAGCTTCGCAAAGAGGTTGGGCTCTACCTACTTTTTATAAAAAAATTGACACAGATAGTAATTATAAGAAAATGCTTGATTTTGTCTTAGAAGGCGATAATTATAAATATATTAATGTAGGTATTGCGAGTCACAATTTATTTGAAATTGCTTATGCTTATACTAGAATTTCACAAGCAGGAGCTTTATCATCTTTTACTTTTGAAATGCTTGAAGGTATGAGCTTGCAATGCTCTTATGAGCTTTCTAAAATGCATGATCTTATACTTTATGCACCGGTGTGTGATGAAGCGCATTTTAATAATGCCATTGCTTACTTAGTAAGAAGACTTGATGAAAATACTAGTGAAGATAATTTCATGAGATATTTTTTCAACCTTAAAATTAATGATAAAAATTGGCAAATGCAAAAAGAATTATTTATAAAATCTTTAGAAGGCGTTGCTAGTTTGGATAATTCTACCCATAGAACTCAAGATAGAAATAATGAAACAAAGGCTATTAGTTCTTATGAGAGTAAAGAATTTAAAAACGAACCTGATACAGATTTTATCTTAAAAGCAAATAGAGAATGGGCTAAAAATATAAGAACTAAATATGAAAATTTAGAAAATTATGATGTGTATCCGGTTGCAAAAGAAGAAATTAAAAACGAAAATTTACAAGTAATAGAAGTTAAAGATAAAATCAAAAATCGCACTATAGGTAAAGCACATTTAGCAGGCCAAAAAGAGATTAAATATGCTTTAGATGTAGCTAAGAGCTCAAATTTTAGTGATTTAAGTCATGATGAAATTTATAAAATTTTAGCAAAAACTGCTCAACTTGTTAGAGATCGTAGAGGAGATTTAATAGGTATAGCAGCTTTAGAAGTAGGAAAAACTTTCTTAGAGATTGATCCTGAAGTTAGTGAGGCTATAGACTTTTTAGAATTTTACCCACATTCTTTGGAAAAACTAAAAGAGCAAAATCCAAATACTACTTTTAAAGCAAAAGGCATAGGTGTGGTAATTGCACCATGGAATTTTCCAGTAGGTATTTCAGTAGGAACCATAGCAGCACCTTTGGCTGCAGGTAATAAAGTAATATATAAGCCATCATCTTTATCCATGCTAACAGGTTATATGCTTTGTAAATGCTTTTGGGATGCGGGAATTCCAAAAGATGCTTTGATTTTCTTACCTGCTAAAGGTAGTGATATATCAAAATACTTGCTTGTTGATCAAAGTGTGAAATTTTCAGTATTAACCGGTGGAGAAGAAACTGCTTATGCAATGCTCAAAGCTAATCCAACCTTACTTTTAAGTGCTGAAACAGGCGGTAAAAATGCAACTATTGTTTCTAAATTTGCTGATCGTGATAGTGCGATTAAAAATATCATTCATTCAGCATTTTCAAATTCAGGTCAAAAATGCTCTGCTACTTCTTTACTTGTTTTGGAAGAAGAAGTTTATGAAGATGAGGAATTTAAAAAGACCTTGGTAGATGCTGCTAGTTCTATGGCGGTTGGAAATCCATTTGTATTTAAAAATAAACTTGGAGCTTTAGCAGATAAACCAGATGTAAAACTGCAAAAAGCATTAGATGAGTTAGCTCCATATGAAAGTTGGGCTTTAAAACCTAAATTTGTAGATGATAATCCTTATCTTTTAACTCCAGGGATTAAATATGGTACAAAAAAAGGTGATTTTACACACATGAATGAGCTTTTTGCACCAATTTTAACTGTAATGAAAGCAAAAGATTTAAAAGAAGCTATTGATATAGTAAATTCTACAGGTTATGGACTTACAGCAGGATTTGAAAGTTTAGATGAGAGAGAATGGAAATACTTCCACACTCACATAGAGGCAGGAAATATTTACATCAATAAACCAACAACAGGAGCTATAGTTCTTAGACAACCTTTTGGTGGTATTAAAAAATCAGCCATTGGTTTTGGTAGAAAAGTTGGAATTTATAATTACATCACTCAATTTTTAGATATAGAGCAAAGTCAAGCTGATCAAAATGTTTTAGACAATGAATTAGTATCAAATTTAAATGCTTTAAGCTTGGATTTAAATGAAAAAGATAAAGCTGATTTTGAAGTCATTAAAGCTATGGCAAGAAGCTATGCTTATCATGCAAAACATGAATTTGCAAGTGCAAAAGATTATGTCAATATAAGAGGCGAGGATAATATTTTCTCTTATACAAAGGTTAAAAATATCGCTTATAGAGTACATAAAGATGATAGTTTAAAAGATATTTTAGGGGTTATTTTAGCAGCCAGTGTGCTAAATATTGATCTTATTTTAAGTTATGATGAGCATGAGAAAATAGATCTTGTGCAAAAGATTAATCAAAAAATTAGTTCAAAAACTTTATTCCTTAAAGAAAGTAAAGAAAATTTCATTAGCAAAATAGCTGATTATGAAAGAATTCGTTATTTTGCTCCATTAGATGTTAATGATGAAATTTTCATAAAAGCAGCAAGTTGTGCAAAAATCATTGCCAATGCTAAGCCTTTAATGAATGGGCGTTTTGAGTTGCTTTTATATCATAATGAAAAAGCTTTAAGTATATCTTTCCACCGTTATGGAAATTTAGGCACTCGTGCTTTAAAATAAAAAGGAGAAAAAATGGAGGTTGTACACATTAATACTCAAATTGCGATAATGTTTGTCGCATATTCAGCATTAATGCTTTTTATTGGATTTTATTTTTATAAACAAAATAAAAATTCAGAGGACTATTTTTTAGGTGGTCGTTCTATGGGACCTGTGGTTTCAGCACTTAGTGCTGGAGCTTCTGATATGAGCGGTTGGCTTTTAATGGGTTTACCGGGAGCTTTATATGTAAGTGGTTTAGCTGAAAGCTATATTGCAATAGGGCTTAGTATAGGAGCATTTTTAAACTGGGCTTTTGTAGCAAAAAGACTTAGAATTTATACTAGTGTGATTGCAAATTCTATTACCATACCTGATTATTTTGAAACAAGGTTTGATGATGATAAGCATATATTAAGAGTGGTTTGTGCTATTGTTATTTTAATTTTCTTTACTTTTTATGTTTCATCAGGGCTTGTAGGTGGAGCAAAGCTTTTTGAAGCAACTTTTGGAATCCAATATGATTATGCACTTACTACAGGAACTGTGATTATAGTTGCTTATACATTTTTGGGTGGATATAAGGCAGTTTGTTGGACGGATTTGATTCAGGGTTTATTAATGATGAGTGCCTTGATTATCGTACCTATAGTGATGATTTATCATTTGGGTGGCTTTAGTGAAGCTGTTAATATAGTCAAAGAAATTAAGCCAAATACTTTTTCTATGGGGGAAGGATTAAGCTTTTTGGGTATAGTTTCAGCGCTTTCTTGGGGACTTGGGTATTTTGGTCAGCCACATATTTTGGTGCGTTTTATGTCTATAAGATCAACTAAAGATATTCCAACTGCTACTTTTGTAGGAATTTCTTGGATGGTTATATCTTTAATTGGAGCTTGTTTGATAGGTATTTTAGGTATAGCTTATGTGAGTAAATTTGAGCTTAGTTTGCAAGATCCTGAAAAGATTTTTATCGTAATGTCGCAATTGCTTTTCAATCCTTGGATAGCAGGTGTTTTATTAAGTGCTATTTTGGCAGCCATTATGAGCACAGCAAGTTCGCAATTGCTTGTTTCAAGTTCAACTATAGCAGAGGATTTTTATAAAAGAATTTTTAACAAAGAAGCGTCCAATAAAACAGTGATGACTTTGGGTAGATTTGGTGTTTTAGCAGTAGCTGTGATAGCTTTTATTATTTCTACTGATAAAAACTCAAGCGTATTAAGTATAGTAGCTTATGCTTGGGCAGGGTTTGGAGCAAGTTTTGGTTCTGTAATGCTCTTTTCGTTATTTTGGTCAAAAATGACTAGATATGCTGCTATTGCAGGTATGATTACCGGTGCAGTTGTAGTTGTAGTATATAAAAATTTCTTAGCAGAGTGGCTTGATTTTCCTATTTATGAAATCATTCCAGGATTTTTAGCTGCTTCTGTTGTGATTATTTTAGTGAGCATGGTAACTAAAGTTCGCCCAGGAACTAAAGCAGCTTATGAAACAATGCTAAAA
This sequence comes from Campylobacter sp. CNRCH_2015_1657, assembly GCF_025772685.1. Classification (NCBI taxonomy): domain Bacteria; kingdom Pseudomonadati; phylum Campylobacterota; class Epsilonproteobacteria; order Campylobacterales; family Campylobacteraceae; genus Campylobacter; species Campylobacter sp. CNRCH_2015_1657. The sequence goes on along the minus strand of NZ_JAKMSO010000002.1, from coordinate 70,703 downwards.
CATCTCTAATACTCTCGCAATATGCGAGAGTAACTATGAAAAAATATTAATCAAATAAGTATTTAAAGGTATTGCAACAATATCAATTAAAACAGCACCGCATAAAGGTACTATTAAAAAAGCTTGTCTTGAAGTTAAATTATATCTAGAACAAACTGCATTCATATTTGCTACTGCATTTGGTGTTGCACCTAGACCATGTCCCATAAGTCCGGCACACATAATCGCACTATCATAATTTTTTCCGCATAATCTAAAAACTATAAAAATTGTAAAGAATAGTAAAGCTAAAACTTGCACAATCAAAGTAATAAAAAGAGGTGTAGCAACAGCACTTAGTTCGTTTATTTTTAAATTTATCATAGCCATAGTTAAAAAAATACCAAGACTTAATTCACTTATAGTATCTATTGTATATTGATTTAGCTTGAAAATATTAAAAGAATCATTAATATTTCTTACAACAATAGCAACAAGCATGGCACCAACATAACTAGGCAAAGAATAGCCGCTATATTGTGTAAATTTGGAACTTAAAAAAAATCCAATACACATAATACATAATATTAAAAATAAAGATTTTAAAAAATCTTTATAATTTGCATTGTGAATTTCATGCTTTAGAGGATCTATATCTTTAATATCTTGATTAGTTGTGATTTTTAATTTGTGTTTATTTATAAGATATTTTGCTACAGGACCTCCGAGCAAAGACCCTGAAATCAGTCCAAAGGTTGCCGCTGCCACTGCTAAAACTTTAGCGTTATTTAAGCCACTTAATTCTTCAACCATACCTCCAAAAGCTATAGCATTTCCATGTCCTCCTTCCAAAGAAACAGCACCACATAAAATTCCATATAGTTTATTTAAATCGAATAAACTCATCATGGAAATGCCGATAAAATTTTGCATTAAAGCCATAAACCAGCAACAACCTAGATAGATTAAAAGTACTTTTCCTCCTACTTTTAAGAGTTTAAAACTTCCACTTAATCCTATTACGGTAAAAAAAGCCACCATTAAAGGAGTTTGTAAACTTGTATCAAAATCAACTTTAATCTCAATAAAACTTAAAATCCAAATGATTATACTGATTAAAAATCCACCTATAACTGGTGCGGGAATGCAAAATTTTTCTAAGATTAAAAAACGTTTTTTCAAAAACATACCAAACAATAAAACCCCGATACTAATAGCTAATACACTTAAACTATCAAATTTCATATCATTCCTTTACTTAATAAAAAATATGCTAGATAAGCAGCGATTTTTGCAGTGTGATTGTCTATATCAAATTTAGGATTAAATTCACAAATATCTGCTAAAGCAACTTTTTTGCTTTCAAAAATAATTTTTATCGGAGTTAAAATTTCTTTTAAATTGATACCAAAAACAGCAGGGGCGCTTACAGCAGGAGCTATGCTTTGTGAAAATACATCCATATCAATACTTAAATAAACAACTTCATTTTGTTTTAAGAAGTTTTTAATGACTTCTATACATTTTTCAAATTCAGTATCTAAAACATAACTTGCTTTCATATTATCCATAGTTTGAAAAAGTGCTTTTGTGTTAGATAATTTACTTGCACCCAAGCAAAGATAAGAAAAATTATAATTATTTTCTTTTGCATATTCATAAGCTTTGTAAAAAGAATTTCCAGAAGTATGTAACTCCTGAATTCTTACATCAAAATGTGCATCAAAATTTATAACTCCTACACTTTTTTTGTAATCTAAAAGCGCTTTGATACAAGCTAAAGATGTTTCGTGTCCACCTCCTAAAATTACACCATAATGATTATTATGTAAAATTTCTAAGCACTTGTGATAAAGTAGTTCATCGCCTAATTCTAGGGTATCAAAATTTTCAATATCTCCTAAATCATCAAAATCAAAATCATCATGTATAGCAAAATTTGCCATATTCTTTCTTATAATTTTTGGTGCTAATTCACTTCCAATTCTACCATTATTTCTCTGCACACCCAATGATGAACAAAAGCCTAATAATTTATTATTTGAAGAGTGATTTAAACATTTAAATAATCGTTTATGGATAATTTCATCACCATCATTTCTCCCTTGCCACATGTATTCCTCCTTTTTTGTGTTTAATTTCAATGTAAGATATTTTTTTAAATATTTTTATATTTTGAGAAATAACATTATTTATTTGTGTATTTTAGTAGCAATAATTTATTGATTAAATAATTTTTTATTATAGTAAAAAATATTTGAAAATACTGAGGTATGGCTTTTAATGCATTTATGATAAAAGTTTCTTTAAGTTTTATTTTAAAATAAGAAAATACTATATATTTACTACTTGAAACAAAAAGGAGATTTATGCAAAAAAATAATCAAAAAACTTATGATTTATTTTTGATAGTGACATCTATCTTGGCGGTTTTTATGGTGATTGTAATTTTACTTATAAATCCTAGTAAAGCTTTAGAAGTAGCAAATTTTCTTTTTAGTAAGCTTACACATATGTTTGGCTCATTTGTTCAACTTTTTGAGTTTATTTGTGTAGTTTTTATTTTCTACTTGGCTTTTTCTAAAATAGGTAATATTAAATTAGGCGATGGGATAAATCCTTATTCAAATACTGCTTGGATTTTTATGTTTATTTGTGCAGGACTTGGATCTGCTACTATGTATTGGGCATTTATGGAATGGGCATATTATTATTTAGCACCTGGGTTAAATATTACTCCAAAATCTACAGAAGCTTTAAGAAGTGCAACTTCTTTTGTGTATTTGCATTGGGGTATTACGCCTTGGGCTGTATATGCTTTAAGTTCTATTGCAATGTGTTTTCATTTTTATATTTTTAAAAATAAAAATTTAAAAATTTCAAGTTTAATAGCAAATATCTTGCATATTAATCAAAATATAGTGCTTGATAAAATCATCGATGTTGTGTTTTTATTTAGTACTTTTGGTGGACTTGTGCTTACTACAACCCTTTCTATAATTACAATTAGTGCTGGACTTTCTGGAATTTTTGATATTAATGATGGTTTTTATTTAAAATTTATTCTTTTAGCTATTGTTACAGCTGTTTTTACCTTTTCTAGTTTTGTTGGATTATCAAGTGGTATGGCAAAACTTGCTAAAATATCTTGTATCTTGTGTTTTGTGTTTGCAATATTGGTATTTATTTTAGGAGATAGTGTATTTATATTAAATAATATAATAAATAGTATAGGGGTATTTTTTAGTAATTATGTTTCAATGAGCTTATATAATGATATTGCTGGTGTAAGTAGCTTTAATTCTGATTGGACAGTTTTTTATTGGCTTTATTGGATTACTTACACTCCTGCTGTTAGTATTTTTGTGACAAAAATTTCTAAAGGAAGGACCATTCGTCAAGTAATTTTTGGTCTTATTGTGGGTGGATGTATTGGGACTTGGTTTTTCTTTGGAGTTTTGAGTTCATATGCAATAGATATTTTTCAAAGTGGAATCTTAGATGTTCCAAATTTTATTAGTTCAAATGCTGGAGAAGCTGGAGTGGTAGCATTGGTAAAAACACTACCATTTGGTACTATTTTTGCTCTTTTTTATTTCCTGCTTATGATGGTATTTTTGGCTTCTCATATGGATGCTACTGCATTTACTATTTCTTGTGTAAGCACAAAAATAGATAGTGAAAATCCTAGTAAATATTTAAAAGTTTTTTGGTGTATTATGCTTGGATTAATTCCTCTAGCAATGCTTTATATAAATGCAGATTTAAATACCTTAAAAGTTGCAGTTGTTTTGAGTGCTGCTCCTTTTTTGGTAATACTTGCTATTAGCTTTTATGGGCTTATTAAATGGATAAAAAGGATGGATAATGAAAATTACTAAGGTTGAACCTATATGGTTAAGGACAAAAACTTTTGATGAGTCTTGTGAGTGGGGTGAAGATGCCTTTATATTAAGAATTTATACAGATAATAATCTTTATGGAATAGGGGAAAGTGATAGTGCTGCAGCAGTTTTAAAGATAATGTTTGAGCAGCCTAGTACTCATGGATCTTGTAGAAATTTAAGTGAAATTTTAATAGGACAAGATCCAAGAAATATTAAGAAGATTATGGATGATTTGATTGAGGGAAGTGCGTATTATGGACTTAGCGGAGCATTAATTTGTGCTTTAAGTGCAATAAATATTGCTTTATATGATTTACTTGGAAAAATTTATGGTGTAAGTGTAGCTACCATACTTGGTGGAAAAAGAAAAGACTTTTTAAATGCATACGCTACTTTTATTCCGAGTGAAAATATGGAAGAAAATATTTCTAGAGTAAAATACTTAAAAGAAGAAGGTTTTAAACTATTAAAATTTGGTGGTGCAGGCTTTGGTAATAATGCATTAGCTGATAAAGAGATTATCAAGAATATTAGAGGTGCAGTGGGTGATGATATTAAACTTAGTATTGACTTAGTAGGGCTTTGGAAAAATTTTTCTTATGCAAGAGAAAGATTTTTGGAAATTGAAGAATATAACTTAGAGTGGATAGAAGAACCAGTTAGTGCAAATAATTTTTATGATTATGCAAGACTTAGCGAACACTTACCTTGTAAGATTACGGGTGGAGAGAGTTTTTACACGCTAAATGAGTTTGAAAATTTTATTAAAAAGTCAAAAGTTTCTATTGTGCAACCTGATATTACTAGATGCGGTGGTTTTGACACTATGTTAGAAATTGAAAAAATATCTTTAAAATATGGTTGTGATTTAGTCCCGCATGGTTTTTCTACAGGAATTTTACTTGCTGCTACGGTGCAGTTTCTAGCAAGTACTAAATATTGTAATTTGATAGAGTATTCTCAATCAACAAGTGTGCTTTTTACTCATTTGGTGAAAAATTTAATCCCTTGCAAAGATGGTATAGTTGAAGTCAATGATGCTGTGGGTATAGGAGTGATATTGGATGAAAATTTAATAGAAAAATATCGTATAAATATAAAGATTTGAGTAAATACTCAAATCTAATTTTTAAGGTTTTTGAATTAAAAATCTAAGCGTTGGTCCATCTTGATCTATCTCTAAAATTTCAAATCCGCGATTTTTCGCATCTTGAGGTATAGAATTAATACTTTGTGGGCAATCACATAAAATTTCTAAGACCTCACCTGATTTTAATTCTTTTAATGCATCAATGGTAGCTATAGCAGGATATGGGCATGCCTCACTTTCTAAATTTAAACTATAATGAATAATCATAATTTTCCTTTGTTGTGTTGGAAGAATAATTTTTTAAATTTTAAAACAAACAAAAATAAAATAGCAAACAAAGCTAAATTGATTAATAAGCCATTAAAATAACCAAAATCATTTAAAAGATGAATTTTTATACCATTTGTTAGTATTTTTGGGAAATGATCATAATTTAAAGCTAAGATCATAGTACCGATGATATTGGCAATACCCACTATAATAAAATGACTTTGCCCCTCGCAAGCTCTATACATCCAACCACACTCGCATCCTCCGGCAAAAACTATTCCAAATCCAAATAAAAAAGCACCTATAGCAAGGTTTGGTGATATTTCTATTACTTTGCTAGTATGCCCTTGTAATATAAAAGCAAAAGCTATTAAACAAGCTATGATCATACCTATTAAAGCGCCTTTTATAGCATTGTCTCTACCAAATAAAAATAAATCTCTAAAGCAAGAAGTGAAGCAAATTTGAGCCCTAGAAATGATAAAACCAAAAACAAAACCAAATATTAACGCTAAAGGAAAAAAACTTTCTTTGTTTTTAATATCAATATTTTGTTTTTGTAGTATAAATACAACATAAGTTATAAAAATTATAAATACACCAAGTCCTATGTAAAAATATATTTTTGAAATTTTATTTTGTGTTTTTAATTTTTGATTTTCTTTGCAAACGCGTTGTAACTTTGCTTTTGGCTTAAATAAGGCAAGATTACAAACCTTAACACCTAGATAAATTCCTAAAATCATAAATAAAGTAAAAACCCAAGTATGTAAAGAAAAATAAGGTAAACCTGTAAAGAAATTTGCTAAATTACAACCAAAAGCAAGTCTTGCACCAAAGCCTGATAAAATTCCTCCTATAATAGCTTGAAAAATTCGAATTTTGCTAGCAGGTAAACGCCATTTAAATTTATTTGCTAAAAATGCAGCTATTAAGCATCCTATAAACATACCTATGAGCATGATACCATCAATTCTTGTTAAGGGACTGCCGCTTAAATTTTGCTTTTGGTAGTAAGTGTAGGAGCTTAAATCCATACCAAAAAATTCTAAAATTTCTCCACCCCAGCGTGTCATTTCACCTGTAACAGCCCAAACACTACCAAAAATTCCAAAATAAATAGCACTTAAAATTCCAAGTATAATCATGCCTTTGGAATTATCCCAAAAATTTATAAAAAAAGATTGTTTGAAAGAATGCATTGATATATCCAAAAATTGTAATTGTCAAAACTTGACACTGAAAAACAAACATTATAACTAAAAAATATAATATTTCAAAGTATTTTTACACGCTTATAATTTCATATGTTTAATTTTTGTTTCAATTAAAAATATTAAGATATAATATCATTTTTGGAAGGTTAGCTTATCTGGTGATGGCCACTGACTTCAAATCAGATGAAAGGGTAGTTGACTACTTTTTGGGGAGTTCGATTCTCTCACCTTCTCGCCAAATTTAAGTCAAAATGGAGTTTTTTTATGAGTAAAGCAGATATTGTCGTTGGTATCCAATGGGGTGATGAGGGTAAGGGTAAGATAGTTGATAAACTATGTGAAAATTATGATTATGTTTGCAGAAGTGCAGGTGGACATAATGCAGGTCACACTATATGGGTTGATGGTATAAGATATGCTTTACATTTAATGCCATCAGGTGTTTTAAATAAGCAATGTATTAATGTTATAGGTAATGGAGTTGTAGTTAATCCTGATGTATTAATTAGTGAAATGGCTCAATTTGAAAATTTAGAAGGAAGATTATTTATAAGCGATAGAGCTCATTTAAATTTAAATCATCATGCTTTGATTGATCAAGCAAGAGAAAGACTTAAAGGCGATAAAGCTATAGGAACAACAGGCAAAGGCATAGGGCCAAGCTATGAAGATAAAATAAGTCGTAATGGACATAGAGTAGGGGAATTGCTAGAGCCTGAAAAACTTTGTGAAAATTTAATGAAAGATTTTGAACTTAAAAAAACTTATTTTGATGTTTTAGGTATTGCAATGCCTAGTTATGATGAAATTTTAAAAGATTTAAAACGCTTTAAAGAAGTGCTAGCGCCATATATTACAGATACTACAAGAATGCTTTGGAAAGCTTTAGATGAGGATAAAAAAGTATTGTTAGAAGGCGCGCAAGGTTCTATGCTTGATATTGATCATGGAACTTATCCTTATGTAACTAGTTCAACGACTATTTCAGCTGGAGCTTTAAGTGGTTTGGGATTAAATCCAAAAGAAATTGGAAAAGTTATAGGCATAGTAAAAGCTTATACAACGAGAGTGGGAAATGGAGCTTTTCCAAGTGAGGATTTAGGCGAAGATGGTGAAAAAATAGGGCTTATTGGTAAAGAAATTGGAGTAAGTACAGGTAGAAAAAGAAGATGTGGTTGGTTTGATGCGGTTGCGGTAAGATATACTGCAAGATTAAATGGCTTAGATACTTTATCATTAATGAAACTTGATGTATTAGATGGTTTTGAAAGTGTTAAAATCTGTAAAGCATATGAATATAAAGGACAAGAAATAGACTATGTACCTTGTGATTTAGAAAACGCTAAGCCTATTTATGAAGTAATGGAAGGTTGGGATAAAGTTGCAGGGATTAGAGATTATGATTTGCTACCTGAAAATGCTAAAAAATATATTAAGCGTTTGGAAGAATTAAGTGGCGTTAGAGTAGGTTATATCTCCACAAGTCCTGAAAGAGAAGATACTATCATTTTATGAAAAGCAAATATTCTTCTGTGATTAAGCTTAGAAAACAACAGCTTGATAAAGCAGAGGCAAATTTGACTAGAACAAGACAAAAGCTTTTGTTGTGTGAAGAAGAATTTAAAGAAGCTTTGAAAACATGCGAAAGCTTGACTTTGGCTGATAAAGGTTCAGTAGCTTTGTTAAGATCGTCTTTAAAAATGCAAGAGATTGCAAGAGAGGGTAAGCAAAGAATTAAACAAAAATTAGACCTAACTAAAAAAGAACTTGCACATCATCAACATTTATACAAAAAGGCTCATTTGGAATTTGAAAAAATTAAGGTTTTAGAAAATGAAGAATTAAAAAAAATCCAAAAAGCTTTACAAAAAGAAGAAGAAAAATTTATAGATGAACTTGCTATAACAAGACATTTTAATAAGGATAAATGATGAAAAAAATAATATTTTTATTGATTTTCTTAAATTTTGTAAATGCACAGCAAAATTGCGAGCAGTATTTTGAAGCAAGAAAAGAGCAAATGCAAGAGCAAATTAGAGAATATGATGAAGCAAGACAAAGTTTAGAGGCTTATAGAGCTTCTTTTGAAGCTTTGCAAAAAGAAAAAATGCAAGCTTTGGAGCAAAAAGAAGCTGATGTTAATGCAAGTTTAGAGCAAATAAAAAGTTTAAAAGAGCAAAATGAGCGTATATTAGAAGCGACTAAACAAAATCTTCAAGTTATTAATGATAAAACTATGGGGCGTATTACAGAAATTTATGCTAAAATGAAAGATGTGGCCGTGGCAGGTATATTAAGCGAAATGGAACCGGATGAGGCTTCAAAAATTCTACTTTCGCTAGATCCTAGAAAAATTTCATCCATTATGGCCAAGATGGATCCAAAAAAAGCTTCCGATTTAACACTACTTTTGAAAAATTTAGATCAAAATGCAAGTTCGCAGTAAGTTTTAAGCAGTTTTTACCTTTTTTTTAGTATTATTTCAAAATAAAAATAAAAAGGTGAATAAATGCGTATCAAACCAGCTCATATACCTTATATAGCAAATAAAATAATACTTGATTTAATGCATTCTTCTTTTGTTAAAATTAAAGATGATAGTCAAAAACTTTTAAAAACAGCAAAAGAAATTATAGAAATAGATGTTTTAAATGAGCGTAAACTTGATGAAAAAGCAAAAGAAATTTTAGAAAGCCAAGAAGATGAAATTGAGTTTATGCAAATAGATAGAAAAAGTATGTTTTGGATGATTAAGAAAAAACTAGCAAATGAGTTTAAATTTATGCTTGATAGTGAAGATAGATACAATAATCTTTCTCATAAAATTTTAGAAAATTTAGTGGAAGAAGATTTGATAAACTACAATGTGTCAGAAAATCGTGTTAAAAATCTCATTTTTTCAAGTATTATGTCTTATTTAAAAGAGTATGAAAATTTAGAAGATTTAGTCTATGAAAAAATTTCAAATTATAAAAGAAAACTTATTCCAGGTTCTGAAGAATATGAATTGGTATTTGAAAAGCTATATCAAGAAGAGCTTAGAAAAAAGGGACTTTTATGAAAGCATATATTTATATAGAGAATGATGTTTTTTTAAGCGCAAAGGCTTTTGGACAAAGTGGAACTTTTTTTGGAGAGCTTGTTTTTAATACTTCTTTAACGGGGTATCAAGAAATTATTTCTGATCCATCATATGCAGGTCAGTTTGTAGTATTTTCAATGCCAGAAATTGGTATAGTTGGTATTAATGATGAAGATAATGAAAGTAAAAATGTATTTGCTAGCGGAATGATTATAAGAGAATTAAATGAAGATTATTCTAATTTTAGAGCCAATGATTCTTTAAGTGCTTATTTGAAAAAGCATGAAAAAATAGGGCTTTGTGAAATTGATACTAGATTTTTAGTTAAAATGATCAGAGATCAAGGAAATTTGAGAGCGGTAATATCTACTGAAATTAAGGACAAAGAAGAGCTTAAAAAAATGCTTCTTTCTAGTGCTAAAATTGATGAGGTAAATTATGTAGCACAGGTTAGCACTAAAAGCTCTTATAAACATAGTAAAGGTGCTTGGAATCATAACAACAAAGCTTATGAGAATGTAAAAGCAAATGGTAAAAAAGTAGCTGTGATTGATTATGGTGTAAAAGAAAATATTTTAAATGAGCTTGTAAGTGTTGGACTTGAGGTGGAAGTTTTTCCTTATAATACCAAGGCAAAAGATTTGATTGATTTATATCAAAAAGGTAAAATTCATGGGGTATTTTTATCCAATGGACCAGGTGAGCCAAAAATTTTAAAAGATGAAATCGCAGAGATTAAAAAACTAGCAGAAGCTAAAATTCCTATGCTTGGTATTTGTTTGGGACATCAACTTTTAAGCAATGCTTTTGGTTATGAAACTTATAAAATGAAATTCGGCCAACATGGAGCAAATCATCCTGTTATTAACCTTACTAATAACACAGTAGAAATTACAGCACAAAATCATAATTATAATATTCCTGAAGAAATAGTAGAGGTCGCAACTATTACTCATAGAAATTTGTTTGGTGATAATGTAGAGGGTGTGAGATATAAAAATTATCCTATTATATCAGTGCAACATCACCCAGAAAGTTCTTCAGGACCACATGAGAGCAAGTATATTTTTAAAGAATTTTTAGAGCTTTTGTGAGTTTAGATTTTATTGCTTTAGCAAGTATAGCTTTTCTTTCTAGTTTTGGGCATTGTTATGGAATGTGTGGAGGTTTTGTTTTAGCTTATACTCAGCTTTCAAAGCAAATTAAGCTCCCTTTTTTTCTTTTAATTTTCTCATATCATCTATCTCGAATTTTTGCTTATGTTTGCTTGGGTATATTTTTTGGAGTTTTTGGAAGCTTGCTTTCATTTAGTGAATTTTCAAAAGGCATAATGTTTTTTATAATTGGAATTTTTATGATAACATTAGCACTTGCTTTGATTTTTAAAGGAAAATTTCTAAGTTTTTTTGAAAATTCTTTATTTTTTGAATGCGTAATTAAAAAAAACATCTCTAGATTGATTCAACAAAAATCTTTCAAGAGTACTCTTTTTTTAGGATTTTTAAATGGCTTTGTGCCTTGTGGTTTGGTGTATTTTTATATAGCCTTTGGAATGAGTGTGCAAAGTGTGTATTTATCGGCTTTAATTATGCTTGTTTTTGGTTTTTCAACTTTACCAGCATTGATATTTCTTGCGTATTTTTCTAAAACATTAAATGAAAAATTTCAAAAAATAGCTAGTTTAATTTCCTATATTTTAATTTTTTGTTATGGTGTGTATTTTTCTTATATAGGCTTTGTTTTTACGCGATAATTTATTAATAAATAATAAATAATTAGACATAGTTTAAGCTAAAAAAGATATTAAGTATCGTATAATATAAAGATCGCATAATTGCAGAAAAAAACTTAAGGAGAGGAAATGCACCCAGGAAATGCATTAAACTATGACTATACGGTTGCTAAATATTTTATGTTTGCTACCTTATTGTTTGGTGTTATTGGTATGGCTATTGGAACGCTTATTGCCTTTCAGATGGCTTATCCGGATTTAAATTATTTAGCCGGTGAGTATGGTACTTTTTCAAGACTTAGACCATTGCACACTTCAGGTGTAATTTTTGGTTTTATGCTCTCAGGAATTTGGGCTACTTGGTATTATATTGGTCAGCGTGTGCTAAAAGTTAGTATGGCAGAATCAAGCTTTTTAATGTTCATTGGTAAATTGCATTTTTGGCTTTACATGATCACTATGATTATAGCTGTTATTACTTTGTTTGCAGGTGTTAGTACTTCAAAGGAATACGCAGAGCTTGAATGGCCGCTTGATATATTGGTAGTTTTAGTTTGGGTTTTATGGGGTGTAAGTATTTTTGGGCTTATTGGAATTCGCCGTGAAAAAACTTTATATGTTTCACTTTGGTATTATATAGCTACTTTCCTAGGTATAGCAATGCTTTATTTATTTAACAATATGGCTGTGCCTACTTATTTTGTGAGTGGAATGGGTGATTGGTGGCATAGTGTTTCTATGTATGCAGGGACAAACGATGCATTAGTTCAATGGTGGTATGGACACAATGCAGTTGCATTTGTATTCACTGTTGGTATCATTGCTCAAATTTATTATTTTCTACCAAAAGAAAGTGGACAACCAATTTTCTCATACAAATTATCTTTATTTGCATTTTGGGGCTTAATGTTTGTTTATTTATGGGCAGGTGGACACCACTTGATTTATTCTACAGTGCCTGATTGGATGCAAACTATGGGTTCAGTTTTTTCAATCGTTCTTATTTTACCTTCTTGGGGTTCAGCAATTAATATCTTACTTACTATGAAAGGTGAGTGGAGTCAATTAAGAGAAAGCCCATTAATCAAATTTATGATTTTAGCTTCAACTTTTTATATGTTCTCAACTTTGGAAGGTCCTATTCTTTCTATTAAATCAGTTAATGCATTAGCACACTTTACAGATTGGATTCCAGGACATGTTCATGATGGTACTTTAGGTTGGGTTGGCTTTATGACTATGGCTGCGCTTTATCACATGGTGCCTAGAATGTTTAAAAGAGAATTATATAGTAAATCGCTAATGGAAGCTCAATTTTGGATCCAAACTACAGGTATAGTATTATACTTTAGTTCTATGTGGATAGCAGGTATTACTCAAGGTATGATGTGGAGAGCTACAGATGAGTATGGTAACTTACTTTATACTTTCATTGATACTGTTGAAGCTATTATTCCTTATTATTGGATTAGAGCTGTAGGTGGCTTGTTGTACTTAGTAGGATTTTTCATGTTTGTTTATAATATTTATAAATCAATTTCAGTGGGTAGAGTGCTTGATAAAGAGCCAAAAAGTGCTTCACCTATGGCAGCATAAGGAGGAAAAATATGTTTAGTTGGTTAGAAAAAAATCCATTCTTTTTTGCTGTGGCAGTATTTATAGTGATCGCATATGCAGGTATTGTGGAAGTTTTACCTGATTTTGCTCAAAATGCAAGACCAATTGAAGGTAAAAAGCCTTATACGGTTTTACAACTTGCAGGACGCCATGCTTATATTAAAGAAAGTTGCAATGCATGTCATTCACAACTTATTCGTCCTTTTAAATCAGAAACAGATCGTTATGGTATGTATTCAGTTAGTGGTGAATATGCTTATGATAGACCATTTTTATGGGGTTCAAAAAGAACTGGACCTGATTTATTGCGTATAGGTAATTTTAGAACTACAGATTGGCATGAAAATCACATGTGGGATCCAGTTTCAGTTGTTCCTGGTTCTATTATGCCAGCTTACAAACATATGTTTAGCAATAATGCAAATATAGAAACAGCTTATGCAGAAGCACTAACTGTAAAAAAAGTTTTCAATGTTCCTTATGATGTTGAAAATGGTACAAAACTTGGTACTTGGGAAGAAGCTCAAGCAGAAGTTAAAGCAGAAGCCCAAGCTATAGTAGATCAAATGAAAAATCAAGATGTTAAAGATGCGTTTGCTAGAGGTGAAATTAGAGAAATTGTCGCTTTGATTGCGTATCTTAATAGCTTGAAATAGGAAAAACTATGGATTTAGAACTAATAAGAGAGTTGCAAGCTTATGGCTTTTTTGCTCTTGTAGTATTCTTAGTGGTAGTTTTGTATTCTTATTGGTTTCATTTGTATAGATCTGAAAAAACAGGTAGAAGAAACTATGAAAAATATGCTGATTTAGCATTACATGATGAAATTGGCGATCGTGTTTTAGAGCAAAATAAAAGGAGTGCTTAATGCAATGGTTGAACTTACAAGATAATGTTAATTTATTATCTTTTATTGGGGCAATTCTTATCATATTGATTACGCTTGTTGTGGTAGGAAAATTGTTTAAAAGTATGAAAGAAGAAAAAAGTCAGGGTGAGCTAAGTGAACATAGTTGGGATGGTATAGGTGAATATAAAAATCCTATACCATTTGGCTGGGCTGTGGTATTTTTCTTAGCTATAGTATGGTGTATATGGTATTTTCTTTGGGGGTATCCTTTAAATAGTTATTCTCAAATTGGTCAATATAATAAAGAAGTGCAAGCGCATAATGAGAAATTTGCACAAAAATTTGCAAATTTAAGCAATGAAGATAAGCAAGAAATGGGTAAAAATATCTTTTTAGTTCAATGCTCTTCTTGTCATGGTATTACAGGCGATGGTATCAATGGAAAAGCTCAAAATCTTAATGTTTGGGGTTCAGAAGAGGGACTTATAGAAGTAATTACTAAAGGTTCTAAGGGCTTAAATTATCCTATGGGTGAGATGTTAAGTGCAGCAGATAATGGTATAGATGAAGCTGATATTCCTGCAATTGCTGCTTATGTTGCTTTTGAAATTTCAGCAATTAAAAAAACTGAAAATCCTCAACTTGTAGCAAAAGGAAAAGAATTGTTTGTCACTTGTACAGTATGCCATGGTGAAGATGGAAAAGGAACTATTGATGGTCAATTAGTGGCTCCAGATTTAACAAAATATGGTAGTGCAGAATTTGTAGTAGATGTTTTAAATCGTGGTAAAGCAGGTAGTATAGGTGTAATGCCTCATTTTAACAATGGCTTGTTAAATGAGCTTCAAAAAGAAGCAGTTGGCGAATATGTGATTTCTCTTTCAAGGGGCGAATAATGGAAAATTCAAACAGATGTGTATTTTCACTTTCAGGCGTTAGCGGAATGTTAATAGCAACTATTTTATTATTATCGATTTTAGCAGGATTAACTATTTTGGGTCTAAAAACACAACAAGATGTTATGCAAAAACCTTATAAAATAGAAAATGCAGAACAAATTAAAATGTTTGACTCTAAAAGAGAAGAACATATCATTATAAAGGAATGATTATGGTAAAAGTTCTTGAGTATTTAATCATAGCCGGTTTAGTTGTAGCGGCTGGAATCACTGCTTGGTCGGTTTTAACTGCAAATCATCTTTTTATAGGATGAAAAATATATTTAAAGGCGGTTTTTTAGCCGCCATTTTTATTTGTTTTGCTAATTTTTTACATGCTGAAATATTGTTAAATGATAATATCTTAAACACTGCGATAGAACAAAATATCACTACAAGTTCTAGACAAATTTATGAATTAACTGGAGTAAATATCGCTTTAGCATTAAGTGATAAAAAAGATTTTGAAAGTTTAAAAAATTATGAAGCTAATTTAAGTAAACCATATATTTTACTTGTATTTTCTAAAGCTTCACATAAGGTAGATATACTTGCAAGCGATGATGCTTTGGCTTTTTTTGATAAAGAAGGTGTTTTGAGTCCTTATCCTGAAAAAGGAACAATTTTACCTATACTTGCAAATCCTAAACAAAAAGATATTTATAATGCAGCTATTTTAAATGGTTATGCAGATATAGCCGATCAAGTAGCAAATTATTTTAATATAAAACCTTTTTATGGAAATTCAAATCGTGATACTTTAAATATCATGAGAATTTTAATCTATGGATTTTTATGTGTTGCAATTTTAATGCTAGTTCAAAGAAAAATCAAAAGGAGAAAATAAAAATGGAAAATAAGAAAACATTTTGGCCTTATGGTATTTTGATTTCTTTGGGGCTTATTGTTATAGCTTGTATTGTTACGATTTTTATTGCAAGTAAGGCTCCTGTGTATGAAGATAATTTTTATTTTGATTCTTATCAAAATGTAGAGTTAAATTATAATGAAATTCAAAACAGACAAAAGACTTTTGATGAAAATTTTAAGCTAAGCATTAAAGACAAAGAAAGCTTTATGCATAAGAAAAATCAAGTTTATTATATCAATGAAGGGCAAAATGAGCTTAGGATTGCAATTGAAAATTTAAAAGATTATGATTTAAGTAAGCTTCAAATCCAAACTTTACTTTCGCGTCCACATACAAATGTAAATGATGAGAATTTGCAAGTAAGATTAGAAGGAAGTGATTTGGTGTTTGATTTTAATATCAAAGAAAAAGGTGTTTGGCAAATACTTTTAAAAATCACTCAAGATGAAAATAGTGTAGGATTTTTTAAATTCTTTTTGCAGACTAAATAATGAAACTTTTTGTATTTAGCTCACTAAGAGCTTTAAGAAAGTATTATGAGAAAAAACTACAGGTTGATAGTTTAGTAGAACCGGCTATGAGTATAGCCGAATTTATACAAAAGTTAGTTTTTTCTCCGCATTTTCAAGCAACACACTATGAGTGTTTACTTTTGATGAAAAAGGCTTGTGAGCAAACTAAAAATTTAGAGCAAAGCTTAAAAATACCGAGTAATTTTTTTGCTTTCTTAAAAAATAATGCTTATTTATTTAGTTTCTTTAAAGAGCTTAGTTTAGAAAAAAAAGATATCAACTCATTAAAATTTCATGATGCTTACGCTCAGTATGATGAACATTTGCAAATTTTAGAAGAACTTTTTAAAAATTATCTTACCTTGTTAAAAGAGCAAAATCTATATGATGATATTTCTTTGCCGCTAGATTATGAAATTAATAGTGATTTTTTAAAAAATTATGATGAGATTATTTTTGATTTTCAAGGTTTTTTAAATGCCTTTGAAGTAGAGCTTTTGTTAAAAGTTAAGGAAACAATTCCTCTTAAAGTGCAGTTTAATTGCACTAAATTTAATAAAGATTTTTTAAATACTCTTAGCTTTTTACAAGGACTTTCTCTTAAGGCAAATTATGCTTATTTGTTTGATTTAAATCAAAAAACAATTTTAAAAGAAGAGTGCTTTTTTAAAGAAAGTAAAATTAGTTATAAAAGTTTTCATTTAAGATCTTTGCAAGCTGCTTTTGTTTTTGAAAAAATTAATTCTTTTTTAAAATCCGGTATAAGCGCAAAAGATATTGTAGTGATTACACCTGATGAGAATTTTGTAGATATTTTAAGACTTTATGATAAAAACAATGTTTTAAATTATGCAAGTGGAGAAAGTATTAAAAATACACTTTTTTATCATAGATTAAAGTCTTTGTATGAAAGTGCTAAAGATGATGAGTTTGAGTATGAAGAAAATGAAGAATTTTATGAAAGGTGTAATTTAAACAAACATTTGTGTAATTTACACTTTTTTTCTTCTAGTGTTGATTTTACAGAGTTTAAAAAGTTTTTTGATGAAAATATTTCTTTTGATTTTTTTGAGAATTTTATTTTTAATTTGCTAGAAGATAGTGATGAGGAATTAAAAAATTATATACATCAAGAGCTTATTTTTATCAAAGAGCTTGTAAAAACACACGAGTTAAGCTTTGTGCAAATTTTAGAATTATTTTTCATGCAAATTGATGGTATAAAATTAAGCAGTGTTGGTGGTGGTGAAGTTACTGTAATGGGGCTTTTAGAAAGTAGGGGACTTAGATATGACGGGGTGATTATAGTCGATTTTAATGATGAGTTTATCCCAAAAAGAGTTTCAAGCGAGTTATTTTTAAACAATGAAATTCGCAAAAAAGCAGGACTTATCACTCATGCTCAAAGAGAAAATTTACAAAGACATTATTATTATACTTTAATAGCCAAGGCAAAATTAGTTGGAATTTCTTATGTGGAAAATGAAGAAAAAATCAAATCAAGATTTTTAAACGAACTTGAACTTCCATTTTATGAAGACAAGACTTATAGTAATAATGCTTATGTGAAATATTTTCAAACTTATCCATGTACTTTTAATCTTGAGCCTATTGTAAGTATTAAAGCAAAGCACGATTATTTTCAAAACGATCTTTCTTTTTCAAGATTTCATCTTCTTGTGCATTATGGTTTGGATTATTATTATAAATATGTTTTAAGATTAAAAGAGCCAAAGACTTTAGACGATACACTTAGAGCAAATGAGTTGGGGAGTTTTATCCATAAGGCTTTAGAACTTTATTATACACAAAAATCTAAAAATCATTTTGATTATGAAGTTTTTATGCAAGTGGTAAAAAGCATTAAACAATACCGAGTTGATGCGCTAAATTTAGCTTTAATACAAACTATATTTAAAGAATTCCAAACACTTGAAAATGAGCATTTTAAGCAAGGTTATGTGGTAGAAAAATGTGAATTTAATCCACCAAGAAAAGAATTTATTGCAGAAAATGGAGTGAAAATTCACGCCATAGGCTTTTTAGATAGAGTAGATAATAATGGCAATGAAAGATTGATTATAGATTATAAAAGTGGTAAGGCAGATGAAAAGTCTTATCAACTTGCTTTTTATAAGTTTTTATTAGAAAATCAAAATACCCTATTAAATACAAAAGCTTGTTTTTATGATCTTAAAAATATCAAAATCATACATGAAAATGCTAAAAGTAAGAGCGTACAAGAACTTAAAGATTTGCTTAATGAGCTTGCTAAAGAACCTTTGGAAAAAGAATTTTTTAATCAAAAAAACGACAATACTTACAGCCCTTATACCATGCTTTATAAAAAGGAGTTTAAGCTTTGAGTTATCATTTTGAGCCTTTTTTAGCTTTGGAAGCTAGCGCAGGAAGTGGAAAAACTTTTGCATTAAGTGTGCGTTTTGTAGCTTTGGTTTTAATGGGAGCTAAGATTAATGAAATTTTAGCCCTTACTTTTACTAATAAAGCTACAAGCGAAATGAAAGAAAGAGTTTTTAAAACCTTTTTAGAATTTGATGTGCTTGAAAATGGAGAGAATAAAGCAGAGTGTAATGAGCTTATGAAAATGCTAGGTAAAAGCAAAGATGAGCTTATAGCTTTAAGAGAAAAATACAAAGATGAGTTTTTAAGATCTAAGCTTAATATCTACACTTTTGACAGCTTTTTTTCACAAATCATTCGTTCTTTTGCTTTAAATTTAGGTCTTATGAGTGATTTTGACATTATAGAAAGTCAAGATAGTTATAAAAATTTCATTTCTAAATTAGACGAAGAAGAATTAAGAGCTTTAGCTTATTACATTGTCCAAACAAAAAGTAAAAGTGATTTTTTGCAAAATCTTGAAAGCTTGTATGAAAGATCTTGTGAGATTAATTCTATACAAAATGCACATTTTCCAAATAAAACTTTTTTAGAAAAAAGCTTAAGTGAGTTTATAGCTTATGCAAGAAATTTAAGCACAGATAAAAACTATCAAAAAAATTTCGAATTTGAAAACATAGAAGATTTCTTTACTAAACCTATTATTTGTGATTTAGATAAAAAATATTTTGTAAAAGTCATCGATAGTGAATTTTTACAAAAAAGAGCAGAGTTTTTACAAAGTGCAAAAGAGTATTTTACCCAAATGGAAAACTACCGTATAAGTATGCTTGCAAAGCTTTTGGCGCATTTTAAAGAAGCAAGAAATGAAAATAATGCCAAGCAAAATGCACTGACTTTTTCAGATATAGCTTTAAAAACTCATGAGTTAATTAGTGATGAAACTAATAAAGATTTGATTTATTTTAGACTCGATGGTTATATTTCGCATTTATTAATCGATGAATTTCAAGATACTAATGTTTTGCAGTATCAAATTTTAAAACCCATCATTGCTGAGCTTGTTTCAGGCGAGGGAGTGAAAAAAAATAGAAGCTTTTTTTATGTGGGGGATAAAAAGCAAAGCATATATGGTTTTAGAGGGGGTAAAAAAGAGCTTTTTGATAAGCTTTTAAAAGACTTTCCGCAAATTAAATTAGAGCATTTAGATACTAATTATCGTAGTAAAAAAATCATTGTTGATTATGTAAATGAAGTTTTTAAAGATAAATTTTTTGATAGCTTTTTAAATCCTAGCTTTACTTTGCAAAAAAGCATTAAAGAAGGTGGATATGTGGAAGTTTTACAAAATCATATCCCGCTAAAAAGTTCTTTGCATGAAGCAAGTGGTAAAGAAGTTTTAAAAATCATTCAAAAGCTTTTAGAAAAAGGCGTAAAGCTTAGTGAAATTTGCATTTTGGTATGGATTAACAAAGACGCTACTTTAATGAAAGAATTTCTTGAAGAAAATGACATTAAAGCTTATACGCAAAGCAATGTAGCTTTGATGGATTGTATTAGTGTAAGAGTGCTTTTTGAGTATGCAAAGGCTTGTGTGCTTAAAGATGAGTTTAGTTTGTACTTTGCAAGTAGTATTTTAGAAAAAGAGCTTGAGTTTATCACGCTTGATTTAAACCGCAGTGTAGGTGAGATTTTAAAATACCTAGTACATGTTTTAAAGCTTGATTTAAGCGATGTTAATCTCATTGCATATTTAGAGTATGCAAGTGCTTTTGATAATTTTTTTGATTTTTTGTTTGCTCCATGCGAGTTAAAGTCTTTACAAGTTCAAGATGATGGAGTAAGTATTATGACCGTGCATAAGTCTAAGGGGCTTGAATTTGAAAATTTAATCGTACTTGATAGACTTAGTAAAAAAGCTCCGGATAATGAAACTTTAATGTTTGAGTATGATTTAGAGCAAGGTTGGGAAGTAAAATACCGACACAGTGCTAGAAAACATCTTGAAGATCAAAATTACAATACCTTTTTAGCTAAAAGAGAAAAACTTCAAGCAGAAGATGAGATAAATTGTCTATATGTAGCCCTTACTAGAGCTAAAAATTCTCTTTTTATCATAAAAAATGATGAGAGTTTTAAAACCTTTAAGAGCTATTTTCAAGACTATAAAGAAAAACAAATAGGCATTATAGAAGAACAGCTTGTTAAAACAAAAGAGCCTTTAGAAAATTTAGAACAAATAGAGAGCTTTGAAGAATTTCAAAAGGTAAATTTGCAAGAAGTCAAAGTAAAAAGTCATCTTTCAAGCACGCAAATACATTTTGGCTTGGCTTTGCATGAGTTTTTGCAATATTTTGATTTTAACACTAAAAGTAATTTTGAATTTTGCAAGCAAATGGTGTATAAAAAATACCGTTTTTATTTAGATGATGAAGCTTTTAATGAGCTTTTTAAAAGACTTACTATGCTTTTAAAAGATGAGAGCTTTAACGCGCTTTTAGTGGGTAAAAAGCTACTAAAAGAGCAAATCATCACTTATAAAGGTGAACAAAAACAACTTGATATGCTCGCATTTGATGATAATGAAGCTATCATTATAGACTATAAAACGGGTTTAAATTTAAACGAGCATAAAAAGCAAGTTTTACTTTACAAAGAAGCCATAGAAAAAATCTTAGCCAAGACTTCTACTAAGGCTTTTTTGGTGTATATTTTAAAAAATAAAGTGGAGGTAATGTATGTGTAGTATAGATAAAGAACAATTTTATGGTAATATTTCTCTTTTTCACGATAAAATAAAAAATGGAAACAATCATCGATATTTATCTTGGGAGCATTGCTATAAGTATTTTTATATCTATAGGAAGGATGTAGATTATGATTATGCTTCTTTGATGTTATCTTTTTATTTAGCTAGTTGGGGTATGTATAGAGGCTCTTCTTTTTTGTTGCATTATGATTATCAAATATATAAAACAATGCTAAAAGAGCTGTTAGATATTAACTTATGGGATAAGCATGATTGGATTCAAATAACTGAAGCAGGTAAAATTATAAAAGAAAATTTATTAAAGTATAAAGATAAAAATAAAGATAAAATTAGTGATATACTGATCACAAAAATTTTATTAGGAATTTTTGGCTGCACCCCTGCTTATGATAGATTTTTTGTAAATGGGTTAAAAAAGTATAATATAAACAACAATAAGATACCGATACAATATTGTGAAGATAGTTATATGGGAATTATGGACTTGATAGATAGATGTAAAAGTAGCTTTGAATTTCCAAAAATAAAATTAAAATTCAATGAAGATATATACTATCCGGATATGAAAATTATGGATATGTATTTTTGGGTTTTAGGACAACAAAAGCTTTAAATATTCTTAAATTAAGTATTAATTAAGCTAAAATAACTATAATCTCATTTTTAAAAAAATTTTTGGCAAAGGTAAGATGATGACAAAGATAACAAAGCCAAACGAAGTAAAACGCGAATGGATCGTTTTAGATGCTGAAGGAAAGCGTTTTGGTCGTCTTTTAACAGAAGTAGCGACTATTTTAAGAGGTAAAAATAAACCTTGCTATACTCCAAATGTTGATTGTGGAGATTATGTAATCATTATCAATGCTTCTAAAGCAGTTTTCACAGGTGCAAATAAAGCAGAAGATAAACTATACCACAGACATTCAGGGTATTTTGGAAGCGTAAAAAGTGAAAAATTTGGTGATTTATTAGAAAAAAATCCAGTTAAATTATATAAATTAGCAGTTCGTGGTATGCTACCTAAAACAAACCTAGGTAGAGCTATGCTTAAAAAATTAAAAATTTATGCAGGTAGCGAACATCCTCATACTGCTCAAATTGCTAATAAAGGAAAATAATCATGGCAACAACATACGCAACAGGTAAAAGAAAAACCGCTGTAGCTAAAGTTTGGGTAAAAGCTGGTAGTGGTAAAATCATCGTTAATGGTATGGATTTAAATACTTGGCTTGGCGGACATGAAGCTATAAAATTAAAAGTAGTTCAGCCTTTATTAGTAACTAAACAAGAAACTTCTATGGACATTAAAGCAACAACTTTAGGTGGTGGTTACAGTGCTCAAGCTGAAGCTTTAAGACATGGTATTTCAAGAGCTTTAGCTGCTATGGATGCAGATTTTAGAGCATTATTAAAACCAAAAGGACTTCTTACTAGAGATAGTAGAACTGTTGAACGTAAAAAATACGGTCGCAGAAAAGCAAGAAGAAGTCCACAATTCTCTAAACGCTAATATTTTTTGGATCCATTTTGGATCCATTTTCTCTATTTTTTTAAAAAAATCATATTTTTTTCATATATTTTTATTTTATTTAAAATCAAAGGATTTTTTGTTTAGAATAAATATTTATAATTCCAAGGTCCGATCAGGGAAACCTCCTTTTTGTAGTAAATTTAAGCCCCTTACCCAAAGGGGCTTATTTTATTTTAATCTTCTTTTTTATATAATCGCTCAATTTATTTTATAAGGATTGTTATGAAAAAAATTATAAGCTTAGTTAGTTTAGCTAGTGTTTTATTTGCTTTTGATACTAGCAAAATAGAAATAACCCCGACCTTTAACTATACAACACCAGAAGGAAATTTAGATCTTAAAAATTATGGTGGAGTTGGCTTAAGATTTGGCTATCACTATGATGATTTATGGATAGATCAAGCTGAACTTGGTTTAGAGTATTATGATAATGCAAAATATAATAATCCAAATGATAATACACATACAGATACTAGTGTTTCGAGATTTTATGTGAATGCTATTAAAGGAATTGATTTAGCTAATCATGTGTATTTATATGGATTATTAGGAACAGGTTATGAGTATTTAAGTCATGGGGCTTATGAAAATAAAAGTGGTATGTTTGCTCAATATGGTGCGGGTTTTAAATTCGCGCTTGGAGAAGATTTAGCTTTAAGACTTGAAGCAAGAGATCAAATTAAATTCAACAATGGCGAACATAATTTAATTTCTAGTGTTGGCTTAAGTTTTTATTTTGGCAATAAAGCTCCAAAAACCCCTAATGTTGAAACTAAGCAAATTGAAGAAAAGCCACAAGTAAAACAAATTGATAAAACATGTTCAGAGCCAAGAAAAGGTGCTTTGCTTGATCATATAGGTTGTGAAAAAACAATAGCCCTTGAGGGACATTTTGGTTTTGATCAGACTAATATAAATCCAGAATTTGCTCAAAAAATTCAAGAAGTAGGTAAGATCTTAGAAGAAAATCCTCAATACTATACTATTTTAGAAGGCCATACAGATAGTACAGGTCCTAAGGCTTATAATCAAAAATTATCATTAGAGCGTGCTAATGCCGTAGCGAAGGAACTTGAAAAAACAGGTGTTGCTAAAGAAAAAATTGTAACTAAAGGCTATGGTTTTGAAAAGCCAAAAGCAAGCAATGATACCAAAGAAGGTCGTGCGCAAAATAGACGCGTTGAAGCAAAATTTTTTATTAAAGAATAAACTTTGCTAAAAAAGACAATTTTATTTGATTTAGATGGCACTTTGATAGATTCTACAAGTGCCATTTTAGATGGATTTGATGCTGCTTTTAAAGCTTTTAATGAGCCTTTAAGAGATCATGAAGCTATTAAGGCTTTGATAGGTTTTCCTTTGGATGTAGCTTTTGAAAAGCTTGGTGTGGCAAAAGAGAAAACAAGTGAATATATTAATGCTTATAGAAATGTATATCAAAAAATCTATATAGAACAAACTTCTTTACTTCCTTTGGCAAAAGAAAGTGTATATGAGGCTAGTTTATTTGCTGATTTAGCTGTTGTTACGACTAAAAGTTCTAAATTTTCTAAACCTTTACTTGATCATTTAGGTATAGGAGAGCATTTTAAAGTTATTATAGGTAGAGACGATGTAACTTGTCCAAAGCCAGATGCTGAGCCTATTTTATTAGCTTTGAAGAAACTTTCTAAAAACAAAGAAAATGCTTTTATGGTAGGTGATACTCATTTAGATATAAAAGCTGCTCAAAATGCCAATATTATTCCTGTGGCTGTAAGTAGTGGTTATGAAAGTAAAGAAAGTTTAGCTAAATTTGAAATTCCGCTTTTTAAAAATACCTATGAAGCCATAAAATATATAAGAAATATCCGATAATTTCCCATTTAAACTCTATACCTATAAATAATAAAAAATTTTTATTATTGTTTAAGACAATTAAAGATAAAGTAGTTATTGACTTTAAGTAATTATTTAATTATAAGGATAGATTAAATGAGTAAAATAATGAAAACGATGGATGGTAATGAAGCAGCAGCTTACGCTGCTTATGCATTTACAGAGGTTGCTGGAATTTATCCTATCACTCCAAGCTCTCCTATGGCTGATTATACTGATATATGGGCTTCTCAAGGCAAAAAAAATCTTTTTGGAGTGCCAGTTAAAGTTGTAGAAATGCAAAGTGAAGCAGGTGCAGCAGGGACAGTTCATGGGTCTTTACAAGCAGGTTCTTTAACCACGACTTATACCGCTTCTCAAGGACTTTTGCTAAAAATACCAAATATGTATAAAATTGCAGGTCAACTTTTGCCTGGAGTAATTCATGTGGCAGCTAGAGCTTTAGCATCTCAAGCGCTATCTATTTTTGGAGATCATCAAGATATTTATGCTGCAAGACAAACAGGTTTTGCTATGCTTTGTTCGCATTCTGTGCAAGAAAGTATGGATTTAGCAGGTGTTGCACACCTAGCAGCTATCAAAGGTAGAGTGCCTTTTATGCATTTTTTTGATGGTTTTAGAACCTCTCATGAAATCCAAAAAATTGAAGTAATGGATTATGCACATTTTGATCGCTTATTGGATCGTAAGGCTTTATTGGAATTTAGAAATTCCTGTCTAAATCCAGAAAATCCAAAAACAAGAGGTACGGCTCAAAATGATGATATTTATTTTCAAACAAGAGAGTTGGTAAATAAATATTATGAAGCTGTTCCTGATATTGTTAATGAATATATGCAAGAAATTTCAAAAATTACAGGAAGAGAATACAGACCTTTTGTGTATTATGGGGATAAAAATGCAACGCGTGTTGTTGTAGCAATGGGTTCAGTGACTGAAGCTTTAAAAGAAGTTGTAGATTATTTGAGTAGCAAAGGTGAAAAAGTAGGGGTTTTAAAAGTTCATTTATATAGACCATTTAGTTTAAAATATTTATTTGATGTAATGCCTCAAAGTGTTGAAAAAATTGCTGTTTTAGATAGAACTAAAGAGCCAGGAAGTTTAGGCGAGCCACTTTATTTGGATTTAAAAAGTGCATATTATGGAAAAGAAAAAGCACCTTTAATCGTTGGTGGTAGATATGGACTTTCTTCAAAAGATGTGGATCCTGCTCAGTTAATAGCAGTTTTTGAAAATCTAAATCAAGCAAACCCAAAAGATGGTTTCACCATAGGAATTAATGATGATGTAACCTTTACCTCATTGCCTGTGGGAGAGAAAATTTCTTTGGGTGATGAAAGTACTATAGAGTGTTTATTTTATGGACTTGGTGCCGATGGCACTGTAGGTGCAAATAAAAACTCTATTAAAATTATAGGAGATAAAACAGATTTTTACGCGCAAGCTTATTTTGCTTATGATTCTAAAAAATCAGGTGGTTACACAAGAAGCCATTTAAGATTTTCTAAAAAACCTATTACTTCAACTTATTTAGTTTCTACGCCACATTTCGTAGCATGCTCAGTGGCTGCGTATTTAGAAATTTATGATGTTTTAGCAGGTATTAGAAAAGGAGGAACTTTCCTTTTAAATAGTATTTGGAGTGCGCAAGAAACTATTGAAAAAATTCCAAATGCGGTAAAAAGAGTTTTAGCGCAAAAGGAAATTAATTTTTATATCATTAATGCTACAAAACTTGCTAGAGAGATAGGATTAGGTAGTAGAACAAACACGATTATGCAATCAGCATTTTTCAAACTTGCTAATATCATTCCTTTTGAAGATGCGCAAAAATATATGAAAGAATTAGCTTATAAATCATATAGTAAAAAAGGTGATGCTATAGTTGAAATGAATTATAAAGCTATTGATGTAGGTGCAGATGGACTTGTAAAAGTTGATATTGATCCTTCTTGGGTAAATTTAGCTAATGAAGCAAAAGAAGAAACTATAGCTTATAAAGGTACTGAGTTTGTTGAAAAAATCGCAAAACCTATGAATGCAGCCAAGGGCGATAATTTACCAGTTTCGGCATTTTTGGGCTATGAAGATGGTAGTTTTGAGCATGGTACTACTGAGTATGAAAAAAGAGGCGTTGGTGTTATGGTGCCAAGATGGATAGAAACTAATTGTATTCAGTGTAATCAATGTGCTTCAGTATGCCCTCATGCAGTTATCAGACCTTTCTTGATTGATGAAGAAGAATTAAACAATGCTCCAGCAGGTGTAAAAGAACACAGCTTAAATGCAAAAGGCGTGAAAGAACAAAAATTAAATTTCAAAATTCAAGTTTCGCCGCTTGATTGTACAGGTTGTGAGCTTTGTGTGCATGAGTGTCCTACCAAAGAAAAATCTTTAGTGATGGTACCACTAGGTGAAGAGCTTGATCATGGTGAGCAAGAAAATGCAGATTATTTATTCAAAAAAGTAAGTTATAAAGATAATATTTTAAATAGAGAAAATACCAAAGGCATCCAATTTGCTCAACCTTTATTTGAATTTCATGGAGCATGTCCAGGGTGTGGAGAAACTCCTTATATTACTTTAATTACTAGATTATTTGGTGAAAGAATGATTGTTGCTAATGCAACTGGTTGTAGTTCTATTTATGGCGGCTCAGCTCCTTCAACTCCATATAGAAAAAGCAATAAAAATGGTCATGGACCTGCTTGGGGCAATTCTTTATTTGAAGATAATGCTGAATTTGGTCTTGGTATGAAAATAGCAACTGAAACTACAAGACATAAAATAGAACACATAATGAATGAAAGTATGCAAGAAGTACCTAACGCACTTTCTGCATTATATAAAGAGTGGATTGCAAATAAAGAAGATTCTAAAGTTTCTTTGGAATTAAGAGATAAATTAGTTCCATTGTTAGAAGAAAATAAGCAAATCAAAGCAGTTAATGATATTTTAGAACTTAAAAGCTATTTAAGTAAAAAATCACATTGGATTTTTGGTGGTGATGGCTGGGCTTATGATATAGGTTATGGTGGACTTGATCATGTTTTGGCAAGCGGTGAGAATGTAAATATTTTAGTGCTTGATACTGAAGTGTATTCTAACACAGGCGGTCAGAGCTCAAAATCTTCAAGAACAGGTTCAGTAGCACAGTTTGCTGCAGCAGGCAAGCCAGTACAGAAAAAAGATCTTGGTCAAATTGCTATGACTTATGGTTATATTTTTGTGGCTCAAGTAAATTCTAATGCAAATTATGCACAATTGTTAAAAGCTGTAATGGCGGCAGAAGCTTATGATGGACCTTCTTTGATTATTGCTTATTCTCCTTGTATAGCTCATGGTATTAAAGGTGGACTTGGAAATTCAGGAAATCAAGCAGAGTTAGCTACAAAATGTGGATATTGGCCAACTTATATTTATGATCCGCGTTTAGAAGCTGAAGGTAAAAATCCTTTAACAATTTCTTCAAAAGAACCTGATTGGGATTTATATGAAAGCTTTTTAATGAATGAAGTTCGTTATAATTCTTTGAAAAAATCAAATCCTGAGCAAGCAAAAGAATTATTTGAAAAAAATAAAGCAGAGGCACAACGTCGTTACAGACAGCTTAAGCGTTTAGCAAGTGCTGATTTTAGCAATGAAAATTAATTTTGTTTCGAATTTTTATTCTTGTTTTATGGGTAATTAATGCTTTTGGTGTTAATTATCCATTTTTAAATCAAAATTGTTATGTTGATAATTTAATTTCAATTCAAGATCCTTTTTTTAAAAAGACTACAAATATAAAATCTAATTTTTCTTTGCAAGCTATTGTTTCAAATAAGATTAAGATTAATGATAAGTGGTATGCTTTAAATGATTATATTGATGGTTTTAAAATAGTTGAAATTAGAAATTCTCAAGTTGTATTAAAAAAGGAAGAAAAAATAATGGTTTTAAATTTGTATGAAAAAAATGGTATTTTTATGTATTAATTTTTTGTTTTTTACAAATGTATTTGCCATGCAGTGTAATCAGCATTTTTTTAATATAAGAGTAGAAAACAAAACTTCTTTGCTTGAAATTTTAAATGAACTCGGAAGAGAGTGTGATTTTAGTATTATCATCAAAGATATTTTTGCTCAAGAAAAATTAATGCATGCTCAAAATTATTTACATATAAAGAAAATGTCTTTAAGAGAGATTTTTAAGCTTTTATTGGTGGAAAACAATCTTGCTTATGAATACGATAAAAATGCTTTAAAAATTTATGGAAAACAAGTTAAAACTTTTAAAGTGCATTATATAAGTTCTATTAGAGAAGGACAAAGTATTACTAAAGCTTCAGTGGATTCTAGACCAAAACAAGGAGATTATGATAATTATAAAGAAGTAGATAATTTAGTTATTAGTACTGATAAATTTGATTTTTGGGAGAAAATTTCAGAAGAAATTCAAGCTTTGTTGGATGAAAATACAACTAAACCTATTGTCAATACTAATGCAGGAATTATTACTTTAAATGCAACTCCATATGAACTTGCAAGAGTTGGAAAATATTTAGATGACTTAAATAAAAGACTTAAAAAACAAGTTTTAATTGATGTAAGTATTGTTGCTGTGCATTTAAATAAAAATCATTCAAGTGGAATTAATTGGCAAGAACTTGCTTTTAAACTTAATGGTGATGATAATGATTTTATAATTAATAAAGATGGTGTTAGAAATATTAACTTAAAAGCAAATATTGAAACTAAAGCTATTTTAAATTTATTACAAGAAAATGGTAAAACAACTATACTTTCTAACCCAAAACTTATGGCTTTAAACAATCAGCAAGCTATTATTTCTATAGGCGATACAATAAATTATCAAGTAAAAGAAAGTTCTAAAGGAACAGAAAATGGTACAGTAGTTAGTGAAATATATAATAATTATTCTATTTTTGTAGGAATTTTACTTAATATATTGCCTGAAATTTCAGATGATCATAAAATTATGCTTAGGATTAATCCAAGCTTGAGTGATTTTAAATATAGTTTTGATAATCATAGACAAAGCAAACCAAGAAATATAGCGCCAGATACTATACAAAAAAAGCTTTCTACTGTAGTTGAGGTTGATGATGGACAAACTTTAATTTTAGGCGGATTGATTAGTAAAAATACCATTAATAATCATAATGAAATAAGCATTTTATCTAAAATTCCACTTTTTGGAGCTTTATTTCAAGGAAAACAAAATTATGAAGATATTAGCGAAATAGTTTTTATTATCAAACCAAGTTTAGTAAAAACTAATAATA
Source organism: Campylobacter sp. CNRCH_2015_1657 (assembly GCF_025772685.1). NCBI lineage: Bacteria > Pseudomonadati > Campylobacterota > Epsilonproteobacteria > Campylobacterales > Campylobacteraceae > Campylobacter > Campylobacter sp. CNRCH_2015_1657. Next base: position 40,832 of record NZ_JAKMSO010000002.1, on the reverse strand, counting down.
AAATTTTAAGTTTAAAAGATCTAGGTTTTCAGCATGAAGATGATATGTTTTAAAATCTTAATATGTTTTTCTTTTTTAAATGCTATAGAAATTCAAAACAATAGTTTCGATCAAAACATATTTTATGAAAAATTCATTAATCAACCAAACTATGAAAATGCTTTAAATTTAGCAAAATATTTTTATCAAAATAAAGAATACAAACAAGCAGTTTTTTGGGCTATAGAAGCTAATGATTTTGATTTATTGCAAAAAGAAGCTTGGCTTGTTTTTATTAATGCTAAAATAAAACTCGGAAGATATGAAGATGCTTTAATAGCTAAAAAAGAATACGAAAAGCTTTTGGAGATTTATTTTGAGTGATACACATCAAAAATTAAAAAACTTAAGTGAGTATTCTTTAAAAGAAATTGCTTCTCAATATAAAATGGAATTTTTAAATTTAAATCAAACTTTTGATTTTGAAAAATATCTTCACATTTTGCCTTTTTCTTTAATAGAACAACATGATATTTTTTGTTTTTATGAAGATGATGAAAATATCCATATAGCTTCCTTTAAACCATTGGAAGAGAATGTTTTGGAAAAAATACAAAATTTATATCGTTTTAAAACTATCAAGATTTTTCTTTGTGTTTTTACGCAATTTGAATTTTTGCTAGAAAGGGTTAAATTTTTAATTAAATTTCAAAATCATCTTAATAGATTAGAGCTTAGTTTGAAAAGTGATGAAAATAAAGATGAATTTTTATTAGAGCAGTTTTTGAATTTAATTTTAACTTATGCTTGTTTTTTAAGAGCAAGTGATATCCATTTAGAGCCTTTAGAAAATGAAGTATATATAAGATTTAGAATAGATGGAGAGTTAAAATATATACATAGTTTTGATGCAAAATCATACCAAGCCTTATTGATGCATGTAAAAATTATTGCTTTGCTTAATGTAGCTGAACAAAGACAAGCTCAAGATGGGAGTTTTTCTAAAATCATTTTAGAGCAAAAATATGATTTTAGAGTTTCAATTATGCCTTTATTATTTGGACAAAGCATAGTGTTTAGAATTTTAAAACAAGATGGATATGTTTTAAAACTTGATAAACTTTTTATCAAAGAAGAAAATTTAATTCAGCTGAAAAAACACACGAATGCACCTTATGGTCTGATTTTGTTTTGTGGGCCAACAGGGAGTGGTAAAAGTACTTTTATGCATGCTATTTTAAATGAAATTGAACAAAGTAAAAAAATCATCACCTTAGAAGATCCTATAGAATATAAACTTAAATATGCTCAACAAATTCTTTTAAATTCTAAAGCCGGATTTGATTTTCACAAAGCTTTAAGAGCAGTTTTAAGACACGATCCTGATGTGATTATGATAGGTGAAATTAGAGATGAGGATAGTTTGGATATAGTTTTAAAAGCTTCTTTAAGCGGACATTTAGTTTTAAGTACCCTACACACTAATGGCGCTATAGAAGCTATTTTTAGAATGAAGCATATGGGTGCAAGAGAATACTTAATAGCTCATTCTCTTAATTTAATTATAGCTCAACGATTAGTAAGAAAACTATGTGAATGTAAAGAGCCTAACAAGGAAAAATTTTACTTTCAAAATCAAGTTTTTGAAGGAAAATTTTACAAAGCAAAAGGTTGTGTTGAGTGTATGTATAGTGGATATAAAGGGCGTTTGATGGTAGCTGAATTTTTATTTTTAGATCATAATTTAAAAAATATGATAGAAAATAATGAAAATTATGAAAATATTTCAGCATACGCTTTAAAAAAAGGTTTTTTGACTTTAGGTATGGATGCTTTAGAAAAGGCGAAACTTGGCTTAACAAGTATAGATGAGTTAAGAAAGATTAGTTTTTGAAAAAATTTGTTATTTTTTATGTATTAAATAAAGAGCAAAAACAATATATAATAAGGGCTAGAAATTTATATGAAGCTAGAAATTTTGCGTTAAAGTCATTTGTAAATATTATTAGTGTTGAAGAATATTTCAAACCGATAAAACATAAAATCAAAGAAGAAGAGCTTATTTTCATTCTTAAGGATTTAAATATGATCTTAAAGGCAGGATTAAGCTTACAGGAAGCAATTTTAGAATTTTTAAAATCAAGCTATGAAAAACAAAATATTAAAATTTTTAATACAATTTATAATAAACTCAATAATGGAAGTTCTTATAATGAAGCCTTTAAAGATATTTTAAATTCTAGAGAATGTGCTATTTTAAAAATTTGTGATGGCAGAGAAGATTTACATAAGGCTCTTGATATTATTATTAGTTTAAAAGAAAAAAATCTTCATAGTTTTAAGCAGTTAAAAAAGGCTATAGCTTATCCACTTTTCGTTTTTATGTGTATTATTTTTGCTTTTTTTATTCTTATAACTTTAGTTTTGCCTGAATTTAAAACTTTATTTTTACAACTTGAATTGGATTTGCCAAAAATCACTCAAATTCTTTTTATTATAGCTGATTTTTTTAGTCATTTTTATATGATTATTTTATTAAATATAGGATTTTTTATAATACTTACTTATTCTTTTAGGAAGTCTTTGTTTTTTCATAGAATTCTTTTTTATTCTCCCATTTTTGGAAAAATAATATTTTATCAAGATAAATTTTGTTTTTTCTTAATTTTTTCATATTTATTAAAAGCAGGGGTGGATATAAAAAGAGCTTTTGAACTTGCTTGTGAAGGTATAGAAAATCAATTCTTTAAAAACAAAATGTTTATTATAAAGACTTCATTTGAATCAGGACTTGATTTAGCTCAAGCTTTTTATAACACAAAGCTTTTTGAGCCTTTTGTGATAAGAATGTTAAATTTAGCTTTAAAAAGTTCTAAATTAGATGAAAGTACTTATGAGCTTGCTTTGTTTTATGAATATAAAAAAGAAAATTATACTCAAAAGCTTTTGAGTGTTTTGGAGCCTTTGATGACAATTTTTATGGCGAGTTTGATTTTAGTTTTAGCCTTGGGTGTGTTTTTACCTATGTGGCAAATTAGTCAAGAAATTTAAGCAAGATAATCATAAGCAACCTTAGCTATAGTTAAAGCAACCATAATCAAAAAGAGTTTTTTGATAAAAGTTCCTTGCGTTTTTAAGACTAGTTTTGATCCTATAAAAGCACCTAAAATTTGACCTATACCCATTAAAATACCAACTTTCCAAAGCACCTCATAAGAGTATAAAAATACCCCTAAAGCTACTACATTGCTAGTAAAATTTAAGATTTTAGTATTAATGCTTGCATTTTTCATGCTAAAACCAAGAAATATCACGCAAGCAAAAATCCAAAAAGATCCAGTACCAGGTCCTAAAAAACCATCATAAAAACCAAGTAGCAAGCCAAAGATAATTTGAAAGCTTGTAGTGCTCATTTTAGCTTTATTATGTACATGGCCTAAATCAGGCTTGAAAATAGTGTAAAAAAAGATTAAAACAAGGCAAATTAATACAATAATTTTAACAGCATTTTGATCTATTAGTAAGACTGCATAAGTTCCAATGGCAGCACCAATAGCAGTAAATAAAATTCCCAAGGCTATCTTTTCTATATGCATAGATTTTCTATAAGCTAAAACCGCAGTGAGTGATCCAAAGGTGCTTTGAAGTTTATTAGTAGCTAGGGCTAAATGAGGAGGAATACCACAAGCAAATAAAGCAGGTATGGTAATAAGCCCACCACCACCTACAATCGCATCAACACAACCTGCAAAAGCAGCAACAAAGAATAAAATCACATAATAAGTTAATTCAAGCTCCATAAGCTTTCCTTGTTTTGTCCGATTCTATATAGAGCAAAATCATATTTTATAGGATCAGTAGGATCGAATTTTTTAAGACTTTGCGTAAGTTCTAAAACACTTTTAAAATCATAAATCTTACGCTTTAAAAGCTTAAGTTTTAATGAAACTTTATGAGTATGAGTGTCTAAGGGTATGAGTAAATCTTTTTTGTCTATATTTTTAAACAAACCTAAATCTAATTCATCTTTTCTTACCATCCACCTAAGATACATATTATATCTTTTTAAAGGACCTTTTGGAATGTTAAATTCTTTTGAAAAGAAAAATTCATAACCATAACTTTTATAAGGATTAAGCTTGTAAATTGTTTCTATGAAAGCTTTTATTGCTTGTGTTATGTTTTGCTCTTTTTGATAAGTTTTGGTAAAAATATTTTCTATACTATCTTCATTTTTTAAGCGCTTGAGTGTGATAAAAATTTGAGCTATATCTTGAGAGTTTTGAAAGCGGTATTTTAGATTTTTACATTCTTTTTTAATAATCTCATCGCTTTTCTCAAGCAAGGAAAAATCAAGTTTATTTAAAAAATTTACAATATTTTTAGCATTCCCATAGGCAAATAAAGCACAAAGCAAGGCTATATTTTCATCTTTATAAACACTTGCAATTTGCAAAGGATCAGGATGAGAAAAAAGCTCTTTTTGAGTGTTTTTGCTTAAAATTGCTTCATCTAAAAGAGCTTTAATTTGCATTAAGATTTTAAACCAAGCAAGGTTTCAAGCATTTGATCAACGGTAGTTACGATTTTAGCTGCAGCGCCATAACTTGCTTGATATTGTATGAGTGCTGCTAATTCTTCATTGGTATTTACACCACTTTTTGATTGGTATTCTGCATAAGCTGTATTAAATACCGTCATATTAGTCGCATGCGCAAAGCCATTGCTTTCAGCATCTGAAGCAATTTGGCCTGTAAATTTTCTATAATATCCATCTAAAGTCATAGTATCTACTGTACCATCTTTATTATAAAAATTTACTTTTTGATTTTGAAGTTGCAACATAGCATTAGCTACATCGTTATTTCCATCAACTCCGTTTGAACTAGCTTTTAAGCTATTTGGATCATTTCTAATGCTTGAATTTACATTAATGCTACTTGCATCTTGACCATTGAAAAATGAAGATACATTTAAAGCGCCTGGGAAATTTGTGCCATTGTCCTTAAAAGCTATTTTATAACCTTTTTTTAAGCCATTGATTTGGAAATTTCCACTATCACTTTTTCCATCATAATGATAAAAGGCTTGAAAATAATCATTTAAATCATTACCGCTAACACCATCTTTATTATCATCAACATCTGCATTGATTTGTTTAATAACATCTTCTATAGTGGTATTGACATCTATTTTTATAGTTCTAGTAGCTACTGCATTACCTTTTTCATCATAAACTGTGATGTCAAAGCTTCCTGCTTGGATGTTTTTATCATAACTCATTAAAGAAGTATCAGATTTTAAACCTTTTAAATCATCTGAATTTACTTTATCGGTTGCTGCTTGAGCATAGACATTATTAGTTTGGGTTATGAGTGTTTTTGTAAAGGTATTGAGCATATCTTTATACTCTTGTAATTTTCCATCGCTGTAAGTATCATGATTGCCATCATAATTTCTACCTCTAAGATCAAGTTGAGCACCAAGCTGCCCACCTGAAATTTTGCTTGTTAAATCATAGCGGTTTTCATCATTTACTTCATAATAAATTTGATAAAAACCATTAGGGTTGTTATTATCTAATTTTAAAGGGTGAAAGCTAGAGCCATTTACTATACTAAAACCTTGAATACTTAAATCATAGTATCTTCCAGAATCAGTCATAGTAGATTCTAAAGTACTATCTTGAGAGCTTGTTCCTTTCCAAGCAACAGCATTAACTAACTTTGAAAGTCTAAGTTCGAGCTCATCTCTTTTATCTCTTAGTTGATTTGCATTGTCGGTAGGTAAAACTTCTTCATTTTCAAGTTGTTTATTAATATTTGCAATTTCTTGACCAATGTTATTAATCTCATCTACGGTTTGTTGAATTTGCTCATTAACGGTTTGTTGCATTTTGCTAAGATCTTGTAATGTTTTTTGTATGTTTTGAGCTAATGTGTTTGCACTATTAACAAGATCTATTTTACTTGCTCCATCGCTTGGGTTAGAAGCAAAGTTATTCCACGCATCATAGTAATTTTTATAATCTTGTAAAATACCAGTTCCTTGCATATCAGGAAATCTTTGACTTGCTTCTTGTAAAATTTGTCCTAAATAATTTGTATAGTTTTGTTGAGTAGTGGCGTTTTTTAGCTCATAATAAGAATGCTCATCATGCAATCTTTTAATAGTATCAATTTGCGTACCTGTTCCTAGGTGTAAGCCACCTCTATCAAGAGACATACCTGAACTTTGCACCGCTCTTTGTCTAGTATAAAATACTGCATTTGCATTAGAGATATTGTTACCTGTAGTATTGATTTGAAGTTCAGCAGCTCTTATACCACTAACCCCTGTATATAAACTATCAAAAATTCCCATGACTTAGCCTTTAAACATTGATCTTAAATAATGAATCTGGAATTGTCTTATTATCCCCATAAGCATTATTTGTTCCATTTTGTTCAAACATTGTATTTAAAAGATTGTCGTAAAAATTTTTAATAATAAGAGCCAATTTAGCATATTCTTTATTTTTTTGATGTAAGGTGTTTAAATTTTGCTTTAAAAGAGCAAGTTTTTCTTTATCTTCATCATCTAAAAGTTCGTCTAAACCCTTATTGTTTCCTTGATTGCTAAGTTCTACTAAAGCCTTATCAAGATTTTTTTTAGCAATTTGAAAATCATTTACAAGTTTAGTTTTTTCTTCTACGCTTTTGCTAACATGTTGGTGATTAGCAGCTTGAATTTGAGCTATATCTTCTAAAGTAAGATTGATGAGTTTTTCTAAAATAGAATTTGTTTTGTCTAAGTGTTGTTTAACCATTTTTTATCCTTTCTTAGGCACTAACCCAAAAAAGGATAAAAATTATAATAAAGAATCTACTATTGCTTTTGAAGTGGCTTGCAAGTCTATTTTATACTCGCCATTCTTTATTTGTGAAGCAATAAAAGATGCCTTATTTTCTTCTACCTTTTGAGTTTCTTTTGCCTTGTTATTTTCTTTGTTTTCTGTTTTATTTATATCGCTAGTAGCAACTTGAGCCACATAGCTTTGATGTATAGGGTTTATCATTTTAAGCCTCCAGTTCTATTGAAAAACTCTAAGAACCATATCGACACTTAAAAAAATAACTTAACGCCTTTCTTTTAAATAATCAAATAATAATTTTGAAAAACCTAAACCACCACTTAATGCTTTACTCATAGTATCATTATACATAGATGAATAAATTTCATCACTTGCATCTTTTCCAAATAAAGAATTTTCTTGTTTTAAAGAAATATCCAAAACACTTTTGATTAAGAAAGCTTCAAAAGCATCGGTTTGTTCTTTTAAAGCTTTATCTTCATCATTTAATGCTTGTATATGAGTTAAATCATTTTTAAAAGCACTATCTGCATAGTTTTTAGCAGCCTTATAGCTATTATTATACTTGGTAATGTTTTCATAAAGCTCACTGCTGTAATTTTTACTCGCTAAATAATTATCAACTCTCATCATATCACCTCTAATTCAGCACTGATTGCACCAGCTCTTTTTAGATTTTGCATAATAGCTATGATATCATTTGGTGCTGCTCCAAGTTTATTTAACATTCTAGCTATGTTTGCTACTGTTGTTTTATTGTTTGTGATTTTTAAAGTATTAGATACAGGGTCTAAAATACCACCATCTTTCATATCGATTTCATTTTGTCCTAAAGCTACGGTATTGTTTGGATCAATTTTTATAGTAATATCTTTATGAGTAATTAATATAGGTTCAACTTCTATATTTACTCCCGCAACGATAGTTCCTGTTCTTTCATCAATGATTACTTTGCTCTCTGGGGTATAAGCTATATCTTGTTCTAATACTCTTGCCATAAATTCAACATGAGAAAATTCTTCAGGTTTTGTTAATTTTATAGTTCTAGAATCTAAAGCTTTTGCTATATCTGCGTCAAAAATAGTATTTAAAACTCTTTCTATATTATTAGCTGTTTTAAAATCTGCTTCTTTTAAGCTTAAAATCAAATCTTCACTTTGACTAAAGTTTTGTGGAATTTCTCTTTCTACCACAGCGCCATTAATAACATTTGCTGAGGTTGAGTGTGTTCCTGCTGCACCCGGTCTTGGGCTAAGTCCACCTATAGCTAAAGAACCTTGAGCTACTGCATAAATTTCTCCATCAACTCCTTTTAGAGCCGTCATAAGTAAGGTTCCACCTTGTAAAGATTTTGCATCACCTAAAGAAGCTACACTTACATCAAGTTTATCTCCGCTTCTTGCAAAAGCAGGAAGTTTTGCTGTTACCATTACTGCTGCTGTATTTTTTGATTTTATATCGCCTGGGCTAACTTTTACATTCATACCTTGAAGCATATTTGAAATAGATTGTAGAGTAAATTCACTACTTGTACCATCTCCACTTCCATTTAAACCAACAACCAAACCATATCCTATAAGTTGGTTATCTCTAACACCCACTACATTGGTAAGTTCTTTGATAGTAGCTGCAAAAATGCTTAGATTTAATACCAAGCAAAATAATAATATTCTCATCGATTCTTCCTTTAATCTATGCTATTTTCATAAAAATTAAAGCAAAAAAAGTTCCAAATTTATATAAAGGAGTAAAAACTTAGAGTAGTTGAGCCAAATTTTTTTTCTTTAGTTTTTTCATAATCTTGTATTTTAGTTGGAGTTTTAAAAGTGCTGTGGTGTTCAATGATAATGATTTTTACATTTGAATTTTGTATATTTTCTATCAATTTTAAAGTTTTTTCATAAATATCAAAAAAACCTTCTCTAATATCAAATGGAGGATCAAGATATAAAATAATATCTTCTTTGGAATTTTGAATAATTTGAGGAGTTTTTTTAAAAGTATCATCATTAAAACAAAGAGTATTTTGATCAACACCAGAAGCGTTTTTTAAAGCTATTTCATAAGCCTTTTTATCTTTTTCTATGGCATAACTTTTTAAACAACCATTGCTTCTTGCTTCTAATGCCATTAAAGCACTTCCTCCAAAGGCCTCTATAAAAACCTTATCTTGCAAAGAAAAACGCAAAACATTAAAAACACATGATTTTACTATGCTTTTAGTGCTTCTTGTGGTATCTAGGCTAGGAAGTAAAATTTTTTTACCCTTATAAATTCCACTTTCTATGGTGGTGTAAATTTTTTGAGCTTGTTTTTTTGAGCTTGTTTTTTTATCCTCTTTGTAATTTTTTAAAAAATCTCTTACGCTTTGATATTCTTGTGTTTTATGCATTATTACTTTCTTCTTTGATAAGATTTTTTAACTCTGTTTTATAAAGATCAAATATTGCATCGATTTTTTCATGACTTTCTTGGCGTAGTTGTTCTAAAATGGCTTCACATTTTTGATTCATAATTTTTTTCTCACGCATTGCTATTTTATAGGCAATATTTTGCAAGCTTACATTGAAATCATTTAAAGCACATAGCAACTCTTCTATGTTAAAAGGGTGAGTTAAGAAATTTGATTTTTTGTTGATGATAAATTGTGGCTTTTGTGTGTTGATTTTTTCATCACAGACTAAAAAATCACAATCTTTTTTTAAAACTAAAAAATCTTTTAAAGCAATTTCTAAAGTTTTTTCTAAAATTAAATCCTTGCATTCAAGAGCGATTTTCATTGACTAAACTCACTTTTAATTTGTGTTTTTTTAAAGTGTATGGTACTATACCTAGAGCTAAATTTGCAAGCTCTGCGAAACTTAAAATATAAAAATCTTCAAAATTTCTATTTGAAATTGCTTGTAATTCTTTAGAACACTTATCAAACATATAAAAAGAATAAAAATCTTCTACAACTAAAAAATCACAACCACTATCATAAGCATCTAAAATGATTGCTGTTGCACTTTTATAAGCTAATCGCGCATTTAAACTTAAGAACCCATAGCCACAACTCTTATATTTTCTTTCAAAATCAATTATATTTGCTTTAAGAATCTTAGCAAGTTCTAAAGAGCAATTAGCATGGGAAAATCCTTGATATACACCTATGTTAAATTTATCAAAAAAATATTTAATGTGTTCTGTTTTTAAGTATTTTAAAAAAAACTCTGGAGCGTATTTAATCTTATCGATTTTACTCATAATTTCATAAGAGCTATATTCGCAAGCTAAGATATTATTCTCATCCATCATTCTAGAATATTCATCTAAAATATCTTTAGGATCATAGTCAATAATAAAATAATTTTTACCCAAAGGTTTTTCGCATAATGTGCTTTCAACACCGACTGTATCTAAGACATTTTTGATAATATCAAAATAACAAAATAAATCATTATTGCTATTGGTATAAATTTTATACATTTTAATTCCTTAAAAAATACTTCTTGCAAGACCTGATTTTACAAGCATAACTTTTAATTCTTTGATGTAAGATTCATAGTCAAGCTCATTAGATGAAATAAAATTTTTGAATTTAGTATGATAATAAATTCCTTTTTCTTCATCTGCTATCAATTTTAAAAATTGTGGAGTTTTTTCTGGATATTTAAGTAGCATTTTATAGGCAAATATAAAGAAACTATCTCCTAGATATTCAGGTAGAAATTCTCTTACTTCGCTTGTATAATATAAAAAGTCATATTGCTTGTAAAGCTCTATATCATGTATGTCAATAAGTCCTTTAAAAAGCTCAAGTTTTTCTAAAAAATCACTCTTATCCATGATCAAGTCTTTAATAGCTCTTTTAGTATCGAGTGGTTCTATGATGAGTTCTTTTCCAAATCTTTCAATAATATTACTTAAATCTCTTCTTTGTCTAATGGTAACTTGATTAACTTTAATACAACTTTCTGGATTTTCTTCAAAATCAAAATATATATCATCTTTTTTAATCTGACTTAAAATATCATAAACACTTTTAAAATTTTTACTATCATAAACATATGGTTTATAATAAGCTAAATAATCACTATCTTTATCAAAACGAAAAATTCTTAAAGTTATTTGCATTTTTTATCCTTGGTATTATTTTTGATTATATACATTTTAAACTTATAAAAATTTGATTATTATATAAAATTAAAAGCTTTTTGTATAAAATATTCACATGGATAAAGAAAAATTTATTATAAATGCTTTTGCAAATTCTATCAACGGAGATGATGGAGCAATCATCGATGGATATTGTTATTCTAAAGATTTATTTTGTGAGGATGTGCATTTTAAACGCTCTTGGATGAGTTTAGAGCAAATTGGCGCAAAAGCTATGCTCGTTAATATTTCTGATGCAATTGCTATGAATGCTACACCAAAATACGCTCTTTTAGGGCTTTCTTTACCAAAATGTTTAGAAATGAAACAAGTTAAATCTTTGCAAAAAGGCTTGCTAGATAGCGCAAAAGAATTTGGGGTGCAAATTATAGGCGGAGATACTATAGCAGATAGGAAAATTAATATTAGTATAACTATTATTTCTAAAGTGAATAAAAGGGCTATTTTTAGAAAAGGTTTAAAAAAGGGAGATTTGCTTGCTTTTAGTGGGAAGTTAGGTGAGAGTTTAAAAGGTTTAAATATACTATTTCGCGGTGGAAAATTACATTCTAAACATCGTTTTATAAAACCAAATTTAAGGCAGAAATTTTTTTATGATATAGCAAAAAAAGTCAGAGTAAGTATGGATATTTCAGATGGTTTAAATAAGGATCTATCGAGAATGCTCTTTATAAATCAACTTGGTATAAAATTTCTTAAAAAATTAGATAAATTTAGCTTAAATAGTGCAGAAGAGTATGAAATTTTATTTGCTTTTGATAAAAAACATAAAGTATTTATACAAAATATGGCTAAAAAACATAGAATTAAACTAAATATTTTTGCAAAAACAACAACAGGAAGGTATAAATTTTATGGAAGAGAACATCATTTTTAAGCCCTTATATACTTTAAAACACAGCCCGATAAATGTGTATTTTTCAAAAAATAGTAATGATTTTGTAGTAAGAGAAAAGCCTTTGTATGAATTTAGTGGTAAAGGTGAACATCTTATTTTACATATACAAAAAAAAGATCTAAGCACCAGTGAAGCTTTGAGAATTTTAAGTGAGCAAAGCGGTGTTAAAATGAGAGATTTTGGTTATAGTGGTTTAAAAGATAAACAAGGCTTAACTTTTCAATATATTTCTATGCCTAAAAAATTTGAAGAGGGCTTAAAAAATTTTAAACATGATAAGATGAAAATTTTAGAAAGTTTTTATCATGATAATAAACTTAGAATAGGGCATTTAAAAGGAAATTCATTTTTTATAAGATTAAAAAAAGTTTCAAAAGTAGATGCTTTAAAAATAGAACAAGCTTTCAAAAATATCCAAGAACAAGGTTTTGCTAATTATTTTGGATATCAGCGTTTTGGTAAATTTCAAGATAATTTTTTACAAGGACTAGAAATTTTAAAAGGTAAAAAAATCAAAAATAAAAAAATACAAGAATTTTTAATTTCTGCCTTTCAAAGCGAACTTTTTAACAGATATTTGAGTAAAAGGGTGGAATTATCACATTTTATCAATGATTTTAGTGAAAAAGAAATAAAACAAATTTATGATTTAGATAAAGATGAAATCAAAAGTTTAAAAAATCAAAAGCAGTTTTTTAAGCTTTTAAAAGGTGAAGTTTTAGGGCATTATCCTTTTGGTAAATGCTTTGTATGTGAAGATTTGCCAAGTGAAGTAGAAAGATTTAATCAAAAAGATATTAGTTCTATGGGGCTTTTAATAGGCTCTAAAGTTTATGAAACAAATGAAGGTCTAGCTAAAAAATTAGAAGATGAGATTTTTTCTTTTGCATATGAGTTTAAAGATAAAATGCAAGGTTCAAGACGCTTTATGTGGTCTTATTTGCAAGATTGTAAAAGTTATTATGATGAAGAAAAAGCTCATTTTACTTTAGAATTTTTCTTGCAAAAAGGTTCATATGCTACAGTGGTTTTAGAAGAGATTTTACACGCAGATATTTTTGATCAAACCTATAATACATAATTTTAAAAATTGATATTGAGTATCAGTTAAAATTTATCTTTTATAAATTATAATAACAATTATCATTTTTATAAAAGGAAAGCTCAATGTCAGTTTTGGTTATAGGTGCAGATGAAATTACTCCAATTAAGGCAGTTTTGACAAATTTAGGCGCAAAAAGTATAGAGCATTGGGATGCTAGAAATGAAAATAGGGTAAATAGAAAACCTATTCCACAAAATACTGAATGCATAGTTATGCTTACTAGTTTTTTAAATCACAACACCATGAAAAAAATTAAAACAGAGGCAAAAAAACGCAATATACCTTTGGTTTGCGCTAAACGCAGTGTGAGTTGTGTATATTGTGAATATTGTAAGGTTTTTGGTCTTGATCAAACTTATGAATGTACAAAGAAGGCATAACATGTTTGGTTTTAATAACAAAGAGGATTTGGTACCTAAAATATTTAGAGATTTAGAACAAGAAAATATTAATTTTATTTTTTTGAATTTGTATAATTCTTTGGTGGAAAATGATCTAAAAATACCTTATATTTATGCAAAAAAAGCTACTAGTTTAAGAAATATTTTTGAGTTAAAAATCCAAAATATGATCACAGAAAGGGTTTTGAAATTTAGTAAAATAAAACAATTTTGTCCATATTCTCATAAAATCATCAAAGCATATAAAGAAGGAAATTTAAATAAATTACAGCTTGAAGCAAAGATGCCAAAATATGCTTTAGCTAGATTAATACAAAATGTTTTTATGTCATCAAATTTTATCTTAGATCCACAGGTGGCTTTTGAGTCTTTTGTGTATGATAAAATTTGTAAAAGCAATGTAAAGGCTAGGGTAGATATTCAAGAAAATATCATTATTATCAATGATAAAATGGCTATTATGCCTTCTTTTTTTGAAGATAATAAAAAGGATATAAATTTAGCTTTGCAAATTATCAAAAAAAATGTTTTTGAAATATTTTATATTGTGTATCCAAGAAATAAAAATTTTACTCAACATAAAGAAATAAGACATAATTTATGTGAAAATAACAAAACTTTGCTAAAATTAGTTCCCTATACTATTAATAATCAAATTTTAAGGAGATGTTAAATGTCAGTAGCAGTAATTTATGGTAGCTCTATGGGAAATACCGAAGGTGCGGCAAATATGATCGCTCAAAAATTAGGAATTTCAGATGTGTTAAATATTGCAGATATTAATGCAGAAAAAATCAATTCTTATGATAAATTAATCTGCGGAACTTCTACTTGGGGAAGTGGAGATTTTCAAGATGATTGGGATAGTTTTGATTTTTCAGCTTTAAATCTTAGTGGAAAAACCGTTGCAGTTTTTGGTATGGGAGATAGTGAAAGCTACTCAGATACATATTGTAGTGCTATGGGAAAACTTGCTCAGGCTTTAAAAGCAGCAGGTGCAAATTTAGTAGGTTCAGTTTCTACAGGTGGTTATACTTTTGAATCAAGTGATGCGGTAGAAGGAGATAAATTTGTAGGGCTTGCATTAGATAATGATAACCATGAGGATTTAACCGAAAGTAGAATTGATGCTTGGTTAGAACAAATTAAACCTTCTTTTTCTTAAATCTAGATGCCAAAAAGGCATCTTTTAAAATTTTCTTTTTTTTGTTTCACTTAATATATCTTGTGCTAAAGAATCTACTTCATTTGCAATAGCATTTGTATGTATTGCTGTTTGAGAATTTTGTTGTGTAAGTTTTTCTATAGTAGCCACTGACTCATTAATTTGGCTAATATCATTAGCTTCTTCCTTTATAGCTTCGCCCATATCATTTATAGACTGGGCTAAGATATTAGTATTAGCTTCAATCTCACCTAAAGACTTTTGAGTTCTTTCTGCTAAGTTTCTAACTTCATCAGCAACAACAGCAAAGCCACGACCATGTTCTCCTGCACGAGCTGCTTCAATAGCAGCATTTAATGCAAGTAGATTAATTTGATCAGCAATATCTGAAATCATAGTGGTAACACTTTTAATATCATTACTTTGTTTAACTACATCTTGTGCTTTGATAGAAATTTCACTCATAGTTGAATTCATTTGCTCTAAAGCTCTTGCACTTTCTTGTAATGATGAGGTTTGATGTGTGGCATCATTTGTAAGTTCATGCATACTTTGTTTGAGTGCTTCGGCTTTTTGATTTAATAACTCACCTTGGTTTAGTGATTTTGAAAGCATGTTTTTGATTTCATTCCCAAGGGCATTGATTGCTTTTTCAACATCGCCTTTTGGGGTATTAATAGCTGCAGTAAAATCCAATTGTTTATAACTATCAAATACCGCTTGAATTTCGTTTAAATTATTACCAATTTTTTGTTGTAAAGTATCAAGCATTTTATTTAAAACATCTATGAGTTCTTGAATTTGTGGATTGTTAGCATGAGAGCTAATGTGTAAATTAAGCTCACCTGTTTCTATTTTTCTAGCAACATTTACAGATTCTTCAATAGCTTTTGCATCTTTACTTAAAGCCTCTTTGATAATATTAATATTTTCATTAATCTCATCAGCCATTTTTCCAAATTCATCTTGAGTTTTTAGTTTAATAGGGTGTGAATGAATGTCTTTATGATTTAAATAGTTAAAGAAATTATGCAAGCCTGAAGATATAATAGCAATTGGCTTAAGATTATAAGAAATGATTATTCTAATAAAAATCAAAGTAATAAAAATAGCAATTAAGGAAATAATAATTTGTTCCATCAATGTTTGTTTAGCTGTATCACTGTAAAAATCATAATCAGCTATAGAGCAAATAGTATATTTTGGATTGATACTACCATTACAAATTAAAGCTTTGATCCCTTCTTCTTTAGTTTGAATTTTGAAAATATCCCTAGAAAGACTTTTGTTTGCACCTTCAGTTGTTTTAAAATAATTTGAAATAATATCTTTACTAATATTAGTTGAGGTTAAGATTTTGGAAGAATCGGTATGAAAAAGATAAGTTCCATCATCAGCTAAAACAGCAGCATGTGAATAAGGTGTTTTACCTATAGCCAAAACTTCTTCTGAGAATTTTTTCAAATCATAATCAGCAGCAACTACACCTATAACTTTTCCATTGTCTATAATAGGACTAGCATAAGAAATGGTTGGTTTTTGCATGCTAGATGATATGTAAGGATCTGTGACAATTAACTCTCTTTTTTCCTTGGCTTCTTTATACCATCCTCTAGATCTAGGATCATAACCACTTTCTGGAGTTTGATTATTGCCATTTGATCTAAATATAGTTCCATCTTCAAAACCCACATAGGTTAAATCAAAACCCAAAGAATTTCCTATAGAATTTAATAAACTAGTATATTGTGTTGAATTTAGATTATTTTTATTTTCTTTGATGTATTTTGTTAAAGAATTGATCACATTGCGTCTATCGCTTGCGTATAAATCAAATCTTTTGCTCACATCAAAAGCAACCTTTTGTTGAAACTGAACTAACAGTGTATGGCTATTGGATTTAGATTTAACATAATTAAAAAAACCTAAAATACATAGCAAAACTACAACAAAAATACAAACTAAGAAAGCTATTTTGTTGGAAAAATTACCTAGTAGGTATTTCTTAATAGAAGAGAGCATTTTTTCTCCTTGATAAAGTCAATATTTGACTTTATGATTATGATGGTTTGTATGATTTTATTAAAAAAATATTTAAAAAATTATAAAAAAATTAATTTTTATTAAAAAATATTATATTTTTAGGATATTTTTAAATAAAAAATTCTAATTTTTTAGAAAGTAGAATTTTATTATCGGTATATTTTGCCCATTGTATATTTAGAGCAAAAATACAAGCTTTTGCAAGTTTTGCAAAGGGAAATTTTTCATAATATATTTTTTCTTGTTCTGCGGTAGCTTTTCTAAAAATAGCTTTAATTTGCACTCCTTTAATAAGATTGATAATATTTGTATCTAGTGCTATATTAACTCCTACTTTTGGATTTTTATAAGAAAGCTGAATGTGTTTAGTATGTTCTTCGCTAGCAAAAATCAATGCAAGATTTTTATCATCAAAAGCATAATAGCAACTTGCGCAATATATTTCATCATTATCTTGCACGCTCAAGGTTAAGAGTTTTTGAGAATGAATGAATTTTTTAATTCTCTCATCCATTATTTTTAGCTTCTAAATTTAAGATCTTTTGGTAACTTAAATGAGTTAAAAAAATTACATAAAATACTTGTAAAAATAGTCCAAGTAAAGGAATGCTTGATAAAATAAAAAATATTAAAGTACTTATTTTAAAGTTCAAAGGTGAAGAGTTCTTATAAAAATTATTAAAAGAATTTTTATCCAAGACATTGCTTAATACATCTAAGAGTAAAAGTTTATGAAATAAATAATAAAAAACTCCATAATAAATCACAATACTTATAAAAGGTATGATTAGTAAAAAAGTAGCGATTATAAATAATACGCAAAAAGTCAATATAAATTTAAATGTTTTGAGTAAAACTTCTAAAGAATTTACTTCTTTTTGTATGAAATAGTTGTAGTATTTTTGATTTATTTTTTTTACTATATAAGGCGTTAAAAAAGAAATAATTAGCATGGATAAAAATACTGAGGCAAAAACTACTATGAAAAATCCACCTATGGCACTCAAAAATGTAAGTGAAAATTGTACTATGGAAAAGCTAAAAAACCAAGCCATGAAAGTTCCGCTAATGACATCTTCAATATAAGAAAAAAAGATATCATAGGTGTAGAATACAAGCAAGGCTAAAATAATCAAACTAACAAAAAAAGGCAAAAAAGAAAATTTTAAAAAAGGTTTACTAAAAAAATTTTGCAAGCTTAGATATAAAATATTCATTTTAATTCATCGTAATAATTTTGAAGTTTTTTGTAAATTTCTTTATAATCTAAGGTTTCTTTTAAAATTTGATTTAAAACTTCATTATCTTCTACACCATTCCATGTTTTTTTATATGTGCCTTCTTTATAGCCATTTTCTTGTCTGAATTGATTTAAAATATTTTTTCCAATATATGTTTTGTAAAGTTTAAAGAAATTTAAGCCACATTTTCTAGCTAGAATAAAATAGACACTTAAAAGCTCACCTAAATCATAATCAAATCCACTGCATTTATGGATAATAAGCTCAATATCATTTAAAATTCCATAAATATCTGCTTCATTTGGATTAGAAGTTTCTTTGCAAAAATCATCAAAAAAACTTACAGAAGAAACTTCTTCTGCTATGAAATTTTTATCATTAATTTGTTTTTCTTTGTATTCTTCTAAAATTAAACTCAAGATAAAATGCCATATATCTACTATTTCAATACATACATTATCCCAGTTTGCAGGAGTGTGTATACTTTTCCAATGCTTCCAAGCAAAAGAATCAATAAGTTCAGCACACTCCATATAAATGCATCTTCTAAAGCTAATTAATTTACCTTCTTTGGTATAGCCATTTTCCCATCCTATACCATTAGTATCATCATTTAATTTTTGCTGGAGTTCTAGCATGCTTTTTAAAATATCTTTTACTTGCATTTATTTTCCTTCTTAAGCGTAAAATCCAAATTCTTTATTATTTTCTTCTTCTTTTTTCTTTTCTTGATTGTTATATTGCTTCCAAATTTCTTCTAATAATTTAGCACTATCTTGGAAAATCTGTTTTTTAATATCTTCAAGATCAGTTTTTGTCATTTCTTTATTTATACTTTTATCCATAATATTAAATAACTCATGCAAGGTTGCTTTTTTGTGCTCTTCATTTTTTGGTATAGGCAGAGCATCGCCAATTTTCATCGCAGTGGTGATAAGCTCTTTTGGCTTTAAGGTTCCTACTCTTGAGTTTTTCATAAATTCATCAATTTGAGGCTGTACTTTGGCTACTGCTTCTTTAATTTCTTCAATTTCTTCTTGCGAAAGTTTTGTGCCACTATATGAAAACGAAAAACCAAATTGATTTCTTAAACTCAAAGATGCTGAATTTCCATCTTTATCTAATTTTGCTTCTTTTTTATCGTACATAGAAAAAGAAAGATGATTGCCGTTTTTTGTTTTTATATCCATAGAAAAATTTTGAGAGTTGTAGCTAGAAATTTGCATAATGTTCCTTTCAAATCAAGATAAAGTTATATCGTCAAAATAACTAAATCTTAAATAAATTTGCAAAGTTTTTAAGCTTTGCAAATTTCAAATACTAGGGAGATAAATATTTTATCATTAAGTCTTTAAACACTCGTTAAATCCCAAAATAATTTTAGTATTTTTTCATTATTTGAGTGTATTAAAATTTGTTTTTTGTTATGTATATTTTTACATGCTTTTAAAGCCTGTTTTAAATTTTCTTTTAAAGAAAAAATCAATCCAAAAGCAATAGCTTCTTTATCTAAACCACCTAAAATATAAATCAAAGGCATACGCATTGACTTAGAAACATCAAGCTTTGCTTGTTCATTAATGGTAGTTTTAAAATCAAATTTGCTAGGATGTTTGAACTTATAAGCTAAAGCAAGATCTAAAAACTCATCTAAATGGCTTAATTTTTTTCCGCTAATAAAAGGATATATAAAATAAAATAAATCTAAGATATTATTGCTAATTTTGCTTTCATCATCATAATTTTCTTGTATAAAATTATAATATGTTTTAAATTGCTCTTGGTAATTTTGCACTAAAGTCATAGCCATTTTAGTTTTTGCAAAATTATTTAAAAAAACTTTAGGATTAGCTTCAAAACTAAAGTCTAAAAAATTAATCTTTGTGTCATTTTGATAAAAAATTCCACTAGTATCACTTTCTAAATCTAACAAAATATTATCTGAATTAAGCTCATTGTTAGAACTATTATGGACTATTTTATTATCCAATATAATAGAAAAATTATTATAAGCAAATTCATTGCTCATAGGTTTTTCATAAAAACCAAAATCATCCCAAAAATTCTCTTCACTACAGGCAATACAGCCATGTCCTGCAGCTACTGGCCAAGAGGTTTTGGAATTAAATTTAACCTTAGGGCAATTATTATAAGCATAAGGTCCTTTACAACCTACTTTAAAAAGACAATAACCTTGTTTTATATTTTCATCGTTAAAACTTTGAGCAAAATTGCCTGCTTCAAATTTAGCTTTTCTTTCACATAAATCATGCAAACATTTACCATAAAAAGCCAAAGGTCTATTTTGTTCATCTAAAGCCATGTCTTGTTCAAATAATATATAAAAGCAAAGCGCTGCGATGATATTTACATCACTTGGAGGACAACCTGGTATATTGATTACTTTTTTTTCCAAGACTTTGGAAATTCCTATGCTTTTGGTAGGGTTTGGATGTGCAGCTTGAATTCCTCCATAGCTTGAGCAAGTTCCCATAGCAAAGATTGTTTTAGCATTTTTGGCACATTTTTGTAAAATTTCATATCCATTTTCACCATGTGCTCCTATAGTTAGATAAAAAGGATCTATAGCACAAACCCCACCTTCAACGGCCAAAAGAAAATCTTTTTTTTCTAAAACTTCCTCTAAATGCGATTCTGCTTGGTGTCCGCTTGCACTCATAAAGGTTTCATGATATTCTAAAGAAATGAAATCAAAAATCAGATCTAAAAAGTCAGGCAATGAAGTTCTAAGCAAACTCTCACTACACCCTGTGCATTCACTTAAATGAAGCCATATGAGACTAGGTGGGGTGTGAAGTTGAAAATATCTATGTGCTAAGGGGCCAAAATCATTTGGCAAACCTAAAATTTTAATGATGGAATTTACGGCTTCTAATGAGATATTTTTCTCTTCTTTGTGCGAGTTTTCTAATAGAGCGATTTTATGCTCTAATATGCTTTTTAATTCTTCATTGCTTAAAGACATTTTTTAACCTTTGGTTGTTTGTATCATATTTAAAAAATCACTTGCATTTAATGCGGCTGAACCTATTAATACTCCATCACAATTTTTTAAAGCACAAATTTCTTTAATATTGTTTTGATTAACACTTCCACCATATAAAAGCTTAGCGTTAGTAAATTCTCTTAAAAAATTAAGTATGGTATTAATATCATCAAGATTAGCACTAACTCCTGTGCCTATAGAATAAATAGGCTCATATGCTATGATAAGTTTTTTATAAGATAAATCAATATTTTCAATTTGTTTTTTTAAAAAATCCAAGCTTTTATTAGTATTTTTGGTTTCTAAACTTTCGCCTATACAATAAATGATATTAAAATCAAGATTTTTTGCAAAATCAAATTTAGCCCTTAAAAAGCTTTCATTTTCACTTAAAGCTCTCCTTTCAGAGTGGCCTATTAAAACGCTTTTGATATTAAATTCTTCCAAGTGAATTTTACCTATTTCTCCGGTATAGGCTCCATTTTCACAAGGGTAGAAATTCTGCGCGCCTTGCTGAAATGAAAAATTGTCTTTTAAGAAAGCTATGCTAGGAGGGAAGATGAAAATTTCATCTTCTTTGTTTAAGTTTTGGTTTAATTCTTGAGCATAAAGTTCAAAGCTTGATCTTGTATGATTGCACTTTAAATTTGCTGCAAAAATCATTCATTATCCTTTATAGTCAAAGGTTTTACACCAGGAAGTTCTTTTCCTTCTATAAGTTCTAATGATGCTCCACCACCAGTTGAAATGAAAGTCATCTCATCAGCATCACCAGCTCTTGCTACAACATCAGCAGTATCGCCACCACCTATTACAGTTGTTGCGTGAGATTCACTAATATAATGGCTCATTTTAATGCTACCTTTTGAGAATTTATCGATTTCAAAAACCCCCATAGGTCCATTCCACCATATAGTTTGAGCATCAGAAAGTGCCTCTTTAAATAATCTTACGCTAGCAGGACCTATATCAAGTCCCATCCAACCTGCAGGAATTTCTTGCACAGGGGTGTATTTCATTACTGCCTCTTGGGAGCAAGTTTGTGCTGCTGTAACATCCACAGGAAGGTAAATTTTTACACCTAGATTTTTACCTTTGAGTAAGATTTTATTTGCTTCTTCAATTAAATCTTCTTCTAAAAGAGAATTTCCTATATCATAACCTTGAGCTTTTAAGAAAGTAAAGGCCATACCTCCACCTATGATTAATTTATCTACTTTTGGAAGTAAGTTAGTCAAAGCTTGTAATTTTCCACTTACTTTAGAACCACCTACTACGGCTACAAAAGGACGTACAGGGTGTTTGATAAGATTGCTTGCAAACTCAATTTCTTTTTGGAGTAAAAATCCCGCACCCTTGTTTGTATTATCAAAGTATTTTGTAATAGCTTCAACGCTAGCATGGGCTCTATGACAAACCCCAAAAGCATCATTAATATAAACATCAGCCATAGAAGCAAGTTCTTTGGCTAAATTTTCATCATTCTTAGTTTCACCCTTTTCAAAGCGTAAATTTTCTAAAAGCAAAATTTCACTTGATTTTAATTCGCTAGCTTTTTTCTTTGCATCTTCACCTATAACATCTTTAGCCATGATGACTTCTTTAGCCATTAAGCGTGCAAGTCTTTTTGCAACTGGTTCTAAAGAGTATTTTGAAGCTATTTCTTTTGGACGCCCTAAATGTGAAGCTAAAATAACCGCACAGCCATTATCTAAACAATACCTTATAGTAGGGATGGCCGAGCGAATACGACGATCATCGGTGATATTTAAAAACTCATCTTGAGGAACATTAAAATCACATCTTATAAATACTTTTTTCTTTGCAAGATCAATATCTTTAATCGATAAAATACTACTCATCTTAAGCCTTTGCTATAAATACTGCCATATCTACTAAACGAGAAGAATAACCCCATTCATTATCATACCAAGCAACCACTTTAACAAAATCATCACAAATTACTTGAGTTAAATCACTTGCTACAATTGCACCATAAGAGCAAGTTATAAAATCACTTGAAACTCTTTCTTCATCATCAACTAATAATATGCCTTTTAAATTACTAGCAGCTGCTTTTCTAAAGGCTTCATTGATTTCTTCTTTACTTACTTTTTTCTTTAAAGTTGCAGTTAAATCCACAGTTGATACATCAGCTACAGGCACACGCATGCTTTGACCATGTAATTTTCCATCAAGTTCAGGCATAACAAGCTTCATAGCTTTTGCTGCACCGGTAGAAGTAGGGATGATATTTTGTGCAGCAGCGCGTGATCTTCTTTTATCTCTTGCTTTTGCATCAATAATACTTTGACCATTGGTGTAAGCATGTATAGTAGTCATTAAACCTTTTTCTATGCCAAAATTATCTTGCAAAACTCTACAAATTGGTCCTAGGCAGTTGGTGGTACAACTTGCATTTGAGATGATATTTTCGCCTTTATATTCGTGAGCATTTACTCCTAAAACATAGGTTGGAGTTTTATCTTTTGCAGGTGCACTCATGATGACTTTTTGCACTCCATGATCTAAAAATCCTTGACATTTTTCCATAGTTAAGTGTGCACCGGTGCACTCTAAAACAATTTGTGCGCCATATTTTGCAAAGTCTAAATCTGCTATATTTCTACTTTTTAAAACTTTTATTTTTCTATTATCAATTATTAAATCATCATTTTCATTTTCAACACTACCATCATATACCCCATGAACGGTGTCGTATTTAAAAAGATATTTTGTGAGTTCAATATCAGTAGTATCATTAATCGCTACAAGTTCTATATCATCGCGTTTCATGATAATTCTTGCAACACATCTTCCAATGCGTCCAAAGCCATTTATTGCAACTTTTACAGCCATTTTCATTTCCTTTTTATGATTAAGTAGATAAAATTCTACTAAAAAAAGGTTAAATTTTAATGAAAATCGCACTTTTTGGCGGTAGTTTTGATCCGCCTCATTTAGGTCATAATGCTATAGTCTTAAATGCATTAGAAAATTTAGAGCTTGATAAGCTCATTATTATGCCTACTTTTATTAGTCTTTTTAAACAAGAATTTACTGCAGATGAACAAAGACGCTTAAAATGGTGCAAGGAAATTTGGGGAAGCTTAATAAAAGTTGAAATTTGTGATTTTGAAATAAAAAAGCAAAGACCTGTGCCTAGTATAGAAAGTGTTGAATTTTTATATAAGCAATATGAAATTTCAAAATTTTATCTTATTTTAGGAGCTGATCATTTGCAAAGTCTTGAAAAATGGCATGAATTTGAAAGATTGCAAAATTTGGTAGAATTTGTTATAGCTAAAAGAGATGATATTTTTATACCAAAACATTTTAAAACTTTAGATACTAAAGTAAATATCTCTTCATCTTTTATAAGACAAACTTTACAAACAACGCAAGTTTGTGAGCAAATCAAAGAAGAAGTTAAGCTTTATTATTCTAAATTTAAAAATATTTAACAAAAGGAAAACAATGCAAGAAAGAATTAATAATATAGTGCAGATTTTAGATGATAAAAAGGCAGATTTAATAGAAAGTTTTGATATGCAAGATAAGGATTATTTTGTTAAATTTGTAGTGATTGCTACTACTATGGGGGAAAGACACGCGCTTTCTTTGATTGATGATTTAAAAACTAATCTTAAAAGCAAAGGTGAGGAGTTTTTAAATATAGAAAGTAGTGAAGAATGGACTGTGCTTGATTTAGGAGATATTTTGATTCACTTAATGAGTGAAACCTATAGAACAAAATATAATATAGAAGAATTTTTGAAAAGTTTAAATAAAGAAAATCAAAACTAGGGTTAAGATTTGGATAATTTAATTACTGAGTTATCAGATTTAGCTAAAGAATATTTTGAAAATTCAGAATTTGAAAAATGCGATGAAGTTTTAAGCGAGCGTATTGTTTTTGGAAGCTTATCATAATAGAGCATTTTGTGGATTTAATTGTTTGAAATTTCAAGAAGTACTTTTGGCTTTCAATAAAACCATGTACTAGATAATACATATTATTTAGTATATTTTAACAGAGCTAGAGTTTATATACTTTTAGATAAGCAAACAAAAGCCTTAAAAAAATTGTAAACTTGTATTGATCTAGCTCTTGTTTAAGAAGCGACTTTGAGAATTTGGAAGATTATCAAAAGGCTATAGAATTTTTTAATAAAATGATTGAGTAAACAAGTTTTAGAATATACCAAAGAATTATCAAAGCTTGATGGAGAAAATGAGTTTGCATTAAAAAATCAAAATATTTTAATGCAAAAATTAAAACAACAAAATAAAAAATGGTGGCAAATTTGGAATTAAATTAGAGTTTGTTGATGTATTCTTCAATCTCTTTTTTGATTTTGTCTTTTTTGTCTTTTAAAGCTTGTTTTTTGTTTTTATACTCTGTTTTACTCATATAATCTTTTTGTTTTTTTAATTCTTTTAACTCTTGTTCGATTTTTTCTATCTCTTGCTCTTTAAGTTTTTTAGCCTCTAATTTTTTATCATAAAAAAGAGGATCTTTTGCACAATCTGCTTGAACTTCTTTTAAGGCTAATTCTAAACTTAAAGCTTTTTCTTGATGATTGTAATTTTTAGCATAAGCTATTTCTTTTTGAATTTGCTTTATTTTAACCTCACATTGCGTGGAAAATGCAATTGAGCAAAGTGTAAGTAAAAATAACAATTGCTTCATAGTTTAAACCTTTCTTTTTTCAAATTTTAGTTTATTATATTAAATAATTTATTTGCTGTTTTTAATAAAAACATGAGTTTTAAAAAAAGTTATTTGACCTTTTATAAAAATAAAGATGAATTATTATCAAGCTTATAGTTTGATTTTCTCATATTTTAAACTTATATGATTTTTGTACTAAAATAATCCTAAGTAGATAATGTAATAGGACTTGATAACTAGAATTAATAAATTTTTAAACATGAATATTATTTATTTTTTTAAGTAAAATTGATACAAATCCTTCAAAATCAGGCAATTTTAAATCCTTAATTTCTCTTTGTTGTTTTCCCCACATGCATTCAGGAAAAAACCCATCTTCTTTAAAACGTGCCATAATATGAAAATGCACTCTTGGCACATAGTTTGCAAAGGAAGCTATGTTGATTTTTTCTGGGTTATAATACTCTCTAAGGCTTAATTCGCAAGCTAAAACATATTGAAAAAGCATATTTTGTAAAAAGGTTGGACAATCACTTAATTCTCTGTAATTTTCTTTAGTAAAAATTTTCACCCAAGGAATTTGAGAATTTTCTTTTTCTATAAATAAATAATCATTTTCATAAATCATACTAACTCTTAAGAAAAGACTAGGATTATTCCTAGTCTTTTGATTATTTTTTTACTCCTATCATTTTTGTAGGATCTACAAATTTAGCAAAGTCTTCTTCGCTTACTAAGCCAAGCTCCATAGCACTTTCTTTTAAAGAAATGCCTTTTTTGTGAGCATTTTTTGCTACTTTAGCTGCATTTTCATAGCCAATATGTGGGTTTAATGCAGTTACTAGCATTAAAGAATTATGTAAGTTAAAATCAATTTTTTCTTTATTTGGCTCTATACCAACAGCACAATGGATATTAAATGAATGCATAGCATCAGCTAATAAATCAAGGCTTTGCAAGAAGTTATAAATAATCACAGGTTTAAAAACATTAAGCTCGAAATTTCCTTGGCTTGCTGCAAAACCAATAGCTGCATCATTTCCCATAACTTGCACTGCAACCATAGTTAAAGCTTCGCATTGAGTAGGATTAACCTTGCCTGGCATGATAGAACTTCCTGGTTCGTTCTCAGGTATGTTTAACTCTCCAAGACCACATCTAGGGCCACTTGCTAGCCATCTAATATCATTTGCTATTTTCATTAAATTTGCAGCTAAGCCTTTCATAGCTCCATGGGTAAAATTAATTGCATCATGGCTTGTTAGTGCATGGAATTTATTTGGACTTGAAACAAATTTAGTACCTAAAAGCTTGCTTAATTCTTCGCTTACTTTTTCACTAAGTTCTGGATGCGCATTCAATCCTGTACCAACAGCTGTCCCACCTATTGCAAGTTCTCTTAATGTAGGTAAAGAAGCGATGATTTGCTCTTTTGAGTGAAGTAACATAGAAAGATATCCGCTAAATTCTTGAGCTAGGGTAAGTGGTGTAGCATCTTGAAGGTGAGTTCTTCCTATTTTAATAATTCCTTCAAATTCTTTTACTTTTTTTTCAAAAGTTGCAATAAGCTCATCTAAAGCAGGGATAAGTTTTTTCTCTACTTGCTCTACCGAAACTATACTCATAGCAGTTGGAAAAGTATCATTTGAACTTTGACTCATATTTACATGATCATTTGGATGAACAAGCTTTTCTTTTCTAAAATCTCCACCCATAATTTCAGTTGCACGGTTTGCTATAACTTCATTCATATTCATATTGCTTTGAGTGCCTGAACCTGTTTGCCATATTGCTAGTGGGAAATTATCGTCAAATTTTCCTGCTACAATTTCATCGCAAGCTTGCACGATAGCATTTTTTTTAGCATCATCTAATTTACCAAGTTTATTATTTACCAAAGCCAAAGATTTTTTAAGATTTGCAAAAGCATAAATTAAAACTTTTGGCATTTTTTCACAACCAATTTTAAAATTTTCAAAACTTCTTTCAGTTTGTGCTCCCCAATATTTATCATTAGGAACTTTAATCTCTCCCATAGTATCGTGTTCGATTCTGTATTCCATGGCCTTTCCTTGTAATAAAATAAGTTGTGATATTTAAACTAAATAAACCCTAAAGTTTGCTTATAATTTAAGAAGTATTTATAAAATTTTTGAAGAAAGGTGTAGTTTTTTTCAAAACTACACAAATATTATTCTACTGTAACACTTTTTGCTAGATTTCTTGGCATATCCACATCATTGCCAAGTCTTATAGAAACTTCTAAAGCTAGAAGTTGTAAGATTACCATCATTTCGAAAAATTCGCACATATAGTGCTCTTGCTTTGAAGTTTTTATAAAATCATCACTTAAATCAAAATCAAGTGGAGAGATAGCAAGTAAAGTAGAATCCCTTGCAGCTAATTCTTCTACATTTGATTTTGTTTTTTCATAAAGACAATTTTGCGGCATTAATGCAACGGTAAAAAGCTCACTATCTGCTAGAGCAATAGGTCCATGTTTCATCTCTCCTGCTGGATAGCCTTCAGCATGTAAGTATGAAATTTCTTTAAGTTTTAAAGCTCCTTCTAGTGCTAGTGGATAAAATACATCTCTTCCTATAAAGAAAAAGCCATGGCCATGTAGGTATCTTTTTGAAATTCTATGTACTTTTTCATGCAAGTTTTGTTCAACTTTAACTATACTTGGTAAACTTCTTAGAGCTTTGATTTCTTTACTCATATCTAAATTTGCTTTTTGTGCAAGATAGATTGCAAGCATCCATAAAGTTGCTACTTGAGTGGCAAATGCTTTAGTTGAAGCTACGCCTTTTTCAATACCCGCTCTAGTAAGTAAAGATATATCAGCCAAACGCACGATGTTAGAATTATCCACATTGCATATTGCTAAAGTTTTAACTCCTTGTGTTTTTGCTATTTTTAAAGCTTCTAGTGTATCAGCTGTTTCGCCGCTTTGAGAGATTACTATAAAAAGAGTATTTTTACCTATAATGGCTTCTCTGTATCTAAATTCACTTGCTACTTCAACTTTAGTTTTAATTTTTGCAAGTCTTTCAAGTAAATAAGCCCCACTTAATGCTGCATGATAGCTTGTACCACAAGCACAAAGTGTGATTTCATCTATGTTTTGTAAAAGAGTTTCATTTATATCTTCAAAAACAATCTGCTCACCTTGTAATCGTCCCATTAAAACTTCGCCTAAAACTCTACTTTGCTCATAAATTTCTTTTTCCATGAAAAACCTATAACCATCTTTTTGAGCATAACTTTTATCTTGACTTAAAGCCACAAAAGTAGGTTGTATACAAGCTTGATCATGACAAATTTTGCATTCATTTAAATTAACATATCCATAATCTCCATCTTCAAGATAAGTTACTTTATCCACTAAAGAAACTAAAGGTGCATCACTTGATGCAAAATAATATTCATTTTCATCGCCATTTTTTCCGATGATGAGTGGCACAGCATTTTTAGCAAAATAAATTGTATTAGGATCTTTTTTACTCACAAGCAAGATTGCAAAAGCACCTTTTAGTTCAGCTATGGTCTTTTTAAAAGCTTCAAATGGTTCTAAATTACTCGCATGATATTCAAATAAATGTACAATAACTTCAGTGTCAGTTTGACTTAGAAAATTAATACCTTCTTGTGTGAGTTTTGTTTTTAATTCTTGGTAATTTTCTATGATTCCATTATGTATTACACAAGAGTATTGTCCTAAATGTGGATGCGCATTTATTTCGGTTGGTTTTCCATGAGTTGCCCAACGCGTATGGCCTATAGCAAGCCCAAATCCATCACTATTAAAATTAGCAGTTTTGTTAGCTAAATTTTCTAATTTTCCAACTGCTTTAAAAAAGTCTAATTCTCCATCTTTCATTACTGCTATACCGGCGCTATCGTAGCCTCTGTATTCAAGCTCTTTTAAACCTTCTAATATGATTTTTTTCTTTTCTTTAGTTCCTATATAACCTACTATTCCACACATCTTTTACTCGCTTATTAGTGATTTAAGAATTTGATCTTTATGATCTTGCAAGCTTTCATTTTTATGCAAAATCAAAACATTTCGCGTTCTTTCTTTTATGGTTTGAATTTTTGCTGCACTTAAGATAATATCATATCTTGCAAGTACATCCATTACATAAGCCATTAAACCTTTTTGATCTTTTGTGTTTAAGGTTATTTTGGCATAGCTTTTGGAATAATTCATGTCTAATTTTAATTCATCTTTTTTAATGTTTGGTTTTTTTGCTTTTTTTTGTACTTTTAAATGCAATTTAGAATTAAGTAAATTTTCTAAACTTTGTTTTTGAGTATCGCTTACTATATCTGAATATTCAAATTTCAAATAAACTTTTTCATCAAATAATTCAAAAAAACTCATAAAGACTAAATTTAAAGAACTTAAAGTATTGAGTATATTTTCAAGATTGTTTTTTCTATTCATTATAAGCTCTAGGGTAAAATTATCTTGATTATCAAGCCAAAAAGTAAAATTTTCTTTTTGTGCAATTTGTGCTATTTTAATGATTTTTTCAAAACTATTTTTTATAAAAAAGAGATTAGATTTAATATGAGTGATATTATCTTGAGTTTGCTCATCAAGATCTAAAAAAGCCTTACTTCTTTTTAGAGTTTGTTCTTTTTTTACTCTTCTTTGGCTCTCATCAATTAAATTCTCATCCTCAAAGCCTTCTAGCGCATTTTGAAACAATCTTTCTAAACTTTTATAATAAAAATGATTTTCTATACCTAAAGCTTTAGCATTGCAAAAAGATAAAAGATGTAAGGTTTTTAAGGTATTTATATCATTTAATTTGGAAATAAAATTTAAAACAATAGTAGAATTATAAATATCTTCTTTTTCTATAATGTCTTTAAAAGCGTTAAAATTTTTATACAATCTTAAGCCAAAATCTAAAAGTTCATTATCAACTTGGAATTTTCCTACATAAGCCCTGTAAATATTTGCTAAAGAAATTTCATTTTCTTCATGAATAGCACTTAGAAGTATGGTAAGCTTTATTATTAGAAGTGTTTTTTTATCAAATTTGCAATCTTTTTCTTCAAAGTATTTTAAGCAAAGTAATGCTCTATCTAATGCGCTATAAACACCTTCTTCTTCGAGTAAAAATTTACTTTGAATTAATGGTTTGCAAAAATCTTTTAAAATATTTGCATTGTTTAGTAGTTTTAAAATACTAAAAGAATGTTTTTTTTCTAATATACCTTTAAATAACTCCAAATTTTCATCATTATTTTTTGCTCTTTTTAATGCAAAAATTAGTTTAATATCAAAAATAAATTCCTCATCTTCTAGTTTTAAAAGTCGATTGAGTATTGAATTTAAATTTTCATTTTCATCTGAATAGGTAAAAAAGTTATCTTGTATTTCATAAAGTTTATTTTCTTTATAATGTTTTTCCTGGATGCATCTTGCTAAAAAATGTGTATAAATTCCACAAATTTGCATACTTTGCATTGCTTTTTGAATGAGTATGGATTTAAGATCTAAATTTTTCTTTTCTTTTTTATGCATTAAGTTAGCAAGTTCTTGTGAATTTTGTATTAAAAATAAATTTGTGTTTTTACCTTCTAAAAGATTCATTGCACATTTAAGTGAAAATAAAAAATCACTCGCAAGCTTAAATTCGCTAAATTCTTTTTCATTGATAAAATTAAGCATATAATTTTTGGGAGAATCTTTAAATAAAATATTTAAATTTTCTATATTAAGTTGCTCATCTAAACCGCCAAAATTTTTATTAATATCAAATTCTTGCTTGATTAAAGGTTGATAATAAGGGTTAAATTCTTGCAAGATTTTTAGAGCAAATTCTTCTTTTAACTCATCTTGAGCTTGGGAAATTTTTTCTTTGATTTGTTTAAATAAAATCTTAGAACCACTAATATAGCGATATTGTAAAATATTTTGTTTAAGCTCATTTTTAGCTATATTATAAAGTCCATTTATTTCACAAATTTGATAGTTAATGCTTAAACCAATATCGTTTAAAAAAGTAATAAATGCTTTCATTAAAGGCTTAATATTATAAGCTTTTATATCTTTATAAATAAGCAATAAATCAATATTTTCTTTTATGCTTAAATTCATTTTAGCATATTGTTTAATGGCGATAATACAAAAAGGAATTTTGTCATTATGTGGAAAAAAATCATCAAAAAAATCATTTAAAACAAGCTCATAAATATCTTCTATAAAACGATCAATCTCTTTAGAATGGTAAAAGCTAAAAGAACCTTGCTTTAAAAAAAGTCTAGAACAATATGCTTCATAGTCTTTTAAAGAATTTTTTAATTTTTGAATTTTTTGCATATCCATTTTTGAAAATTATTCCTTGCTTTAAATTTTTATTAAAATCATACCAAAAAATACTTTGTATTAAATTTTAAGTAAGTTAAAATTATAATTGTAGTTTAAAATTAAAAATATGGTAAGAATATGCAAACAATTATAGAAAAATTAGAAAATCAAGAAAGATTAAACGAAGAAGAGGCTAATAAACTTTGGGATTTAGAGCTTTTTACTCTAGCTAAATATGCACAAAAAATTCGTACTAATTTGCATGGCAAAAAGGTTTATTTTAATATCAATCGACATATTAATCCTACAAATATATGTGCAGATACTTGTAAATTTTGTGCTTTTTCAGCACATAGGAAAAATCCTAATCCTTACACTATGACACATGAAGAGATAATGAAAATAGTTGATGAGACAGTTTTAAGAGATACGAAAGAAATTCATATTGTTTCAGCGCACAATAAAAATACATCATGGCAGTGGTATTTAGAAATTTTTAAAATGATTAAAGAAAAATATCCATTTTTACACATTAAAGCTCTAACTGCTGCTGAGGTTGATTTTTTAAGTAGAGCTTTTGATATGAGTTATGAAGAAGTAATAGAAAAAATGCTTGAGTATGGTGTTGATTCTATGCCAGGTGGTGGAGCTGAAATTTTTGATGAAGAAGTTAGAAAAAGAATTTGTCATGGTAAGGTAAGTAGTGAAAATTGGCTAAAAATTCACAAACTTTGGCATGAAAAAGGCAAACAAAGTAATGCTACTATGTTATTTGGGCATATAGAAAGTAGAGAAAATAGAATTAATCACATGATAAGATTAAGAAATCTCCAAGATCAAACAAGTGGGTTTAATGCTTTTATTCCTTTAGTTTGGCAACAAGATAATAGTTTTATTACAGGTAAAAAGCCACTTGGCTCGGTGGAAATTTTAAAAACTTTAGCTATAGCAAGAATAGTGCTTGATAATATTAAAAATATCAAAGCTTATTGGGCAACTATGGGTATAAATTTAGCTATGGTGGCTCAAGATTTTGGCGCAAATGATTTAGATGGTACCATAGAAAAAGAAAGCATACAAAGTGCAGGTGGAGCAAAAAGTTCAAATGGCTTAAGTTTAAAAACCTTCATAGAGATGATTCAAAGTTCAGGTTATATAGCAATAGAGCGAGATAGTTTATATAATGAACTAAAAATTTATTAAGGATTAAAATGGATTTTTTTAAACTTAAAGAGCATAATAGCGATGTAAAAACTGAAATTTATGCAGGTATTGCTACCTTTTTAGCAATGATTTATATTATACCGGTTAATGCTAATATAATGAGCAATTCAGGTATGCCACTAGAAGCTTTAATCGTAGCAACCGCTTTGGTAACTATTATAGCTACTACTTTAAGTGCTTTTTTTTCTAATACTCCTGTGGCTATGAGTGTAGGCATGGGATTAAATGCGTATTTTACTTTTAGCGTGTGTAATACTTATCAAATTCCTTGGCAAAGTGCTTTGGGGGCTGTTTTTTTATCAGGTATTGTTTTTACTTTATTATCTTTTACTAATTTTAGAATTTGGGTTATAAAAAGCATACCAAATGATCTAAGAAAAGCTATATCAGCGGGTATTGGAACTTTTATAGCTTTTATGGGACTTGTGCAAATGGGAATTATCACCAAAAGTGAAGCAACTTTAGTAGGCTTGGGAGATTTTTCAAGCACTAAAGTACTTTTTGGATTATTTGGTTTGTTTTTAGTTTTTGTTTTTTGGGCTTGGAGGATTAAAGCTGCTTTTATCTTAGCTGTTTTTGTAAGTGCTTTGTGTGCTTGGATTTTTGGTATTGATGGAGCTAGGTTTCCAGAACAACTTTTGTCGATGCCAGTTATAAACGGAGATAATGGCTTAAGTGCAATATTTGGTAAGCTTGATATTAAAGGAGCTTTAGAGCTTAGTATGATTCCTATAGTGCTTACTTTTTTTGTTACTCAGCTTTTTGATAGCGTAGGGACAATCACAGGCGTAGGTTCAAGAGGAAAAATATTTGATGATCCAAAACAAGGTGATAAAAAACTAGGAAAAACTTTAGGAGTAGATGCTGTTAGTTCAGCTATGGGAGCAGTTGTTGGTACCTCTACTGTAACGGCATTTGTGGAGAGTTCAGCAGGAGTTGAAGCAGGCGGTAGAACAGGTCTTACAGCTTTAGTTACTGCTATATGTTTTGTTTTCACTTTATTTTTACTACCGGTATTTAAAGCTATTCCTGCAAATTCTATTTATCCTGTATTGGTTCTTGTTGGAGTTTTAATGTTTATGGAAGTTGCAAATATTAATTTTAAAGATAAAGCAATAGCTGTGAGTGCGTTTTTTATTATTATTATGATGCCGCTGACTTATTCTATTACAACAGGTTTTGCTTTTGGTTTTATTGCATATTTATTTATGCGTATTATGCAAAAAGAATTTGATAAAATTAATCTTGGAATTATCATTTTAAGTGCAATTTCATTATTGGTATTTTTATTACAATTTTTATAGGAAGTGATTATGTATTATTATGCTTATGAAGAATTTCAAAAAGAAATTATCCCTTTTACGCGCAAAATAAAAGAGGAATTTAATCCCGATGTTTTACTTGCTATAGCAAGAGGTGGTATGACTTTGGGCCATTTTTTAGCAGAAGGTATGGGTAATAGAAATTTATTTTCTTTAAATTCTATCCATTATGAAGATACTCAAAAATTAGATACGATTAAAATTTTTAATATTCCTGATCTTAGCTCATATAAAAAAGTTCTTTTGGTAGATGATATCATAGATAGTGGTGAAACTATGATAGAAATTAAGAGAGTCTTAAGTCAAAAGTTTCCTCATTTAGAGCTTAAAGTAGCAAGTGTTTTTTACAAAACTTCAGCATTATTAATCCCTGAATTTTATATTAAAGAAGCTAAGGAATGGATTGATTTTTTCTGGAGTATTAAAATTTAGTTTATTATTAGCTATAAATAATACAATATAATTAAATATTAAACTAAAAGGAAGGACAAACATGAGTTTAACAAGAAGAAAATTCTTAAAAGGTCTTGCTGCAACTTCAGCAGTTGCTTCCGTTAATCCTTTAATGGCAGCACAAACAAAATTTTACGATACTAAAAAAATTCCTCATGCAACTCACTTTGGTGCTTTTTGGGCTGAAGTAAATTCAGAAGGAAAAATAGTAAAAGTTACTCCACAAAAATCTGATAAACATCCTTCAGTAATAACTGATGCCATTATCGATAGAACTTATTCAGACACTAGGGTAAAGTATCCTTGTGTTAGAAAAAGCTTTTTAGAAGGTAAAAAAAGACCTAAATTAAGAGGTAAAGAACCTTTTGTAAGAGTAAGTTGGGAGAAAGCTTTAGAGCTTGTATTGGAAAAATTAAAAGAAACCCCTATTGAAAATTTATTTAATGCAAGTTATGGTGCATGGGGACATGTAGGTTTATTGCACAATTGTAACTCAGTAGCAGGAAGATTTTTTAATACCGCTTTAGGTGGCCATATTGGCACTGATGGTGAGTATAGTAATGGTGCTGCTGGTAAAGTAAATGCTAGTATAGTAGGAGATTTGGAAGTTTATTCTTTACAAACTTCTCATGAAGTTATTTTGGAAAACACTCAGGTTTATGTTTTATGGGGAGCTGATCTTTATAAATGTAATCAAATTGATTTTAAAGTTGCAAATCGTGGTAATGATGATTATTATAAAAAATACAGCAAATCAAAAATTAAATTTATAACTATCGATCCTCAATATACTCAAACAGCAGAAATTTTAAATGCTCAGTGGATTAAGATTCGTCCAAATACTGATGTTGCTTTAATGCTTGGTATGATGAATTATTTATATAAAAGTGGAAAATATGATAAAAAATTCATTGAAAAATACACTGATGGTTTTGACAAATTCTTACCTTATCTGCTTGGAAAAACTGATGGTATTGATAAAACTCCAGCTTGGGCTGCAAATATTACCGGCGTTGAAGAAAAAGTTATTACCGCATTGGCAGATACTTTTGTAAAAAATAGAACCTTTTTAGCAGGTAACTGGGCTATGCAAAGAGCACACCATGGTGAGCAAGCTGATTGGACTTTAATGGTTTTAGCTTCAATGATAGGTCAAGTAGGCTTACCTGGTGGTGGATTTGGTTTTTCTATGCATTATTCAGGTGGTGGTCAAGCATTTTCAGGTGTAAGATTACCAGTAGGTTTACCACAAGGTAAAAATAATCTTGATACTAATATTCCTGCAAGTAGAGTTTCAGAAGCTATTTTAAATCCAGGTAAAACAGTTAAATTTAAAGGTAAAGAAATCACTTATCCTAAAATTAAACTCATGTATGTAGTGGGTGCTTCTGTATTGGGCCATCATCCAAATACAAATGAACTTATCAAAGCTTTAAGAACACTTGATACATTAATTGTACATGAGCCTTGGTGGACTCCTATGGCAAAAATGGCAGATATTGTATTACCTTCAACTACAACTTTAGAAAGAGATGATATTAGCTTTGGTGGCTCTTATTCTCAAGATTATGTTTATGCTATGAAAAAAGTAATTGAGCCTTATTTTGAAAGTAGAAATGACTATGATATTTTCGAAGAATTAGCAAAAAGAATTGGCGAGAGAGAGCATAAAAAATTTACAGGTAATAAAACAAAACAACAATGGCTTGAAGGTTTTTATGGAAGAAGTGATTGTCCTTATTATATGGAATTTGCTGACTTTTGGAAACAAGGTTTTATCCATTTTGAACCACCAAAAGAAGCTTATAATTTTGTAAGACACTCTGAATTTAGAGCCGATCCTGTGGCAAATAAACTTGCAACAGAAAGTGGAAAAATCCAAATTTATTCTCCAAAATTTGAAAAATACAATTTAGATGATTTTAAAGCACATCCAACATGGTTTGAGCCTGCAGAGTGGCTGGGTAATGAAAAATTAGTTAAAAAATATCCTTTCCATTTAGTAAGTCCACATCCAAGATATAGAGTGCATTCTCAACTTGATAATACTTGGGTAAGAGATTTGTATAAAATTCAAGGTAGAGAGCCTGTGATGATTAATACAAATGATGCTAAAAAACTTGGCATTACCCACGGAGAAGTTGTAGAAGTATATAATGATCGTGGATCACTTTTAGCAGGTGCTTTTGTAACAGATAATATCATGGAAGGGGTTATTAGTATCCAAGAGGGTGCTTGGTATGACCCTGAAGATGTAAGCGATAGCAAGCCAAGATGTAATGCAGGCCATGTAAATGTTTTAACAAGCTCAAGACCAACTTCAACTATGGCTCAAGCAACTAGTGTAAATACTTGCTTAGTGGGCATTAAAAAGCTAAAAGAAGTTATAAAACCTTATAATTCAACTACACCACCAGAAATCATAGGAGCTTAAAATGAAGAAAATTATATTGACATTAACTTTTTTAGCTAGTGCTTTGTTTGCTAAAGATATGTTTATTTTTAATGAAAAAGTAGATCTTTTAGATAGTGCTAGTAAAAAAGTAGTAGGACAAATTTATGAAGGCTCTAAAGTGGAGCTTATAAAAGAAGAAGGTGAATACTCTTTAATTAAAGTCAAAGGTGAGGTTGTGGAGTCAAATCCAAAAAGCCTTGCTTATACCAAAGATGGAATTTATCTTTTACTTACTTTAAATGCTAAAAATGCAAACAATGAAATGGAATTTTTAGTTAAAAGTAAAGATTTGACCGATCAAGAAATTCTTGCTTGGGATGAGATAGAATTAACTTATTATGATACTTGCACAAGTTGTCACGCAGCACATAAACCAAAAGAACATTTAATGGAAGAATGGGATGCATATTTATCTGCTATGCAAGGTTTTGCTAAAATCACTGATGCGGAAAAAGATAGAATTTTAAGATTTTTACAATCTCACGCAAGTAATGGGCCTGTAAAACTTGACTAATCAAAAATGAAAAGGTATTTATTAGCCGTTTTATTTTTTGATTTTTGTGCTTTATTATATGGTGTAAGCACTTTATCTATCAGCTACAATGAAGCACAAATTTATTTTTACGATCATAGCTTAATTGCTATGATTGCTAGATTTGGTACTACTCTTCTTGGGCAAAATGATTTTGGATTAAGACTTCCATTTGTTTTGTTGCATTCTTTAAGTTGTATTTTGTTGTATATTTTGGCTTTAAGATACACCAAAACTTCTTTTGATGCTTTTATTTCTGTTGTGCTTTTTATATTGCTTCCTGGTAGTGTAGCCAGTGCTTTGCTTATCAATGAATCTAGCGTAGTAATATTTTTTACGCTTTTGATTTTGGTGCTGTTTGAATATAAAAAATTTTTTTTATTTTATATCTTGTTTTTTTTAGTTCTTTTTGTAGATGGAAATTTTGTAATTTTATATTTATCTTTTTTCTTTTTTGCTATATATAAAAAAGATAAATTACTTATTGCATGCTCTTTGATTTTATTTGCTATTGCAATGAGTATTTATGGTTTTGATGCAAGTGGAAAACCTAAAGGATATTTTTTAGATACTTTAGGTATTTTTGCAGCTTGCTTTTCACCTTTAATTTTTCTTTATTTTTTTTATGTTATTTATAAAATTCTTTTACAAGATGATAAACCTCTTTTATGGTTTATTAGTGCAACTACTTTCGTTTTTTGTTTGATTTTTTCTATAAGACAAAGACTTTTTTTAGAAGACTTTTTACCTTTTTGTGTAGTTTGTACTCCATTATTAGTTCGTTATTTAATGTCTTCTTATCGCTCAAGAATACCACAATTGCGCCTAAAACATAAAATTTTTATAGAATGCTCTTTAGTTTTTTTACTATTTTTTTATCTTGGTATTATTTTTAATCAAAGTTTTTATTATTTATTAAAAGATCCAAAAAAACATTTTGCTTATGATTATCATATTGCTAAAGAATTGTCTTTAAAATTAAAACAAAGAAATTTTACACATATTTTCACTAAAGATAAAGAGTTAGCTTTAAGACTTAAATTTTATGGTATTTCCAAAGGTAAATTAGAGCTTCATTCTAGTAAAAAAGCTAGTAAGATATATGTTAGTTTAGGTAAGCATAAAATTTATTATTATATAAAATGAAACAAGCTTTTACTTTAATAGAACTAGTTTTTGTTTGTATTATATTATCTTTATTGTTTTCTATGGGGTATTTTTATTACAAACCTGACTATTTGCGTTTAGGGGCTGAACAAATTTTAAATGATATTAAATACACAAGACATTTAGCATTAATACAAAATGATTTTAAAGTAAAAGAATTTAATATTGCTAAACGAGAGTGGTTTAAAGCTAAATGGCAATTATATTTCATACGCTCAAAGTCAGCTACAAATAATGAACAAACTTATACTATTTTTTTAGATAAAAATGGTGATGGTAATGCAAATATAGGTAAAAACATGATTAATAAAGACAGAGAAATAGCTGTTGATTTAATTAATCCAAACTTATTGATGAACTCAGGACAAAGCGGAGTAATAAATCAAAATGATTCTAAGGCGAATTTAAAATATAATATAGAAAAAACATATGGTATTTCAAAAGTTTTGTTTGAAGGTGCTTGCAAGGGAAGTACGCGTTTAATTTTTGATGATTATGGTCGCTTATACACACCTTTGAAAAATGCTATGCGTCCTTATGATAAACTCTCATCTTTTAATAATAACTGCATTATAAGATTATCTAATAAACAAGATCAGCATATATGTATAGTTATAAATCCTATCAGCGGTTATGCTTATATACCTAATTTTTCTTCACTAAACCAGCAGAGTATTATTTTAAATAATAAACAAATATTTTGTCATAATATATAATTTTTATTAAAATTTATTATTTTTTTGATAAAATATATTTACTAAAATACTTCAATTTAAATACAAAAAAGGAGATATATGAATGTAAATACACAAATGAGTGTGAAAAATAAATTGTCCATTGTTGTTGGTGTTATTGTCTTTTTAGCTTTATCAATAATCACTATAATGGCATTTGTTTCTAGTAGAAATAATTTAATTTCAAACAGTAAACAAGCGAATGAAGATTATTTATTGATCACAGAAACTCAAGTGGAAGGATATGTTGATGGTTATATAGATATTTTACTTGCCATAAAAAAATACATTGATTCTTTGGGAAAAAATCAAGTTTTAAATTTTGATTCTATGGAGCAAATGCTAGGAGATGATTTAAAAATTTTTAAAGATGGATCAAATACTTTAGCTGTCTATGTTGGTTTTCCCGATGGAACTATGCTTGTAAGTGATACTGTTTCTGATAAAAAAGGGGTTAATTTTAGAAAAAGAGGTGGTGGAATTTCTTCTTATGATGATCCAAGTTACGATGCTACTTCTAGAGACTGGTATAAAGGGGCTATTGCAAATGATGGAGTGTTTATAAGTGATGTTTATGAAGATTCTGTTACAAAATTACCTAGTTTTACTTATTCTACCCCGATTAAGAAAAATGGTAAGTTGATAGGTGTTTTAGGTGTTGATTTACTACTAACATCTTTGCAAAAGACCTTTGAAAAACTTCCAGGAAATGTTTTTGTTTTTGATACAACAAGCTCTATTCCTTTTGCTTCAAATAATAAATCACTAATCTTAACTCAACATCCAAGTATAGAAGAGATAAAAAAATATCATCAACAATTTGGAGATTATAAAACATTTGAATATATAAGCGTTGATACACAAGAAGAAAGATTTGGAATTTGCGCTAATATAGATAATTCAAAAGCTAAAGTAAGCTATATTGCTTGTGCAACTCAAAAGCAAGATGAGTTGGAAATGTTGGTTTTAAAAGACGCATATAAGCAAATTATTTTTTCTATTATTATATTGTTTA
Source organism: Campylobacter sp. CNRCH_2015_1657 (assembly GCF_025772685.1). Taxonomy (NCBI): domain Bacteria; kingdom Pseudomonadati; phylum Campylobacterota; class Epsilonproteobacteria; order Campylobacterales; family Campylobacteraceae; genus Campylobacter; species Campylobacter sp. CNRCH_2015_1657. Next base: position 74 of record NZ_JAKMSO010000002.1, on the reverse strand, counting down.
TTTCATGTTTTGCTATTTACTTTTTTTCTTCAAAATTACTATCCCCTTTACAAGCAATCCAAAAAGGTATCAAT